>NZ_JARJBD010000001.1:0-495170 GCF_029269925.1 Rhodococcus sp. T2V
GTGCCCGGCCTGCACGACGAACAGCCCGGACAGCCCGTCGAGGTAACTCTTGCCGGTGGAGTCCCAGATCCGGGCGCCGTCGCCGCGGGTGATGATCGGCGGGGTGATGCTCTCCCCGTGCCGGGAGAAATGCCCCCACAGATGGCGTCGGGCGGACGCCTCGAGCTGGGCGGACGTGCGCGAGGAGGTGGTTTCTGTAGTCATCGGGTTCCCCAATCATATTGCTGCTTGACAAGTTTCAGGTACACCATCGTCTCGGTGCCGAGCACGCCGGGAATGGTGCGAATCTCTTTGTTGAGCACGGTCAGGAGGTGGTCGTCGTTCTCGCACACGATCTCGGCCAGAATGTCGTAGGCGCCCGCCGTCAGCACGACGTAGTCGATGGCGTCGACGTCGGCGAGCCGGGCGGCGATCTCGGTGACGTCACCCGAGCAGCGGATCCCGACCATGGCCTGGCGGGAGAATCCCACTTGAACGGGGTCGGTGACCGCGACGATCTGAGTGACGCCGGTGTCGATCAGCTTCTGCACGCGTTGGCGTACAGCCGCTTCCGACAATCCGACGACCTTGCCGATGGCGGCGTATGACCGTCGTCCATCCTCTTGAAGTTGCTCGATGATTTGCTTGGACACGGGATCGAGAGACGCGGGCTGCTCAGACATGGTCGAATCCTCCCTTGATCACTGTGTCGAAGACAATCGGTTCTTACTGTGTCGAAGACAATCGGTTCTTACTGTGTCGAAGACAATCGGCTCGGACGTTGTGGGAAACTATCGCCTCTTCCCGGTGGCTTCGGCGCTCCTTGCTCGGGCACCTTCACTTCCGTGTCGGCGGTGAGCGTGCGTCCGCGGAAGAAGTTCCCGGTGCCGGTGGCGAAACACAGCAACATCAGGGGGATTCCGACGACCAGCATTCCGACGCCGAGAACGAACACGCCACCGAACGGGCCGAACGCGGTGAATCCGTAGTCGGGACGCAGCATGTCGACGGCGCTCTGAACGAAGGCCCACGTCATGCAGAGTGCGCCGAGTAGCGGGAAGATGCCGCGCATGAACAGATTCCGGGTCGAGTCGAACAGTGTCCGCCGACAATACCAGACGCAGGCGTACGCGGTGATGCCGTAGTAGAACGCGACCGCGAGCCCGAGCGACGCCACCGAATCCTGCAACGCGTTGGAACTGGCGAACGACAGCACCAGGTAGAACAGCAGCGCCGCCGCCCCCATGACGAGGGTTCCGAAGCCGGGTGTCATGTATCGGGGGTGCACGGACGCGAACCGTTTCGGCAGCGCCTCGTAGACCGCCATCGACAGCGTTCCGCGCGCCGTCGGCAGGATGGTCGTCTGGGTGGAGGAGAGCGCGGAGATCGACACCGTCAGCAGCAGCAACGACGCGGCCACCGGCCCCGCGACCGGCCCGCCCAGGGTGGTCAGCACGTCGTCGACGTTCTCGGGGTTGTTCAGTCCGATCCCGGTGTCGCCGAACCCCGCGAACGACTGGACCGCGTAGCCGACCAGGACGTACGTGGCCACGAGGATGACCGTGGTCAGCACCGCGGCCCGGCCCGGTGTCCGCTCGGAATCCTTCGTCTCCTCACCCACGGCGAGGCAGGCGTCCCACCCCCAGTAGATGAAGATGCACAGGATGATCGCCTGCGCGGCACTCGACATCGAGACACCGGTCGGGATGATCCAGTCGAGTTGCGGGGTGACCGCCTGCGGGCCGGCGGTGCCGCCGAACACCTTCGACAGCGCGAGGACGCTGACACCGACGAGGACGGCGAACTGCACGGCGATCAGGACGTTCTGCAGCCGTTCGCTGATGAGGATGCCGCGGAAACTGACGTACGTCATGGCCGCGATGAAGAAGCATCCCAGCAGTACCTTCGCGGCGAGCGACTCGGCCGCCGCGTGCAACCCGAGAACCTCGAACAGGTAGATCGCGGCGATCTCCGCGGTGTTGGCGAGGACGATGATCGCGGACACGGCGAGTCCCCACCCCGCCATCCAGCCCACCCACGGACCGAACGCCTTGGTGCCCCAGGTGAACGAGGTCCCGCAGTCCGGGGTGTCCCGATTCAGCTCGCGATAGGCGAACGCCGTGAGCAGCATCGGAATGAACGCGACGAGGAACATCGACGGCGCCTTCTCGCCGACCGCCAGCACGACGTACCCCAGCGTCGCGGCGAGGCTGTAGGCCGGCGCGACGGACGAAAGCCCGATCACCGTGTTGCCGATCAATCCCAGTGCGCCGCTGTTGAGCCCCTTCGCGGGGCCGAGCGGATCGGGGGTCTGGGTCTTCAAGGGGGGTGGTTCGGCAATGCTCATTCATACTCCCTCGAGGTGTGGCTGTGGGTTTGAGTGCCCGGGCAGGTGTGGTTAAGGGGTGCAGTGGTTTTCGTGGCTACGTGGCCGGCGCGGCGAGGAATACCTTCCGCAGCGTGTCGCGCACGATCCACCGGGTCTTCTGGCCGGCCCGCACGCGCACGACACTTCCGGGACCGAGGTCGAGATCCGGGGTGTCGTCCTCGAACTGCACGGTCGCGTCGCCGCTGAGCACCACGAACACCTCGTCGATCTCGACGTCGCACGACACGCTGGGCTCGATTTCCCACACGCCGACGGTGATCCCGGCGAAGTCGCCGAGCACTCTTTCGCCGACCATCGGCGCTCCCTCGCCGACGACCTGGTCGCCGGGCAGGCGGTGGTAGGTGAGATCGGCGGTTCGAGCCGCGGTGTGCGGTCCGGAACACCAGGACCCGTCGGTGTGGACGGCGGTCACGAATCGAATCCCAGGCCGACGGCGTCGAGGGCCTTGAGGAAGACGTTCCGTCTGCCCTCGTTGTGGTCGGCGCGATCGAGCGACCAGCGGGTGGCGTTGATGCCCACTGCCGCCAACGGCTCCGGCGGGAAGGGAAGGGGCATGTCCTTCACCAGGGCCAACTCGGTCAGGGCCGTCTTCTCGCCCGCGACCTTGTCGAGCATGACGTTCGCCGCGAAGCGCGAGGCGCCGACACCGAGACCGGTGAAACCGGCAGCGTAGGCGATCCGGCCCTTCGCCGCGGACCCGAAGAACGAGCAGAAGCGCGTCGACGTGTCGATGACGCCGCCCCACCGGTGCGTGAACTCGAGGCCCTCGAGCTGGGGGAACGTGGTGAAGAAGTGCCGCGCGAGCCTCCTGTGGGACTCGGGGCGGTCTTCGAGGTCGTGGTTCAGGCCGCGCCCGAAGTGGTAGATGGCGTCGTATCCGCCCCAGAGGATCCTGTTGTCCCGGGTGAGCCGGTAGTAGTGGAACTGGTTGGACATGTCGGAGATGCCCTGTCGGGCAGACCATCCCACCTCCGCGAGCTGGGCATCGGACAGCGGCTCGGTCATGAGGACGTAGTCGTACACCGGAACCGTGTGCAGCCGGTACCGCTTCAGCAGGGACGGAAAGGCGTTGGTCGCCAGAATCACTCGGTCCGCCGACAGCGTCGCGCGCGCCGTCCGGACGCCCACCCGGGACGACGATCGGGAGCGGACGAGGTCGAGAACCTTGGTGTGTTCATGGATCTCGACGCCGTGCTCCGCGCAGACCCGGCCGAGTTCGGTGGCGAGCTTGGCCGGATGCACCAGCGCGGTGGACGTCTTGTCCCACACCCCGGCCAGATACGTCGGCGAGTTCACCTGGGCGCGCATCGCGGGCCCGTCCAGCACCGCGGTCGTCGCGCTCGGCGGGGTGCCGAGCGCTTCCTCCGCCTGGTAGTCGGCGATGGCGACCGAGATGGCGCCGTTCCGTTCGAAATCGCAGTCCAGGCCGAGGGTATGGACCGTCTTCTCGATGGCGTCGAGGTTCTCGAGCCCGAGCGATTCGAGTGTGGCGATCTCCTCCGGCCAGCGTCGGCGGCCGTTCTCGCTGCCGTGGGTCAGGCTGGCCTCGACGAAACCGCCGTTACGGCCGGAAGCGGCCCACCCGATAGTCTCGCCCTCCACGAGGGCGACGGACAGTTCGGGGTGGCGTTGCTTGGCGAGGAGGGCGCTCCAGAGTCCGGTGTAGCCGCCGCCGACGACCACCAGGTCGTATGCGGCGTCGGCCGTGGCGGACGGGTAGGTGGGGGTGTCGGCGACGTCCTCGATCCAGAACGGTGCCAACCGGGTGCGCCGGAGCGCATGGTCGACAACCGTGGCGTTCGGTTGTTGCTTCTCGAACACTGTCTGCAGCATGTAGCACCTTTGTCGATGGACTGACCGAAGGTGACGTGTGAGGCACGTCACCGTGGCCCCTATCCTGACGTGGAGTCGCCACTATTTCAATAGCAAATGAGGAAAATCGTTACTGATTCCGTGGTTGATATCGGATTTGGGAACCGAATCGGTTGTCCGAATCGGCCAGCGTCGAACCGCCGGCCGTCAACGCGCGAGCTTGCCGAGGTGCAGCGACACCGACCGGACCGGGCTGATCCTCGCCGCGTCGCCGGTCTTGACGGCGTGGATCGTGCCGAATTCGACGGTCTCGTCGGGGTAGCTGCCCGCGAAGGCGTAGGCGTAGTACGTTCCCGCGACAGCATCACTGGGCACCGTGTACGTGACGGCCTCCTCGAGAACCTCGCCGGGTTGAAGGTCGACGTCGATCGGCCCGAAGAACGGATCGCTGGTCCGGTTGTCGGGCGACACGGCGCTCACCCACACCTGGCCGGTGTAGGGGCGATCGTCGGGTGCCTCGACGAGCATGGTGGCGTCGACGGTCCCGCCGTCCGCGGGCAGCGTCGTGTCGGAGTCGGCGCGCAGCGTGACCCGCACCGGCAGATCCGTGTCAGGGTTCGCAGGCCCGGTCGACGCGGGCGAACCGTCGCCGACCTCGGGCCAGCCGTTCGCCCAGACGATCCGGTCGATCATCCCCTCGCGGCGCCGGGCTCCGCTGGGCAGATCCCGGTTGTCGCGCGGAATGGCGTGGTACACGATCCAATCCGCGCCCGCGTCGTCGGAGACCACCGTGTTGTGGCCAGGCCCGGCCCACGGTTCGCTGCCGGCGAGGATGAGGGCGCCGCCACCGTCGTTGAGGTCCTGGCCCTTCCGGTCGAGGTACGGCCCGGTGAGTGATTCGGACCGGCCGACGAGGACGCGGTAGGCGGTGTCGGCGCCGTTGCAGCAGTTGCCTGCCGAGAGGAACAGGTAGTAGTAGCCGTCGTGGAATTCGACGTAGGGACCTTCGAAGCGTTCGTCGGCGACGCGTACGGGTTCGCCGGCCGCCGCGGTTCCGTCGGCGCTGAGCGGGATCGCGTGGACGCCCTGGAAGTTGCCGACGAACATCGTCTTCGTCGTTCCGTCGTCCCACACGAACGGGTCGATGGTGCCGCCCACGCCGACGTCGTGGGCGCAGAAGACGGGCCGGCCGAGGTCGTTCCACGGTCCGGTGGGCCTGTCGGCGGTGGCGAGGCCGATGCAGGGATTCGCGTCGTCGTAGAGCGAGTAGTAGAGGCTGTAGCGGCCGTCGGATTCGAGGACGTTCGGTGCCCACGCCAGCTTGCCGTCCGGATGCCACGCGGGCCTGTCGGGGAAGACGTCGCCGAGGTACATCCAGTCCATGAGGTCGGCGGACTTGAAGATCGACATGTTGTGCATGCCCTGGCCGTCGCCCCAGTCGTCGGCGGTTGTGTACATGTAGAACATGCCGTCGGAGGCGCGGACGACGCTCGGGTCGGCGGCCACCGGTTGCACGATGGCTTCGGCCGTTGCCGACGGGGCAGGTGCAAGCGTGAGGACGAGTAGCGTCAGGGCCGCGGTGATCCACCCGCGCCGCGGCAGGTGCCGGGTATGGGACCTGTGCAACCCGGATCTGTGCAGCGCAGCATCGTCTGTGTCCACGTTGCTCCCAACCTCGGCCCGCCCGGAATGCGCAAATCTATAAGGGTGAGGTCGAGGTTGAGGGCGGATCCGGCTCACTGGCGCCGGACTGCAACCGAACCGTGTTCTGAGGGCGGTGACCGGTGTCAGCTCGTCGGTTCGAGCAGGACCAGAGGGATCTCGCGGCTGGTGCGCTTCTGGTAGCCCGCGTAGCCCTTGTAGGCGGCGGTCACCTGCGGCCACAGACGGGCCCGCTCCTCGGGGGTTGCCACGCGGGCGCGCATGGACTGCGCCGGCTGCCCCTGGACCGAGAGCTGGACCACCGGGTTGGCCTGCAGGTTGAGGAACCACGCGGGGTGGCGGTCGTCGCCGCCGCGCGAGGCCACCACGACTCGGGTGTCTCCCTCGGTCACCGGCACGGTGAGCATGACGCTGTGCACCTTCCCGGACTTGCGGCCGACGGTGGTCAACTCCACCGCAGGCATCTTGCCGAAACTCCGCCCGACCCGTCCTCCCGTGACGCGCAGGAGGACGCGGTGTGCGGCGTTCATGAACTTGAGTCCGCGGTCCGAAGGCATGGTGTCAGCGTAACGAGGTCGGCGCCCAGCGGAGGCCGGCTCCGCCGAACCTCACCTCATCGCACCGCTGGTTGCTCGTCGACGAGTTCGCTCGGACCGATTCCCGCCTCGCCGGCGATTCCGGCGAGTTCCGCACCCACCGATTCCCGCGGCTCTTCGGCCGTCGGGTTCTTCTGCGGGCCGGTGAGCAGTGAGGCGATTCCCCCGATCACGCAGGCGACGATGGCGAACGCGAACGCCATGGCCAGTCCGTCGGCGAACGGTCCCGAGATCAGTTGCGGGAAGAAGTCCAGGCCGGTCAGGTGTGCCTGCTGCTGCTCGCTGAGTGCGGACAGGTTCGGTCCGAGCAGTTCCTGGATCGGGTTGACGCCGAGGAAGGCGGCGAACAGGACGGCGACGGCGGGCAGGTTCGCGATCTGGGTGGCCTGCGCCGCGGGCACCCCGTTCGCGATCAGTCCGTCGCTCATCGCCGCCGGAAGGTTGGAGTTGAGTCCGGCGATCATCAGGCTGAAGAAGAATCCGATCGACAGCACCATCGCCGCGTTCTGGAAGGTCGTCATCATGCCCGCGCCGACGCCGCGTGCGTCTGCGGGAAGGCTGTTCATCACCTCCGCCCGGTTCGGCGCGGAGAACATGCCCATGCCGATCCCGTTGATCAGCAGGATCGCGGCGAACGCCCAGTACTCGAAATCGACCGGCAGGGCGATCAGCAATCCGAAGGTTCCCGCGGTGATGAATATGCCGACGCTGGTGAACCACTTGGTGCCGAACCTGTCGGAGATGACCCCGGACACGGGCGCCGACATCAGGAATCCGATGGTCATCGGCAGCATGTAGATGCCCGCCCACAGCGGAGTGCGGCTGTAGTCGTAGCCGTGCTGCGGCAGCCAGATGCCCTGAAGCCAGATGATCAGGATGAACTGCAGCCCGCCGCGGCCGAGCGACGCGACCAGATTGGCGATGTTTCCCCAGGTGAACGACTTGATTTGGAACAGGTGCAAGTTGAACAGGGGATTGGCGACCCGGGTCTCGATGACGCAGAAGGCCGCGAGGACGGCGAGACCGCCGAGGAGGCACCAGAGCACCAGCGGACTGGTCCAGCCCATCGACGAGGAGCCGTACGGCTGGATGCCGTACGTGATGCCGACCAGGACGGCGATCAGTCCGACGGCGAACGTGACGTTTCCCCACCAGTCGATGTCGGCGTGCCGGCGGACGCCGGTGTCGCGGAGTTTCAGGTACGCCCAGATCGTGCCGACCACGCCGAACGGGACCGAGACCAGGAAGATCAGGTTCCAGTGGATCGGCGCGAGGATGCCGCCGATGAGCAGGCCGAGGAACGATCCGGCGATCGCGGCGACACCGTTGATGCCGAGCGCGAGCCCGCGCTGATCGGCGGGGAAGGCGTCGGTGAGGATTGCCGACGAGTTCGCCATCAGGAAGGCGCCGCCCACCCCTTGGACGACGCGCCACCCGATGAGCCACAGTGCGGCCTCGGAGCCGTCGAACCACGTTACTGCCAGGAAGATCGAAGCGATCGTGAACACGGCGAAACCCATGTTGTACATCCGGGCGCGGCCGAACATGTCGCCGAGCCGTCCGAAACTGACGACCAGCACCGCGGTGACGACGAGGAAGCCCATCATCATCCACAGGAGGTAGCTCGTGTTGCCGGGTTCGAGTGGGTTGAGGTGAATGCCTTTGAAGATGTCGGGGAGCGCGATCAACACGATGGACGAGTTGATCGTCGCCACCAGCATGCCGAGGGTGGTGTTCGACAACGCAATCCACTTGTAGTGCGGGCCGAGTTCGTCGAGCGCCGTGGTGCGTTCATCGTTCGGGACGGCAGGTTCCTGCGTCTGCGAGACCAAGGAGTTTCACCTCTGGGCTTTCATAGTTTTCAAAAGTAAGTAAACGAAAAGCAAAGTGTTCGGCTGTCGCGTGCGTTCTTGCGGATGACATTCGGCCGACCGCGACATCCTCCGGTCGGAGATGCCCGGTTTGTCCGTTATGTCGGTGTCGCTCAATCGGTTCCGCCGAGCGACGTGGATCAGCTTTGGATGATACGACGTCTCGATCCACCCCGCAGCCCCAGGCGCTGTGACGTCACCGTCGGCCAATCGGGGGACAGTCGAATCATTCGGTTCTCGGCCCGATCGGGGGACAGTCGTGAGGCCCGATTCGCGACAGGATGATCTTCATCCGGGGGCCGGCAACAGGATGAGGAAGATGTCGACGATTGCGAGCACGACCCTGGCCGAGTTGGCATCCGAGTGGTGCACCGAGGCGGAGATTCAGGCGGAGGCATCGCCTGCGTCGGGCGGACGGAACGCGACCCGGAGTGTGTTGTTCATCGGTAACCCGTCCACCGTCACCGAGGTGACGCACTGGGCTGCCGTGCGGCACTGGACGGTGGAGCAGGGGCTGAAACCCGTCCGCGAGTTTCGCGGCGACGTGGTGTGCGCCATCGTCACCGAGGCCGTTGCCGACGGCACGTGCCCGTCGGCGGATGCGGCGGTGGTGCAGCGTGCACGCGCCCGCGGCCTGGACTGCATCCCGGTCTACGACATCGAGCCGTGGGGGACCGCCCGGTTGTCCTGCGTGCGGCCGTCTACGTCGGCTCCGTGAGCGCCCGCTGGGCGGCGGGCCAGAACTCGAATCCCGCGGTCATCAATCCGCCGAGTCCGATGATGACCACCGCGGCGTCGACGCTCGTCCGCCCCTCCTTCGCCCAGTAGACGTCTTCGAGGTCGAGCAGCAGGGCCAGTTCGTCGACGATGAGCGCGGTGCCGACACGGTACGAGATCGGGACCGTCGGATGGCGGCGTTGCTTCTCGGAACCCCGCACCGCCACGGCCCCGACACCGGCCAGCGCGGCGATCCCCAAGTTGTAATGGTGGAAATGGCGGCCGTGGAGACTCAACCCACCGCCCGCAGGCCCGTGCCCGCGCCTGATCCAGTGCGTCAACGCCCGCACTCCGGCAAACGTCGCCGTGAACGCCGCCCACGACACGACCGCCGACTGCTCACTCGGGTCGAGCTTCCTCCGCCACGCCGCACGCAGACGGCGCAGGCGACTGCGGTGGGATGCATCGTCGAGCGGGCCAATGGTCACGGCGTCAATCGTGCCACTGACGTGCGCGGCTTATCTGCAAATCGTCCAGTGAATATTGGACAGCCGAAGATGTGAACTCGGAAATGAGGCGCCGCCTCGGTAAAGCACTTCTCGCTGTGCCCGCCCTCCGAGTCGGAGAGCGGGCCAATTCTTCGCTAAGTATTGACGCTGCCGAAATTCAGCGCGTGCACCAGTTCCGAGCCGAACGAGAAAAGCATTCCCCAAGGGGTATTCCAAAAGCTGTCTCTATTCATGTGCGCATTCTCTTCTGTTGTTGTGATGGTTCGGCGCCGATCGTAGAGCGGTCGATACGGCACCTACGTAGCCAGTGCCCCAATGTCATTCACGCGAATGACAGAGTGTGGCCCACAGTCTGGGTATGTTTGCGGCCGCGTACTCATCGGTCACGGTCGCCACGCGACTTCACCGAGTGGGGCTGCGCGCGAACATCGCCGTCTCGCCGCGGATCTGACTCGTGAGTAGGGTTGTGCAAAATACCGAAGTTCTGTTCGGCGTGCCAGGACTTTCGACCCTATTCAGATCGCAGACCATGATGTAGAACGTGTCATTCGTTCGATATATAGAGCTGTGACCTGCACGGGAACCTGTTCTCGCGCTTGATGTCCCACGCTTGTGACGTTCGCCACTCGATGCGTAACGAAGTTGGTTGAAGGTGCGATCATCATCTCGGCAGCAATACAGGGGGGCGGTCGTCATCTACCGCCAACAGTCGGAAGACAGCAGCGCTAGCCGACTTATTGGTTCTCAGGTGGAAGGCACGAATGGTGACCGCATTCGATGTTCCGCTCGGCCCTGCATCAGGCGCGCCGGGCGCGACAACCGTCTCTTCGGAGACGGGGCGACTCGGGAGTCGTCGAGAGTGGCAGGCGGCGTATATCCGGCGTCTGTTGATCTCTGACACCCTGGTAGTGATTGCCGCCGTCGCGTTGGCCCAGTGGATTCGCTTTGGCGACAGCGGTGTTCTGACCACCGGCCAAGCTCTCCACGAGCTGAGTTACACACTGGTTTCTGCCCTGCTGGTAGTTGCGTGGCTGGTGACGCTGGTGATCTTTCGGACCCGCACCATCCGGGTCATCGGTAGTGGTCCCGACGAGTACCGCCGGATCTTCGTATCGACGGTGCGTCTTTTCGGGTTCATTGCGATCCTTGCTCTCCTTTTCCGGCTCGACCTGGCACGCCTATATCTGGCCATCGCGTTCCCGGTGGGCTTGGTTGCCCTGATGGTGAACCGCTGGGTGTGGCGCAAGGTGGTCGCGCGGAAGCGTTCGCGGGGAGAGTTTCAGACGTCCGTCCTGGTCGTAGGTGGTGAACGCTCGGTGCGAAATCTCGCCGAATCTTTCGCCCGCGGCACTGCTGACGGATACCGCGTTGTCGGCGTGTGCATCCCAGGGCATACCGGTAAACACGGCGACAAGATCACCGTGAAGGGGCGAGAGATTCCCGTTCTCGGAGACGAGCAGGACGTCGTGGAGTCGTTGGAGTTCTGCCAGGCAGACACGGTGGCAGTGACAGCAACCGAGCACCTGGGGCATGACGGAATGCGCGACCTGGCGTGGGCGCTAGAGCCTCATCACGTGGACCTCGTGGTAGCCCCCGGGATGATGGACGTGTCGGGTCCACGGCTGTCGATGCGCCCGGTCGCCGGCCTGCCGCTGATCCATGTGGAGAAGCCGCAGTACCACGGTGCGCAGAGGTTCTCGAAGCTGTCCTTCGACTTCGTATTCGCGACACTCGCGTTGATTCTGATCAGCCCAGTTTTGTTGTTCGTCGCACTGGCGATCAAGCTGACCAGCAAGGGCCCGGTCTTCTACAAGTCGGAGCGGATGGGCCTGGACGGCAGGCCGTTCCCGATGCTCAAGTTCCGCAGCATGGTGGTGGACGCCGACAAACAAGTCGCCTCGCTGATGAAGGCCAACGAGGGCGCTGGAGTGCTGTTCAAGATGCGCGAAGACCCGCGGGTGACGAAGGTCGGCCGATTCATGCGCAAGTTCAGCATCGACGAACTGCCTCAATTCATCAATGTCCTCCGTCGCGAGATGAGCGTAGTCGGTCCTCGTCCGCCACTGCGCCGGGAGGTCGAGGCTTATGACGGCACCGTTCGGCGTCGGCTCCTTGTGAAGCCAGGTGTCACCGGGCTGTGGCAAGTGAGTGGGCGCTCGGATCTCTCATGGGAAGAAACTGTGCGGCTCGATCTCTCTTATGTGGAGAACTGGTCGATGATGGGGGACTTACTCATCATCGGAAAGACGATGCGTGCGGTGGTGGCGGGCGATGGCGCGTACTAGCGCCCGCAACGGTTCTGAATGACCGGCCATCTCAGCAGCCAGTACGGGGACCAGAGCTCGATCGGAGCAAGTTGTATTCGGAGCACCGCGGGTGCTAGCTACATGCGAATTCGAACACGAACGACAAAGGATGAGGTACTCGCGCCCATGAAGATTGTGAAGATGGAGACCTTTGTGGTGCCCCCACGTTGGCTCTTCTTGCGTCTCGAAACGGACGAGGGAGTCGTTGGTTGGGGTGAGCCGATCATCGAGGGTCGCGCTTCTACCGTCGAGGCCGCAGTGGAGGCGCTCCGGCCGCTGCTAATCGGCGCAGATGCGGACCGTATCGAAGACATCTGGCAGGCATGCACGCGCGGTGGATTTTATCGCAACGGGCCCATCCTAAATAGCGCGGTCGCCGGGGTCGACCAGGCTCTCTGGGATATAAAGGGCAAAGCGCTCGGGGTACCTGTTTATCAACTGCTAGGAGGTCGGGTCCGGGACGGGATCGACGCGTATTCCTGGATTGGTGGCGACAGCCCGCAGGAGGTATCCGAGCATGCCATTCAGCGCCTTGAGGAGGGTTTTCAAAAGTTCAAGATGAATGTCGGCGGCGTCCTTAATCATTTGGAGGGGACGCGCGCGATCGACGAGATAGTGAAGCGAGCAACGCTCGTCCGTGAGGCAATCGGCGATTCCGGTGACTTTGCAATCGATTTCCATGGAAGGACAAGTTTCGCGCTCGCTAAAAAACTCCTAAAAGAAATGGAGGACGTCTCCCCGCTCTTTGTGGAGGAGCCACTTGTGCCGGAACTGTCGTTTCGCATTGGAGCCCTCTGCGAGTTGACGACAATCCCAATTGCAACGGGTGAACGCCACTACTCGCGTGGAGAATTCATCCCGTTGTTGCAGTCCGGTGTATCGATCGTGCAGCCGGATGTCTCACACGCAGGCGGCATCTCCGAGACACGCCGCATTGCGGCCCTAGCCGAGGCTTTTGGCGCTGCGTTAGCGCCGCACTGTCCATTGGGACCGATTGCGCTATCTTCTTCACTTCAGATTGACTTCATGTCTCCCAACGCAATATTTCAGGAAACCAGCCTAGGAATACACTACAACGCTGGCGCTGACTTGCTTGACTATGTCTGTGATCCCCAAGTATTTGAGCTATCTGATGGCAGATTTACGCCATCCGCTCTTCCCGGTCTCGGGATTACGGTTGACGAGAATCGCGTTCGCGAAATGAGTGAGATCGGGCATTCGTGGACGAACCCGATCTGGCGTCGGGCGGACGGTTCCCTTGCCGAGTGGTGATGGTGCTGGGAACTACCTGCAGAGCGACGAAAATGAGACCCAGGTGTGCGGTCGATCAGGCGGACGATTGGTGGCCATATTCATCGCAGTATTTCTTGTGCTGTGGATGCTGTCCTTCGATCAATACCTGTATTTCCCAATCCTGGCACTGTGGGCAATCGGACGGGATCGGAAGAGGTTTGGTCGGCTTCTGTTCCCACTGCACTTAATTCTTCCGGTTGCAGTCATTGTCGTATTGGCGACTTCCGCGCTAGTCTGGACTGAATATGTTGGTAATGCCGTACGAACACTAAATGTTTGGGGCACCGGGCTACTGATTGTAGCCGCTATTTATAACGCCTCCCACCAAACCCGATCTGTATTCTTCCGTGTACTCATCTCGATCTGGCTCCTATCGCTAGGCGTATACGTTCTAAGCCTATCCGCGCCAGCGATAACTGACGCCATTCTTGGTGCAAAGATCCCGTCCGGATTCTCTTCTTCGACGAGCTTATCCACGCCAAGCCTGTTCTATGATATTGAGGTCCTGAGGCCAATAGGATTCGCGCTATACGCAAATGAGTTGGCACTGTTCGGGTTGATCGCAGTCGCGCTATATATCTACAACGACCGGGTGCGCTCCAAGTGGACCGTCATAACACTGGTTACTCTCTCGTCCGTCGGGTTACTTCTATCTACTAGTCGGTCGATTATCCTGACCTATGCACTGGTCACCCTGCTCGTTGTCGGCCTCCGTACAGGAGCGAAAGGCCCCCTAAAGAGCAGTCGTGTCGTGATGTATTCCGCATCAGTCCTCGCTCTCCTCGGGATAGTGGCGTTTCTCTTTCCGAACCTCTGGCAGGACATCAACTACGCGCTAGAAAATGTCGCTGACGCCCGGTATGGCGCAAGCGCGGATCTGCGGGAGCTCTCGTACACAAGAGGATTAGAGCTGTTTTCCGAGAACCCAATTGGTGGGGTCGGTGGTCTGCCAAACCTCGCACATATTCAGGTGGGGTCGCACAGCCTGCCAGTGAGTATCGCTGTCCGACATGGTGTCGTGGGCATCGTGGGGTTGGCAGTACTTCTGGTGTCGGCAGCGGTGCTCGGCATGCGCGCTGTTCTCGGCGGAGGAACCGGACAGGCACGTCTCGGCATAGCGCTGATCATCTCCGTCATCGCATCCGCAACCATCCAGTTCGACGATGACGCATTACCTTTTGTTGCCTTTATGTCAGCGGTCGCCCTGCTGTCATCCGATATGGGAGGAGAGCGCCTTGACGGCGAATGAAAAAGGATGTTCGGTGATGCGCTACGAGTGGCAATGCAACCGTGGCTACTTCAAGAGTCAGACCGTGGTTACCCTCTTCCGGTTCGCCCAATACCTGCGAAACGGTCCTTCGATCATTTCGAAGACTATATATCCACCATTCTACGTATTCTATAAGATCGTGGTCGAGTGGGTAATAGGAATCGAACTTCCGCCTTCAACGAGAGTCGGACGCGGCCTCCGGATCAGACACGGTATCGGAATCGTCGTAAATCCCAGGGCCATAATTGGGGAAGATGTCACCATTCGTCAAAACGTCACGATCGGAAATAGGCACCGCGACGATGATTGCCCTAAAATTGGCAACAATGTGGAACTCGGGGCAGGCGCGATACTTATCGGTGCAATAACGGTCGGAAGTAACGCGAAGATCGGGGCGGGGGCAGTTGTGGTATTCGATGTTCCGGAATCGGGTGTGACAATTCCGGCGCGAGCAAAACTGAAAGTGTCGGGACATGATAAGTAGGACAACTAGGACCCTGAGATATATCAGGCTAGCCTGCGATCTTCTCAGTTTGTCGGCGAGAATTATAACGTTCGGCGGCCTCGCTCTATCGGCGTCTCTACCCTTGGTGCTGTGGAGGCGCGCGGGCAGGATTGCCAAGATTTGCATAGCCGCATTCGCTCTGGCGTGCAGCAGCATTTCAATGATGGTTGGACTTAACGCGGCGCGAAGAAGAACGGTGCCGGCAAGGCGGGAAGATCGTCAGGTCGTGTCTCGCGCGATTGACTTAACATATCGCAATCCGCGATGGGCGGCAGAGAACCCGAGTGCAGTTTCGTTGTTCAAACCCGACGAAGAATGGCATGACTACCTGAATGCTGATGGTTTCGTGGACCAATATTCAATTACGGGTACCGCGAGGTTGGGTACGGATCGACAGCAGGCTGAAGCATTTGACGTCATAGTCCTACCGTCTGCCCGCTATCACGTAACCGAATTGGCTCCCGTAATTGCTCAACTGCGCAATCTTGGAGTCAGCGCGGCGCTGGGATTCGACAGCAACTCCACAGATGGCATGCTCGCCGAAGCGGAGCGGTTCTCGCTCGATTGTGTACGGATGGCGGAGTACACATCCGCTCCAGGCGCGGTCCTAGTCATGAACGATTGGGGAGCCACCCGCACATATCTTGAGAGTGCAAGGCGTAGGGGAAGCAAAATCATCGCAAAGGTGGAAGGCGCTCAGGACTTTGCTAACCGCGAGACGCTGCGGTGGAGACTTCCGTATACATTCGCCGACCTTGTCCTGTTGCAAGGAGAGTTCGATGAGCAAAATATCATGGTGGACAACGCGATAACTGTCGGATCCATACGAACCGAACAGATTCTGGATGCGGCGGAGCGAAGAATTCTCGAGGAGCCAGTCCGGCCGGCGGTGACGAACTTCAACTTTGCATACGGTGTTCATCCGAGAGCGGAGTCGAAATGGTACCGGGACGTGAGGGACGTTCATGCATCTCTGGGCTACCGATTACACGTCAACGTGCATCCGGCGGTCACAGCCGCCTTTGTGGACGGCCGGAGCTCATGGCCCCTTGCTCTGGATCTCGAGACATCAGACGTTCTGATTAGTCGCGCGAGCACCGCTATTTTCGATGCATTGGCGATGGGTCGTCGAGTGGCCTACTTCAGGCCGGAAAAAGAAATGGTCTGGCAATCAGTGGAGTGGACGACAGGCGTGCCTAGCATCGACACGCCGAGAGAACTGAAGGAATTCTTGGTAGGCCGAAACACCTATTGGGAACCCAGGGCGGGTCAGGAATTTCTCAAGAAGAATTTCGTGTCGGTGTTTCCCAATGTAAGCGCTGTTGAACGTGTGGCGACTGCAATCGCAAGCGGGTTGTAGATGTTGAAGACAAGCCTAGATGTCCGCTCGCATTGGCGTGAGGCAGCGGTGTTGTCCGCGATACTGTATCGCGGAAGTACGGTCATTATGGCCGGATTTTTCGCTTTGAGTTACTCCCCATCGACCTTCGCGCCGATTGCCATTCTTACTGTGTTCACGCCAGTCGTTACATTGGTAGCGAGTCTTGGTTTGGATCAAGCATATTTTCGTCAACTAGTTATATCTAAGGCAGTCCGAGCCTCGCGGCGAGACATCGTGGTGCTTTCGATAGTCCCGATAGCGATTTTACCGTTGATGCTAGCTGTATCTTCCGTAATCGCGAACATGCTGGGTATGTCCCAACTGCTGCTTCTGTTGTCGACTCTATGCGGGACACTTGTCGCAGGATCAGTGCTGCCTCTCAGTGCATATCTGCGAGCACAGAGGCGAACAGTAAGCTATCTGGCGCTGTTCGCGAGCGTAGCGGCTGTAAGTGTATGCGTACGCGGTGCTGCTCAGTACCTCGGATTACCGGCTGGATTTGCTTGGCTATTAGGCGACTTCGCAGTCGGAGTGCTGGGCGTGGTGCTTGCTATTTTCTGGCACCGAAGGAGTAGTTCCACCGCCGCGAAATCAAGCTTTGGGGAACTGGTCAGTTACGGTGTGCCAATCACCATTCACGGAGTATTTCAATGGGTGTTGGGTAGTGCAGATAGGATCATCTACGCTGTCATACTTTCGCCAGCAGCGGTCGGTACTTATGGGGCCGTGTATCAATTTTCGGGAATATTTGGTGCCGCGGCATCGGAGGTAAATAAGTCCGGACTCCACAGGTACCCGGGTTGTCAATCTGCTGAACTCCGGCGATTGATGCGAAGAGACCGAGCCATCTTCATCGCAATATGGGCAGCTGGCTTGCCTGCGGCGCTGTTGGCATTCGTGGTTCTCCAAGCGCACGGGTATGAGGATGCGATAAAGCTTGGGACCTGCTTGTATGCGAGTTTCCTTCCGCTGGCCTTCTACTTGCCACTCGCGAACACTGTAAGTCTGTTGCACGGAAACTCCCGCTGGATGAGTATCTCCAGTGCTGGAGGTGCGGGCGTAAACGTAATTCTAAATATCCTGCTCGCGCCTGTATTCCAGCTATACGCAGGTGCTATTGCGAATGCTTTCGGCTACGCCGTAATGATGTTCGCGTTATTCCTTTTGCTTCGTCGAGGGAGTGTTCGTCAATGAGTACACCAGTGATATATATATTTAGTGGCGTTCGATGGGACTTCACTTGGCAGCGGCATCATTCGCTAGCACGCGCGGCGAGGTCCTCGGGATACCAGGTGTATTTTATCGAGCCCGCGCCTCGTAGTTTGGCACATATTCGATCGTTTGTGCTTGATAGGCTGCGGAATCTTGGAACTAGTTCGCAGGGTCGAATTGTTCAGGAGCGAATCGAGGGAGTGAAAGTCATCTCAGCGATTGGCTTTCTTTTCGCCGCGATACGAGGGTGCACGCCGACTGCAGACCTCGCACTATTCTATGTTCCTTCGAATTGGACGCGGATCGCCCTTCGTCTCGTTAGGGTGACCCACCCCATATATGACCATGTTGTTGATTGGGAAAACGCTCCCAAAGACTGGTTCCCCCCAAAGTCGGCGAGGAGCGTAGAGCGTTGGTTTGGGAAAAGAGTGCGAGATGGCAAAGGGACGATCACCTCTGACAGCGTCATGCTGAAGGAGCGTTGGTTGAAAGAAGGCGTCCAGTGTCAGGTTGTACTTCCCGCGGCCGACGAGGAGTTTATCGATACGGACTGGCCCATCGGCGATCCCAATGTAGTCGGATACTTCGGCTCGGTGCGGGAAGCCGAGATCGACTTGAGTTCGTTTCTGAGACTGATTGATTTGGGATTTCAGGTGAACATCGTGGGCCCAATCGACGGCGGGGCACTAGCAGTGCTGGGCAACTCGAAGGTCGCTTGTCTGTCCGGCGTAGACATCGGAGGTTTGCCCGCCAAGATGAAAATGTGGGGAATGATAATCCTTCCGTATCGTGAAACGTCGCGATCTGCGTCCATAGTTCCCGCCAAACTCTGGAATTGTCTCGCGACCCGGAAGACAGTACTCGTCGGTGGCCTGATGATTCCAGCAGAACTTACGCAGTACGAGGTTGAATCGCCAGTTATTGGCTACCGGGCGTTCAATATATCTCAGAAGTCTGAAAACGTTCCGAGTTGGACTGATCGCTTCAAACAAATTCTGACTTCGGGAGATCTTGCGTGATAACAGACGTCGCAGGCTTTAGGCTTTGGTCAACAACGTATGTGCGTATTCTCGAGATTCATGTTGATGCGGTTTTCGGCGGTAATCAATTCGTTTCGTATGCCCTGCACATTGGTGGCCTCAACCATCGAAATGATATAGAGTTTCGACAGGTGATGAACTTAGCTGATATCACGTACCCAGACGGTGCCTCGATATCTATGTTGGCCCGACTGTCTGGCGCCCGTTCGGTTGAACGATGCCCGACGACTGATTTGGGCCACGATCTTTTGATCGAGTGCGCACGCCGTAATGGTGGAGAACGACTCCGAGTCGCGCTTATTGGCGGGACTGAGGAGTTGGTCCGGCGCGCACGTTTTGCATTCGAGATTCAGTACGGCGTCGAGATCGTTTTTGCGCACAATGGATTCGACCCGATGTCCGACGATAGCTTCTCGAACCTGAGGTCGGCGAATCCTCATGTTGTCGTTGTTGGGATGGGGATGCCGATCGAAGCAAAATTCGTTGAAGCCAGCCGGCATTTGCTGCCAGAATGTCTCATTCTAACTTGCGGGGGCTGGATGGGCTTCGTCGTTGGGGACGAGAATAGGGCCCCGAAGTTTCTGCAAGACCATGGTGGTGAATGGCTATTTCGGTTAGCTCAATCGCCGAGGCGTCTGTTCCGGAGGTATTGGAGCGGGATTGGTTCCTTTGGTCGAGTCGCATGGGAAATTACAAGTGGGAAATTTGATTCGCGCGCTGAAAGGGTTGTGAAATGAAGGTGTCAGCGGTCGTGAGGTGCCTAAATGAGGCGCAACATATCGGTCGGCTCGTTGAGGGCATGAGGAAGCAGAGCGTACCGGTAGGCGAACTGATATTTGTCGACTCCGGATCAACGGATGGCACCTTGGATATTATCTCAGATCTCGGTGACAAAGTTGTGCATATTGACCGCTCTGAATTTTCATTTGGTCGTTCGTTGAACCGTGGAATATCCGAAGCGACGGGCGATGTTGTCCTGATTTGCAGCGCCCACGTTTATCCTGTTTACGATACTTGGGTGCAAAAACTAGTCGAGCCGTTCTCTCGGGACTCTGTAGCTTACGCATATGGTCGTCAGGAAGGCGATCACAGAACAAAGTTCTCGGAATCGAGGGTGATGGAGTCCTGGTTTCCATCAGAATCGATTCATCGGCAACCGTACGCTTTTGCCAACAACGCAAATTCCATTATTCGGAGGAAGGTTTGGGATAGCAGGCCCTTCGATGAGTCGCTGACCGGGTTGGAGGATGTGGATTGGGCGAATTATGTCATCAAGTCGGGTCTTGACATCTCATATCAAGCTGAGGCCGTGGTAAAGCACGTACACGAGGAATCCTGGTCGACGATACGCAATAGGTACCGGCGTGAAGCAATCGCATACAAGAGAATCATTGAATCCTCTAGTCTGTCTCTTTTGTCTGCGTCTGGTCTCGTGGCGGCGAACGTTATCCAGGACTATGTCTCTGCTACGCGACGGGGTGTCCTTTTTCCGCACTTTTTTGATATTCCGGCGTTCCGATTTTGTCAGTTCATCGGTGCATGGCAAGGCTTCAACGGCAATTTACCAGAGGCCGACTTATTGTCGAGGTTTTACTATCCAAGTAAACGTGTTAGCGAAAGCGGCACAGTAGACGGTCAGGAGATTGAATATGCTGGAGAATAGTGTTGTAGCCGTAGTGCCTATCAAGAAGAATAGTGAGCGTGTTCCAAACAAGAATTTTCGAGATCTCGGCGGCCGTCCCCTCTATCGGTGGCTTTTGGACACGCTAATGGAATGTCGAACTCTGTCGGGCATCCTTGTTGACACAGACAGTGACGAACTGCTGGAGCAGTTGAGTTCGCTATATCCAGAAATCAGGGGACGTCGGAGGCCCGACCGATTGGCTGGTCCGCTTACATCGATGGATGAGGTCCTCCGAGAACTTGCACCGGATGTGACCGGAGATATCATTGTGCAGCTGCATGTAACGAACCCGTTCCTTCGCGCGGATACCATCGACCGTGCCGTGAAGTCCTATTTGGATGGACGGTCGGACAGCCTATTCTCTGTGTCTGAAATTCGGGGACGCTTGTGGAGTGAGGATATCCGTCCACTCAACCATGATCCCGCAATAATGGAACGTACGCAGGACATGGCGCCCGTATACAAAGAGAACTCTTGCTTCTTCATCTTTAAGCGGGATGCCATGTTGGAAAAGGGAATGAGGGTGTCCGGTGATGTCAGCGTATTTCCAATTGGTGACCTCGAAAGCACGGATATTGATACCCAGGACGATTTTGAATTTGCGGAAGCACTCGCATTTTCTCGATTGACTGTCGACGGACGGATCTGATTAATGGAAACTGTAATTGTTACGGGGGCTGCAGGTGGAATCGGGTCGCTAGTGGCGCGGCATCTGTCAGCTACTCATCACGTGATTGGATTGGATGTGTCACCCTCGCCGGAGGTTACTCACCGAGTCGATCTCTCGTGCCTCGCCGAAGTGAGACAATTTGTCGAAACCGGCGGTTTTCTGGATACGCGCGCCATCACGGGAATAGTGCACTGTGCGGGAGTTCAGTCGAAGGGCAGCGTTGGTGAGTTGGGTACGGATGCGTGGATTTCCCTGCTCAACGTTAACGTTCGCTGTATTGATGTCCTCGTGAATGAGATCGTTAGGCGTAAGTCGCCGACTGATCTTTCGGTAGTCGTCCTCGGTTCAGTTCATTCAACGGCAACTTCGCGAAATGCGCTAGGGTACTCGGTTTCCAAGTCTGCGCTGGCTGGCTGGGTTAGAGCCGCGGCGCTTGAGTTGGGGCCGGCTGGGGTGAGGGTAAACTGTGTATCGCCGGGTGCGATAGCAACGGGAATGCTCGAAGAAGGCCTCAGCCGGAGAGACGGAGACACTGGTCCAAATCTGCTGAAGCAAATCGCTTTTCGGACGCCGATGCGCAGGCTTGGTTTGCCTAGCGATCTTTTCTCGGCGGTATCGCTTCTACTCGATACTGAGGCTTCAGGTTTCATGACGGGGAGCGAGATCGTTATCGATGGCGGAGTCTCGATCTGCCTTGCATCGGAAGTGTAATCAATGGATGCAGAGCCAGCAGCTGGTTTAATAATCTATGCCTTAGGAGGTGTTAAGTGGACTTCCCTATTCTAGGGGTGGAGGATCTTTCGTATCCTGAAGCAGTGTCGCTCGATAGATATGAGTTGGGTGAGGGGCCGCTATGGGACGACGCGCGCAAAAGGCTAACGTGGGTCGACATCTACAGCGGTTCAGTTTGGGAGTCCGATCCCGAGCTGATTCAGCCAGTATGCGTGGCGTCTTTCGATTCACCGGTTTCATGCGTTCTGCGTGTCAATAACGAGCTCTTAGTCGCGGTGGGTGTTGAACTATACCGCGTAACTGAGCCTGGTCCCGTGTTTGTTGCTTCGTTGGCCAATGAAGTGACAGGCGCCATCCGCTTTAATGACGGGGCGGTGGACGCTTGGGGACGCGTTTGGATTGGCACGATGTCCGAGGACGGACGGCGCGAAGCCTGGCTGTATCGCCTCGATGCAGATCGTAGTGTCATGGTGAGAGAGTACGGGCCCGTCACGATCTCGAATGGAATCGGCTGGTCCCACGACAATACAAAAATGTTTTATGTCGATACACCTACCCGTATGGTGATGGTGTTTGAGTATGGTCCCGATGGCATTTGTGGTGACCCGCAGGTCTTTGCGGACTTAAGCGAATTTGACGGAGAGCCGGACGGATTGGCTGTTGACTCCGCTGGTTCTGTTTGGATTGCAATGTGGGGTGGAGCGCAGCTACTTGAAGTGAGCGGCAGTGGTGTTAGGCGGCACAAACTTCCCTTCTGTCAGCCTACGTCTATATGTTTTGGTGGAGCTGATCTTATGGATATCTATGTCACTTCGGCGTATCGATCGCTGGCTCGACCGAATCATTTCGATGGTCGAGTTTTCAAGTTTCGCAGGATTTAGATTTCTTGGCGTGGTTGGAGCATCGTCGTCCGATAATTGGAGCTTGGCATTTTGTAAGGCTGGCGGTGGTCCGAAAATCTGTTTGATTAGCGTATTGTTTCGGCCAATGTGGCCGATTCTGGCATGATAATAGATCGTGATTATCCTGTAGGAGGTATTCCCTGAACTTTGACGCCGTAGCTTTGGGTCAAATTGGTTGGCATCCGTAGTTGGGTAGTGGTGACTTGGTCAGTGACCTACTTATGTCTGGTCGACTGCAATTGAAGTCTCGGTTGTCTGCAGACTGCGGAAATCATTAGCGCGCGTGACTGGCAAGCTGGAGGGCATCGCGCAAGCGGGGCTCGATGAGGTTGGCCATATATTTGTGTCCTTCATTGGTAGGATGAATTTCGTCCTCGCCTATTAGCGAAGAATTTTTCCCGAAGAACCAACCCTCACCAATAGGATCTACGAACACTGCACCGGCTGCCATCGCTGCAGGCTTCAATTCATCTCGTAATCGGATGATCCTCTCGGGTACGTCCTCATTGATCCAAGCGGGAGCAATTACAATAATTGCTGCGGTAGGGGCGATCCGACGTATTGCAGCGTAGGTTGCGCCAGCCGATTCCTGGATGCGCATGTTCGCGTCAGTTCGACTGCCAAACATAACAACGACGTCAGTATCGGCGCTAATGATGCTCTCAAGATCCTGACCGAACGTCTTGTTTCCCGCTCCTGGGTTCGCGTAACCCGAACCAGGCCTTCCCGAAACGGCGACGAGGACGGGATGTTCGGTGGTATAAAGGCGATTCTCCAATAGTGCCGGCCAACCGGAGCTCCCGAACCCGCCGACCTCTGTGCCGCTGGTGTATGAGTCTCCGATTACGGCGACTTGAACCGCGTTGATGGAGTCGGCTGATGGTGGCGTTGTGTAATGGGACGTGTAGTCGGTCTCGCTTCGCGTTGTGGACACGATGATTCCGGCACCCACAAGGATCAAGGCGGCGGAGATGGAAAGTATGCCTGCAACGATCCAAGCCTTGTCTGTCAAACGACTCATTTGGGCTATTCTTCCCTACCGCTCTCGTGCGCAATGCATCGCGTTGATCAACGCACGAAGAGGGAGGGGGCGTTCGTGCTCATCGCTTTGACTAAGTACGGAGCCCGCAGGATGCTCGCACGGGGAGGGGCAGGTCGAGGGTGTCGAGGACGGGCCGGCAGCCGCGAGTCTCGTGTGTACGAGACGTTGACGATTGCGCCCCAATCAGGTGGACGCTCGGTTTGAATCATTGACGGCCAAAGTGAGAGTGAGTCGTTTCACCGATCTGAATCGGTAGCGCGGGGAAGCCTTCGACCGCCACGCTGTGGAACAACGTCCAGCACCCGCCCGGAGTTTCGTCGGAATCGATGATGCCCTGCATCTCCTCGATGTTCCAGCTACGGACGACCCCGGTAGTTGCCATGCAGTCATTGTCGCGCGACGAGTCGTGCTCGCGGGCAAGGTTTCACCGACCACCTGTTGCCTCAAGTCAAGATGCGCGCGAAGTCTGATTCGTTGACTCATGTGAGAGTGCGCGCGTGGAGGGGCGAGGTTTGGCCGGCCGGACTTGCTGGTGGTGATCGTGAGCAGTTCGGTGGTCAGCGCCTGGATCCGCCGTTGGACGGCGGCGGGGATGATGCCGGTGTAGGTGTCGGCAAGGGTCTCCTTGTCGTGCTTCCCGACCGCTTTGTGGTGTTCGGCGCGGCGGTGTGGGGTGGTCGCCGTGTCGTACTTCTTGGCGACCTTCGCGCCGTTGCGGACCTTCGAGACGAGCTTCTGCTGCGGGCAGAAGTAGTTCGCCAGCTGAGACTGCAGCACCCAAATTCTGTTGAGCAACACCAGTTCTGCTTCGGTGTCGTACCGGTGGTTGCCGACGACGGTGCGCACGATCGCCCAGTTCTTCTGCTCCACGTGGCAGCCGTCGTTGGAGTTGCCAGGCCGCGACCGGGTGAAGGTGATCTTGCGTTTCTCGCACCACGCCAGCAGGTGATGATTGATGAACTCACTGCCGTTGTCGAAAGCGCACAGGTTCGGGCCAACGTGTGCGAGGTAGCACCTGATGTTCATGGGTTGGGCAGGCGTGTGGCATCGACGGTGTCGCCGAGGTAGTGCAGGACCGCACCGCGTCGGATGCCGAACGCGGCGGCGACGAGGACGGGGTCCATGACGGCGACCAGTTGGGCGAGGCGGGTAGCTCGCAGGGTCGCCACGGCAACCTGGGCGGGGACGAGGGTGCGGGCGAGGTAGTCGATGGACACGGGTCCGCCGGTGGTCTTACTTTTCTGGTTGACCAGCAGATATGGGCTTGTGTGGTGGTGAGTGTCGCGATACTGGAGACAACGGCGTAGTGCTGTGGTGGTGGCCGGGTCGAGCGGGGTCGGCTGGGGGCGGCGGCTCAAGACGACGGTTGCCGCGGTGAGGTCGATGTCGTCGACCCGCAGTGAACGCAACTCGGCGACCGACGCGCCGTGCAGCAGGCCGAGGAGCCCTATCGTGGGTTCGTGAGGGTGCAGTTCGGTGGCGTCGCTGGTCCATCGCCGGAACAGGTCGCGTTGGCGTGCGTGGTCGAGTACGTGTCCGTGGAAGGCGATGTTGGAGTTGGCGTTCAGCCTGCGTGTGGGGTCGGCGAGGATATGACGGGCGTGCCGGGCGAATCGGAAGAACACCTGTAGGGCGTGGAGGTGTCTGGCGCGGTTGCTCGGGTTTGTGATGGTAGCCAGGAACGCCTCCACGTCGCCGACACCGACCAGTGTCGGATCGGTGACCCCGGGGCGGTACTCGGCCAGGTAGCGGGCCAGATCACGCACGGCGGCCAGGTTGATCTCGAGGGTGCGGTCGGAGCGGGGTTTGGTTCCGACGCGGCGGGCCCGCTCACGCGATTGGAGTTGATGGCTGTCGAATGCTGCTGCGATGGGACGGAATCCGACGGGTACCTCGGCCACTCGTCTGGCGCGCCGTTCGGTTGCGGCTTGGCCGGCGACGTTGAGGGTGAGCGTGAGCCGGGAATCGACGAAATACGTCTCCAAGGCACGCGCCAGCGCCCCCACAGCCGGGCCGGGACGTCGCGCGGCGCGCAGGATGGCGGTGGGTCCGGCACCCGGTGTCGCGGTGAGTATCGCCGCCAGTTGGTGAAGCAGGGAGACCGCGCGGGTGGGCGCAGCCCGCGCGGCGAGGAATTCGCCGAATCCGTGGAACCATTCGGGTGTCGGATCGAGTTGTGTGGCCAGCTTTTCGGTGCACCGATGCACCATCGCCGGGTCCGTTTGGTAGCAGCGCGCGCATTGCCCGAGGGATTGGTGCGGTCGCTGCTGCCCGCAGGTGCGGCAGCATATGATCCGGCGTGGACGGGTCACAGCGGTGGCATGGATCGTCCCGGCTTCGCCGGGGCCGCCGCCCGCGCCACCGGAGCAGGTGGGGTGGGCGCAGCCGCGGCAGGTGTGGTGTCGATGTCGAGCAGGTCGTTGGGTGTGCAGTCCAGTGCAGTGCATAAGGCGGCGAGGGTGTCGAGTTTGAGCTGCGCGGGTTGCTTGGTCAGCAGCGCGGACACCGACGCCGATGACATCTTCAGGCCGGCTTTCTCGGCGAGCAGCCGACGCAGCTGGGCGCCGGTCCATACTTCGCGTTGCGCTGCTGCCATCCGCAGCCGCCAGGTGGCCTTCATCGTTGCCCGTCCTCGAGTGCGGTCAGTGTGGCCGACACGGCACGTCGGTAGGCGTCCTCGATGAAGGTGGCCGACGGCCGGACGTAACCCATCGTGGTACCCACCCGCCAGTGACCCAATAATTGTTGTATCGCAACGAGATCCATGCCCCGCTCGTAGTTGTGTGTGGCGCACGCCCGGCGCATGGCGTGCGGGCTGAAACGCTCGGTCGCGGCAGCGTCCTCGAGGTCGAGAAGTTGAGCCAGCCGATTGCGGACGCTGCCGCGATGCAGCCGGTCGCCGGACTGATCCGGGAACAACGGCGCCCCGTCTGCGAGTTTGCCTCGCACATCGGCCAGATACCACTTCAGGATCAGGTCCAGTCCGTCGAGCATCGGCACCCAGCGGGGGCGGGGGCCGGAACCGTTGGCTGCCTTACCGAACCGCACATGAATCTTGCCGAATGGTCCCCGGTCGAAGTAGAGGTCGGCGACATCGAGCATCACCGCCTCCTCTGATCGCAACCCGGCATGGTAGAGCGTGCGGAACAAGGCGTAGTCGCGGGCGGCCGTGCCGAATACTCGTGCCGTGGCTATCCGCTCACGCAGGAACGCGAAGAACGTGTCCAGCCGCTGCGGGGTCGGCGGTGGAAGCACATGTGGGGAATCGGTGCCGACATGACGGGCGGCATTGAACTGGTCGACCGGATCGGCCAACCGCGTCCCGAACATCGCCTCGATTTCGACGACCTTACGCGCGCACAGGAACGTGAAGAACCCTTTGAACGTCGAAAGATAGCCCCGTCGTGTCGATGTCGCCATCCCGACCGTCGCCAGCTCACCCACCACCCGGTCGATGTCGTCGCGGGTCACCTCCCATGCCGGTCGCCCGCACGCGGTCAGAAACCGTTCCAACGTGGCGGTCCCATTGTCGATAGTCAGCTGGCTGAACCCGCGAGCGGCTTGCGATGACTGATACGCCTCGATGCACATGGCCTGGTAGAGGCCGGGATCGGGCGGGGCGGTCGAGAGACTCGGCTTCGCCGAGGTGACCAGGCGTAGATTCGTCGTGTCCACCGCATACCTCCGTGTCACCTGGATTGTTTAGGCAGTGCCTTACTCTTCACGGGATGACCTGAAGAATCAACAACCTGGTCGGCGTGTCGTTATAGCAGGTAGCAGGGCCTATTCAAGACAGGGTGGGGGTATCAAACCCAGATCTGTCCACGCCGAGGATCGGGAACGGTATAATGTTCGCGATCTCGTCCAGGGCAGCGATTACCCAATTGCGGGCCTTGTTGCGCACGGAGCGGTTCTCGGTCCAGCCGGTGGCGATGTCGGTCACGGTCAGTGTGTAGGCGTGCTCACCTGTGGCGTTGCCACCGTCGTGGCCGACAAGGTCGATCTCGACGAACTCCGGCTTCGCGTCGTCCCAGTCCGCGCAGGTGCGGATCGGGATTAGCCCCTTCAGCAGCGACCCCGGCTTGAAACGACAGCGAAAAGCACTGGTGGCGAGAGATCGAGGATGCGCATTCCCCGGATGCGGTGCGCCGCCATCATGGTGCGAAGGCCACCACATCATCCACTGGTCCGAGAGCGGACCCACCGACATGGGCAACCTGGTACTGCTCTGCGGATACCACCACCGACTACTCCACCACAGCGACTGGGAAATCGAAATGGGCGCCGACCGGCACCCCACCTTCATCCCACCGCAGCAAGTCGACTGGGAACGAAAGCCGATACCGGCGCACAACCGGACACGGCCACTCGCCTGACCCCGGGCGCCGCACACATAGCCGACTCCGCAACAGGACGATTCCTGTTGCCGAGCCGGCATGTCGTCGTGCCCAGAGCACGGGCACGGCATCAACGCACCGTCGTCCCCATCGATTCCGCAAGCCCACTGCGATCAGCAACATCCAACTTCATACACGCACGGTAAATATGCCCCTCCACCGTCCGCACCGACACAAACAACCGATCCGCGATCTGCCGATTCGACAAACCAGCCGCAACCATCGACCCCACCTCCCGCTCACGACTCGTCAACGGAAGCGGATGAGCCGCCTCCACCAGAGCGGGGGACGACATGTGGTCGCAGCGGGCCGACAGGGCTTCGGCCGCGGCAGCGCACTCGATGGAACGCCGCTTGTCGCCGGCATGCGTGAACGCGATTGCCGCCCGAGCGTACGCGTCGGCAGCGTCCGGCAAGGCGCCGATCTTCTCGAACTCGGCTGCCGCCGTCACCAACTCGCAGCCCTTCCCCGCAGCGACAGCCGCCGCATGTCGCGCGACGATGTCGACGAGCTGGCCGTCGCAGATCTCGGCCAACTCGGCGAGGCGAGTGGCCGTGGTCGTGTCGCCGAACCGGGTGGCATGGTGCAGCGCGACCGCCTCGATGCCGAATTGACCGGCTGTGCACGCGGACTCTGAAGCGGAACGAGACAGCTCGACGGCCCGTGAGGTTTCACCCCGTGCCGCGGCGAGCCACGCCTGCGACATCATCAGTTGGGGTCCGAACACGGCGACGTGCCGGCCGTTCCGGGCCTGCGCGGCGGTGATGATCCCGTCCGCCTCGTGGATGCGACCGAGTTCCGCATATGCCTGACCGAGGACGATGTAGGCGGGGAAACTCCACGAGATGGCATCGGCCGTATCGCCGACGTTGAGGGCGGCGATCGCCTGCTCGAGGCGACCCGCGGCGTCGGTGAACCGGCCACGGGCAACCTCCACCGTCCCGACCAGGATGTTCGCAAGCCCCCACGCGACGTATCGGCCGCTCGACGCCAACGAGAGGTACTCCTCGGCCCGGCGTTGCGCCGCGTCGAACTGTCCGGTGAGCGTCAACGCGAGGATCTCACCGTGTGCGGCCGGGAACCGCAGAAGCCCGTCGATCTGATCGGCCACCGCCGCGCTGCGCGCCGCCAGCTCGGGCACCCGGTCGCCGCGTCCCATCAAGGCCAGCGACAGTCCGCCACCGAAGAATGCCCACTCGACCGCCCACGGCAACACCCGATCGGCGGCCAGTATCGCCATCGCTGCTGCCGCCGCTTCCTCGGGCCGATTCTCGAACACCGCGCACACCGAGCCGATTCCCTCGATGATCGGCACGAGACTGGGGTGCGTCACCTTCGCGCGGAGTACCGCGAGGACCTCGTCGGCCTTCTCCGACTCGCCGCTCGCCCAGAACAGGTTCGCGATCCGCGACGTGCCCCAGCGCACCAGCTGCACCTGGTCGAGGCTGTCGGGCGAAAAGGAGCGCAGCAACGACTCCGCCTCGGTGGCGTGTCCCTGCCACAGCAGTGCTCGGGCCAGGAGGTCGGCCGCCTCGAAGCTGCCGGTCTGGTCGAGTGCCGCGCGGGCGAGCCGTTCCCCCAGAGGAACATTCGCCAAACCGATGGCGTCCTCGGCGGCCTCGACCAGCAGGGCGGGCTCGACGGACCGATCGCTGTCGAGGGCCAACTCTGCCAGCCGAATCCGATTCGACGACCCGACCACGGCGCGACTGCTCAACGCCTCCACGAGCTGTCCGCGGAGTCGCCGCCCCGCCGCGCGCCCCACCCGTCGCCGGATCACCTCACCGAACAGTGGATGCATGTAGCGGACGTCGAGCCGGCGTCCGTCCTCGACGATCCTGACGAGGCCGCGTCGCTCGGCCTCCTCCACCGCGTCCTCGCCCGCCAGCTGACCGAGGATGTCCAGATCGAGCGGCTCGCAGAACGTGAGTAGCTGCAACGCCTGCAGCACGTCGTGGGGAATCTGATCGATCCGGTGCTCCAGCAGGGATGCGAGTTCGGACGTGATGGCGGCGCGTCCCCGCAACTGCCAGACGCCACCGGAGCGGCGCAGCGTCCCGGCTTCGAGGGCGCCCTCCACCAGGTGCCGGACGAACAAGGCGTTTCCACCGGACGCCTCCCAGATCATGTCCGCGCTCAGCCCCTCGAGGGGACCGTCGAGCACGGACTCGATCAGTTGGATGCTCTGATCCCGGGTGAATGGCGCCAGTTCGATTCGCAGCAGGTGGCCGTCCTTCCACAACGACGTGATCGCGTCGGGGACGGTCTCACCGTTGCGGACGGTGGCGACGATGTGGACGGCCTTGTCGAGGGCGAGCTGGTGAAGGAACGTCGCCGAGAGCTGATCGAGGAGATGAGCGTCGTCCACGCCGACCACCACGTCGTGACTGTGACCGTCGTCGAGAAGCGCTTGCCGCGCCGCGGACAGAAACGCGACCGGATCCCGGGAGGTGGACGTTCCGACCAGATGGGCGAACACTCCCAGCGGAATGCTCCGCGCCGACTCGGTGCCCGCCACCCATTTCACCTCTTGGGGCAATGACTCGGTGGCGAACCGCGCGAGAGTGGTCTTGCCGACGCCGGGATCGCCCGTGAGGACGACACCGCATCCCCCGGACCGAGCCGTGAGCGACGCGGTGATCGCGTCGAACTCGACTTGCCGCTGAACGAGAGGCCACACCGGACCCATAGGTCTGATTCTAGATTCTCGCGCCCCCGGAAACAGCACCGCGACGAGGATCGAACGCGAGTTGGGAAGCAAAACAGTGCAATACAACCTCAAAGTCGCTTTTCGCCGCAATACTCCAGAAGCGTCGACGGGTTGAGTAGGCCGGCACGGGCGCCGGTTCGGTTTCGTTCTCGACCCGAGGCGTGTCCCGCGCGTTCGAGTAGGGCGCTACTGGCGAGATTAGCCGACACCTCGGCCACGCTGAATGGGTATCGCGGAAAGTTATTGCGTCGAACTACAGGAGAACGTCATGACCGCGCGGCCGGAGCCCTTCTTCAGTTGGACGGCGAGACGGGTCGAACTCCGCGAAACCGAGTCCACCGGATCTGGTGCTGGACGAACTCGTGCCACTGGGAACCTGCACGGCCCGTCTGATCGCCGCTCGCGACGAGGACGACGATGTTGATTACCTCGCGCTGGTCGTCGGAGACGTCGCGGACGGCCGGGACGTCGCGGTTCGCGTCGTCGACGAGGAGATGCTCCTCATCGAGGGCGGCCGCTCCAGCGCGTCCCCGGAAATCCTGATCGGGCTGACGGCCACGCCGAACATCTGTGATTGCTCCAGCGCACGACACGTCGAGAGCCAATTGTGTGTCGACGGCCCCATCCGCACGATGATCGCATCGGTGGGAGTGCGGTCCGTCGTCGTCGACTGGTATCACCCCAAGTCGACGGCGGCGTGAGCCGAACTACTCTGCCCGCCGGCTCGGTCCACCCAATAGTCGGGTAGAGCGCCACTCGTGGAATTCGGGACCAATCGATGGAGCGTTGAGGTGTTCGAACACTGAAGGCCCCCTCTGAACGCCGGTCGACGATCGAACCGACCCACAGCGCTCACCTCAATGACTCACCCCGATCAAGGACGACATCGTGATATCACACGGAAATTCATACGGCGACAACGACGGCGACAACACACTCGCCGCTCCCTCCGAACCCGAAGTCACGGGCAGCCACGTCGTCGTCTTCACCGAAGGCGGCAACCGAACGGACGCCGCACAGACACTCCGCGACGTTGCGGGGCTGTCCGACGTGGCGCGCAGCATCGAGTTCGAATCGAGCGCGCTGGATCTGTCGGAGACGCAGGACGCCGACGCCGTCGTGTTCGACGAATTGGGGATCGCGGTGGTCACCGTCGATCCCGATCAACTGGCGGCACTGCGGGCGGCCGAGGCCGGCGACGGCCCGGTGCTCTCCATCGAGCCCGAGCTGATGCACTACGCCCTCTCCATCGGCACCGATCCTCGTGTGCGGGCCGAAGCGGCGAGCTTCACCGACACCTCGGAGCTCACGTGGGGGCTGCACGCCACCAATGTCAGCGCGTCGGCGTGCGGGGGCTTCGGCGTCAAGGTCGCCGTCCTCGACACGGGCCTCGATCTGACGCATCCGGATTTCGAGAACCGCACCATCACCGCCCAGTCCTTCGTGCCGGGCGCCGGCCCGCAGGACGGACACAGCCACGGCACGCACTGCGTCGGAACCGCGTGCGGCCCCAAGTCCCCGAGCGGCACCCGCCGATACGGAGTGGCCCACAAGGCAGACATCTTCGTCGGCAAGGTGTTGTCCGATCAGGGACGCGGAGCCGACCGGGGAATTCTCGCCGGAATCGAATGGGCGATCGTGAACGGCTGCCAGGTCATCTCTATGTCCCTCGGCGCGAACGTGGAGGCGGTGTCCGTTGCGTACGAGACGGTGGGCAGCCGGGCACTGGCATCGGGGTCGCTGATCGTCGCGGCCGCAGGCAACAACGCGAACCGCGCGGCAGGGAACATGGGTTTCGTGGGTCCACCCGCGAACAGCCCGTCGATCATGGCCGTCGCAGCGATCGACTCGGTACTCGGACTGGCCAACTTCTCGGCCCGCAGCAACCCCGTCATCGGCGGTCAGATCGATGTGGCGGGTCCCGGGGTGGGCGTGTTCTCGACCGTCCCTGTACCGACGCGGTACGGCTCGAAGAGCGGGACGAGCATGGCCGCCCCACACGTCGCGGGCATCGCCGCGCTGTGGTGTGAGGCGACCGGGCGCACGGGCACCGACCTGTGGGCCGTGCTCACCCAACAGGCGCGGAGACTCCTGCTGCCTTCCCTCGACGTCGGATCGGGATTGATCCAGGCGCCGGCATGATCGCGATCACCGTCACCGTCGACGCCGACCATCTCGACGACATCGAGGCGGTCGGCGCGGCGCTGCGGCAACGCGGCATGCGTGTCGATCAGGTGCTGCACACGATCGGAATCATCTCCGGCGCCGTCGGAGAAGAAGATCGCGCCGCGATCGAATCCGTCCCCGGCGTGCAGTCCGTCGAAACCGAGAACGTCGTCCAGATACCGCCGCCCGACGCGAATCCGCAGTAGCGGCGGTACCCCCACGATCAGCTGCCGCAGTTCGGCACGTCCACCGTGACGTTCGGCGAATCCACCAGCGGCTGCACCGGGACCCGGGCCTCACCCGGAGCGGAGGGCTCGGTGAGCTCGAATTTCACCTCGGCGGTCTTTCCCCGCTGAACCATGGCTCGCACGTTGAAGACGGGGTGACCGAGTTCGGTTCCCGTGAAGACGAACTGCTGAGCGCCGTTGACCGTCACCTTGTCGAGGGTCGCACCGCTGGTGGCGAGCAGCGACAGGTCGACGGCGTTGGTGCCCTTCGGAACGTTGCCGACCGTCTCGAACAACCCCGCAACGTAGTCGGGGAACTCCCCGGCGGGGGTGTTGTTGGTCAGACGCACGGTGACGGTCGACGAACGGGTGTCGTTTACGCAACCGTCTGCCACATATTCGATCTCACGGGACAGGTAGTAGTCGAGCTTGTTTCCGCCCTGGTTGTTCACCACGACACCCGCGTACGGCGCCGCGTCGTCCGGAACGACGTTGCCGACCTTCGTGCCCGAAAGTACCTGCTGCAGGGCGGGGTCCGCACTCCACACCGCGATGCGTCCCTCGCCCGCGGCCTTGCCGAGCGCATCGAGCAATGCCTGCGGGGACGACAGCTTGCCGGTCATCTTGTCGACCACGCGCGCGGCAACAGTCTGCAGATACTGCTTACGGGCCTTGTTGTCGTCGGCGAATCGCACATACGCGGTCGATTCGGTGAGCTCAACGACGTTGTCCTTGTTGATCACCTCGCCGTCCGGCATCGTGACCGGGCCGATGGCGCCGAGCACGTAGCTGAGCGCGACAGGGTCGGTTGCGACGACTCCATCCACCTGTTCGCCGGATTCCTGCGCCCACAGCGATTTCCAGATCTGCGCGGCGTAGGGAAAGTGAGAGCTGAGGTTGCTGTTCCGGAAGTCGGTGGTGGGCCGGCTTTCGCCATAGCGTGCCGCGTAGTCAGGGCCGAGATCGAGGGGTTGCTTGTCCATCGACAGTTCCGAGTTCGAGGCGAGCGTGTCGATCTTGGCCGATCCGTCGTTGGCGCGAACGATGCCGAATCCGCCCAGCAGCCCACCGGTTCCACGCGCTTCGGCGTTCGTCTGGAATCCGAGGAAGTAGTTCCGCGACCCGTCCCCGCCGAGCATCGCCGGCACCACCTTTGCGGCGATCGCGGTGTTGCTCAGCAGCTTCGACAGCTCGGCGGTCTGATCCTGCAACGCGGTGCGCGCCTCGTTCACTACGCCGAGGTAGGTGGCCTCGTCGATGGTCTGCGCCTGATCCGACAGCGACTGCGCGGCAACGGATGTCCGATCAAGCACCGGGACGGCGTCGCGCAACGACTGCACGTTGACACGTCCGCCACCTTCGATCAGCTGATCGGGGGCCAGCGTGCTTCCCGCGTCCACGGCGGGACTCAACACGTCGTGGGTGAGCCCCCGCACCACCTCGGAAATCTGCTGAGAAGTTGCTAGCGGACTACCCAGAACCGGGACGGCGGCGGTGATGCTCCACGGGATCGAGTGCGTGTTGTCGTAGGCCTGCGACGCGTACTTGTCGGCGTCGGCCGCGGACCGCTGGGCAACCTCGGTGTCGCCGTCGAGCAGGGCGTCCTTCGCGATCTGCGCGTGACCACGCGCCTCCTCGAGGTTCGCCTTCGCCTCGCGGGCAGTGAAGCCCAGCCACGCGCCGAACGCGACGACAACCACCACGGCCACCGAGCCGCCGACGATCACGCGCCGCCGGAGCCGATGCGCCCGCACCTGAGGTTGGTGTGTCCGGCGTTTACGGACACGTCGAACCGGTGTTCCGTCCGCCGCCTGAGCCCGGCCGTCCGACCCGAGATTGTCCGGGCCTGACGTGCCGAAACCCGACGGGCCCGTGACGTTGTCGTCCATTACTGCATGGCTCCTGTCTGAGGGTGTGCAGAGATTATCGTGACGTACCGCTCACAGTCCCCCCTCGTGTGGAGGGGCGATGATTTGCCCAGTATTGTCTAGCCCACGTAACGAACCACGAGGCGCCCACGATGTAAGTCCCGTCGAGGCACTGCCTCATAACTTTCGAGGTACGGCTGAGTGGCGGGACATATGGGTGGCAACGCCCTGTGAGGGCGGGGTGGGGGAAATGACACCATTTCCCCTTTCGCGTGCGCAACAAGCGCTGTGGTTCGCTCAGCAACTCGACCCGGCCGCGCCCTTCAATATCGCCCAGTTCGTGGAGGTACGCGGACGGGTCGACTACGACCTTCTCGTGTCGGCCACCGATCGCGGGTGTCGCGAGTTGGAGTCCGCTTTCGTCCGTCTGGTCAACGTGGCCGGTGAGCCCCATCAGGTGGTCGATCTGAGCATCCAGGATGCGCTCGTCTATCGGGACATGCGCGACCACGCGGACCCGGTCGTCGAGGCGCACCGCTGGATGACTGACGAATACAGCCGGCCACTCGACGTGATGACCGACCGGTTGATCGCCGCAACCCTGTTGCATCTCGGCCAGAACCACTACTACTGGTACTCCCGCACTCATCACTTGGTGATGGACGCGTACGGCGCCATGGTGCTGATGAATCGTGTGGCGGAGCTCTACACCCATCTCGTCAGCGGAACCGAGGCGCCGCCGTCCACCGCGATGAGCCTGCGCGCGCTGTACGACGCAGAGAGCGAGTACCGCACTACCGGCCGATACCTCCGTGACCGCGAGTACTGGGCGGAACGGACCGCTGAACTGCCCGAACCGGTCCGGTTCACGGACCGACATGCGCGACCGACGTCTCCGCCGCGGGTAGCGAGCCGTGTCATGGAGGCTGCGGTCGCGAGCCGGATCGAGGAACTGGCGCGCCAGTGGAACTCATCCGAAGTGCCCGTGATCGTTGCCGCGTTCGCCGCGTATCTAGGACGAATGGCCGGTGCCGCGGACGTGGTACTGAGCCTTCCTGTTTCGGCTCGGACAAGCGCATCCGCCCGACGTTCGACGGGAATGATGGCGAACGTCGTCCCCCTCCGGGTTCACCTCGATCCCGGCAGAAGCATCGAAGAACTGGTCCGGAAGGTTCAACTCGAACTGACGGGTGCATTGCGTCGTCAGCGATACCGTCACGAAGACATGTGGGAAGGCCGCGCACAACCGTCCCGCCGCGGGTTCGGCCCGACCGTCAACGTCATGAACTTCCACCGAGAGATCGTGCTCGGTGAGCTCGTGGGCGAGTTCAACGTGCTCACGACCGGTCTGGCCGACGACTTGTCGCTCAACCTCTACCCGTCGGTGGACGGTCGCACCGTCCGGGTCGACTTCGAAGCGAATCCCGGCCGCTACGGCGAGGAGGAACTCGACCGGCTGTTGTCGCGGTTCGTCGACTTCCTGAGCTCCTTCGCCGCTGTCGAGAGCGACGCTTCGATGGGGGCGATCGACGTTCTCACCGCCGAGGAACTGGCCGACGCCCTGACGAGCGTTCCCGGACGCGAGCCCGCCGCCACGTCACTGCACGAGTTGTTCTTGGACTGCGCCGTCGAACGCCCCGACGCAGTGGCGGTGACGTCCGGGGACCAGTCGTTGACGTACGCGGATCTCGACGAGCGCTCCGCGGCGGTCGCCGCGTCGCTGAGCGAGGCGGGTGTCGTCGCCGGCGACGTCGTGGCCGTCGTGCTGCCGCAGTCGCCGGATCTGATCGCCGCGATCATTGGGGTCGTCAGGGCCGGCGGTGTCTACCTGCCCGTCGACCCGCAGTACCCTGCGGAGCGCATCCAGTACCTGCTGGACGATGCGAAGCCGGTCGCGGTGATCGCCGATGCGGCTGCGCCCCCCGTGAGTACTTCTTACCCACGGGCGGTTAACAAGTACTCACGGGCGCGCAGCGCATATGTGATCTACACGTCCGGGTCGACCGGCCGGCCCAAGGGCGTGCTCGTCTCGCACGCCAATGTGCTGTCGTTGCTGGCGAATACGCAGGACCAGTTCGGGTTCGGGCCGGACGACGTGTGGACGATGTTCCACTCACCTGCCTTCGACTTCTCCGTGTGGGAGATGTGGGGCGCCCTCACCACCGGTGGCCGGCTGGTTCTCGTCGACCACTTCCTGGCCCGGTCACCGCACGAGTTCCGGCAACTGCTGGTCCGGGAGGGCGTGACCGTCCTCAACCAGACGCCGTCCGCGTTCGGCCAGCTGGCGGAGGTCGACGGAGATGCCGACCTGGCGGTGCGGCTGCTGATCTTCGGCGGCGAAGCGCTCGATCCGACACCCGTATGGCCGTGGCTCGAACGGCATCCCGGCGTGCGCGCGATCAACATGTACGGCATCACCGAAACCACCGTGCACGTCACCGCGGCCGAACTCGACCTCGCGGCCCGCGACGCATCGGCGTCCATCGGCCGCGCATTGCCCGGTGTGCAGACCTACGTGCTCGACGCCGCGCTGCGGCCGGTGCCACCGGGCGGCGTGGGAGAGCTGTACGTGGCGGGGGCCCAGGTGTCCTCCGGATATCTGCACCGTCCCGGCCTGACGGCACAACGATTCATAGCGAACCCGTTTGCCCCTGGCGCGGTGATGTACCGATCCGGTGATCGAGTCCGCTACCGCGGCGATCGCCTCGACTACGTGGGACGGGCCGACACTCAGATCGAGTTGCGCGGATACCGGATCGAACCCGGCGAAATCGAGGCCGCACTCCTCCGGCATCCCGGCGTCGAGCGAGCGGTGGTGGTTCTCCGCGACACGACTGCCGGACGACAACTCATCGGCTACGTGGTGACCGACGCCGATCAGCCCACCCTGACCCGGCACCTGCGGACTGTCCTGCCCGATCACATGGTGCCCGGTGCGCTGGTGCAGGTCCCCGCAATTCCGTTGACCACCAACGGCAAGATCGACCGCGACGCACTGCCCGATCCGGGTGTCGTGACCGCGGAGGGGCAGGGCGCCCACACACCCATCGAGGACGTGGTGGCGGATGTGTTCGTCGAGGTGCTCGGCGGTGCCGAGGTGGGGACGCGGCGCAACTTCTTCGACCTCGGCGGCAATTCGCTGCTCGCCACCCGGGTGTCCGCACGCGTCAGCGCCGTCTTCGACATCGATGTGACGGTGAAGGACGTCTTCGAAGCCCCGACGGTCGCCGAGTTGGCTGCCCGGATCGAAGAGCGGTCCGGTGCCGGGCGCCGACGCCTCCCGCTGCGGCCGGCGCCGCACGACGGCCGCGTTCCGCTGTCGCCGGCGCAACAGCGCATGTGGTTCGTCAACCAATTCGACACCGGTGCTTCGGGATACAACCTCCCGCTCGTCGTGCGCCTCGACGGCGAACTGGACGTGCCCGCGCTGGCGTCCGCCGCACACGACCTGCTCGAACGGCACCGCACTCTGCGCACCGTGTACCCGTCCGATGCCGACGGCGTGCACCAGGTCGTCCTCGACGCCGCGAACGTCCCGTTGGATCTCACGCCGATCGCGCTGCCCGAGGACGCCGTCGACGCGCACCTGCGCGCGTTCGTCGACAGCGGATTCGACGTGTCCGTCGACGCACCGATCCGGTCGCGGCTGTATCGCGTCGGACCCGACGCGCACGTGTTCGCCCTCGTGGTGCACCACATCGCCGCCGACGCGTGGTCGCTCACCCCGCTGATCCGCGACACGATGACGGCGTACCAGGCCCGCCTCGGGGGTGGTAGCCCCGAGTGGCTCCCGCTGCCCGTGCAGTACAGCGACTACAGCGTGTGGCAACGGGCGGTTCTCGACGACGAGTCCGCCGACACCCTGCAGCGGTACTGGCTCGACACCCTCGCGGACCTGCCCGAACAGGTCACCCTGCCCGCCGACCACCCGCGCCCGGCGGCGGCGTCCGGTCACGCCGGCACCGTGGGCGTCGAACTCGGCGAACAACTGCACGACGCGGTGCACACGCTGGCGCGCGGCGGCCGGGCCACCACGTTCATGGTGCTGCACGCCGCACTGGCCGCCGTCCTCTCGCGGTACAGCGGCAGTCGTGACGTACCCATCGGGACGGCCGTCGCCGGGCGCACCGATCCGCAACTCGACGACATGGTGGGAATGTTCGCCGGCACCCTGGTGCTGCGCACCGCGGTGGATCCGACGGCCACGTTCGCGGAACTGCTCGCGCACGTCCACGAACGGGACATCGCCGCCTACACGCACGCCGACATGCCGTTCGAGGCTCTGGTCGAGCTGCTGAATCCGGCGCGGTCGACGTCCCACCACCCGCTGTTCCAGGTCGCGTTGTCGATGCAGCGCAGCCGGCTGGGCCAGGTGGCCCTCCCCGGGCTGACGGTGACACCTATCGGCGACGTCGTCGACCGGGCCAATTTCGACCTGCAACTGACCGTCACCGAGTCCGGTCCGGGCGGGCGCCTGCACCTCGACTTCGGTTACGACGCAGACCTGTACGAGCACTCGACGATCGAGCAGTTCGCGTCGCGGCTGGTGCGGTTCCTCGAGGCCGTCAGTGCAGACCCTCAGCTGCCGGTGGGCGACGTCGACCTCTTCGATGCCGCGGAACGCGCCGCCCTGGTGCCCGCGGTCGGTCCCGCAGCCCCCGCGTCGTCGACGCTGCGTGAGCTTCTGACCCGCGGCGCCGCTCTCGCGCCGGACGCCGTCGCCGTGACGGAGGGGGGCGTCGAACTCACCTACCGCGAATTGGACACCCGCTCCGACGCTCTCGCCCGTGAATTCGGCGAGAACGGGGTGGGCCGCGGAAGCCTGGTTCCCTGGGCCGAGCCGCGGTCGGTGGACGCGGTGGTGCGGCTGTGGGCCATCGCGAAGACCGGTGCGGCCCCCGCGCTGTTCGACCCCGCACGCACCCCGTTCACCCCACGTGAGTGGGAAAGTGTGCCGGAGCACGCTTTGCCGCTCACGTCCGAGGCGGCGTACGTCGTCTACACCTCGGGAACGACGGGCACACCCAAGGGTGCCGTCGTGACCCACGGCGGTCTGGCCGCCCTCGACGCCGACCTGCGCGAGCGGTACGCGGCGGGAGCCGGCTCCCGGATGCTGCACCGCGGTGCGCCCGGATTCGACATGACGCTGCTCGAGGTCCTGGTCGCCGGGGCGTCGGGCGCCACGCTGGTGATCGCGTCGGACGCCGAATACGCCGGCCCGCCGCTCGCCGACCTGATGGAACGCGACCGCATCACGCACGCCTGCATGACCCCGACGATCCTCGCCACCCTCGGCGAACGGGACCTTCCGGACCTGCAGGTGCTGATGGTCGGCGGCGAGAGGCTCGGTAGCGAGTTGGTGAACCGCTGGGCGGCCGGGCGTCGCCTGTACAACGCGTACGGGCCCGCCGAAACCACCATGTACGCGTTCAGCACCGGACCACTCGGTGTGGGGGATCCCGTCTCGATCGGGGCCCCCGTGCACGGTGTGTCCGCGGTAGTGCTCGACGACCGCCTCCGCCCGGTACCCCCCGGCGTGCCCGGGGAGCTGTATCTGGCAGGCGGCGCGCTCGCCCGCGGATACGCGGACCAGCCGGGGCTGACGGCGGAGCGGTTCGTCGCGGCCGAAGGCGGCACACGCCTGTACCGAACCGGCGACCTGGTGCGCTGGCGGAAGACCGCCACCGCCCACGAACTCGAGTACCTCGGGCGCAACGACTCCCAGATCAAGATGCGCGGAGTGCGCATCGAACCGGCCGAAATCGACACCGTCATCGCGCGGCTCGCCGACGTCGTCTTCGCCGGTACCGTCGTGCGCACCACCGGCGCCGGCACCGAGATGCTGGTGTCCTACGTGCTGCCGAACGGCCACCTCGACACCCACGATCTGCGACGCCGCCTCGCCGAATCGCTGCCGGCCTACCTGGTTCCGACCGCGGTGGTCGTGCTCGACGCCGCGCCGCCCACCGTGAACGGCAAACTCGACCTGAGGTCGCTGCCGATGCCGGCACTGGCGGTCGCCGAGAACGAACCGCCGCACACCGACACCGAGCGCGCCGTGGCCCGCGTGTTCGCCGACGTCCTCGGACACGAGAACGTGGGCCGCGGAACGCACTTCTTCGATGCGGGCGGCAACTCCCTCCTCGCCACCCAGTTGACGGCACGGCTCACCGATTCCATGGGACACCTGGTGCCGCTGCGAACCCTGTTCGCGCACCCCACCGTCGCCGAACTGGCCGAAGCCCTCGACGACGCGGTCCCCGAGACCGACCTGCGTCCCGCACTCGTCGCACGGCCCCGACCGGACCGCATTCCGTTGTCCCGCAGCCAGTACCGCATGTGGGTGCTGAACCGCACCGATCCCGGGTCGCCGACGTACAACCTGCCCGCCACCGTGCGGTTGGAGGGCGCACTCGACGTCGCCGCGCTGACCGCGGCGTTCGAGGACGTGATCCGGCGGCACGAGACGTTGCGGACCCGGTACCCCGTCGACGGCCATCCCTATCAGGAGATCCTCGACCCGGCGCCGCTCGACCTGACGCCGGTCGACGTGCGCGACCTCGACGAGTTCATGGAGCAGTTCGCCGCCCGCGGTTTCGACCTCACCGTGGACCGGCCCATCCGCGTCGCGCTGTTGCGTCTGCAGCCGCAGTGCCACGTGCTGGCCGTGAACATCCATCACATCGCCGCCGACGGATGGTCGCTGACTCCGCTCGTCGCCGACGTGCTCAGTGCCTATGCCGCGCATACCTCCGGGATCGCCCCGCAGGAGAACCCGATGCCGCTGCAGTACGCCGACTACGCCGTGTGGGAGCGGGACCTGCTGGACGGCGAATACGGGCAGCGCCGCGTCGAGCACTGGCGCCGGGCGCTGGACGGCGTCGACGGCACGGCGCCACTGACACCGGACCGGTCGGCGCCTGGTTCGGCCCGCGCCGGCGTCGTCGAATTCGACGTGTCGGCGGACGTGCGGCAGGCCGTGCACCAGTTGGCGGCGCAGCACCACGCGACACCGTTCATGGTCCTGCACGCGGCGCTGTCCGTGGTGCTGTCCCGGCTCGGCGCCCGGCCCGACATCGTCGTCGCCACCGCTGTCGCGGGCCGCGGGGAACGCGTACTCGACTCTCTGGTGGGCATGTTCGTGAACACCCTCGCGCTGCGGGCGCAGGTACTGCCGGACATGCCGTTCACCGGACTCCTCGCACAGGTCCGGGACTTCGACGTCGACGCCTTCGAGCACGCGGATGTGCCCTTCGAGGTGGTGGCCGGACTGCTCGGCGGCCGGACCCCGCAGGTTGCCCTGGCGCTGCAAAATCTGCAGATCCCCACCGTCGAGGCGGCGGGCATGACGGTGACGGCGCAGGAATTCGACACCGGAACAGCGAAATTCGACCTCCACCTGACAATCACCGAAACGACCGACGGTGACGTCCCTACGGGGATGCGCGGCGCCGCCGTGTACTCGGCCGACGTCTTCGACCACGCGACCGTCGACGCCGTGGCGACCGCCCTCGGACGGGTGCTCCAGGCGATCTGCGCCGATCCCGACGTGCCCGTGGGCGACGTCGCGCTGACCGCAGCCGAGCCCCTCGTCGGTGCGCACCCCGCCGGTGAACGGACCCTGGCCGAGATCCTGACGGCCACCGCCGCCGCATACCCCGACAACGCCGCGCTCACCGACGGCGATGTCACGCTGACCTACCGCGAACTGGACGAGCGTTCCGACGCGCGGGCGCACAAGCTCACCGCGCTGGGTGTCGCACCGGGCGAGATCGTTCCGATCGACCTGCCGCGGTCGTCGGACTTCGTGATCGAACTCTGGGCGATCGCCAAGACCGGTGCGGCATTCAGCCCCGTGAGCGGTTTAGGTCGCCAGGGCTACCAGAAGTGCGCACGGGACGTGGCGTACGTGATCCACACCTCCGGATCCACCGGCACACCCAAGGCCGTGGCCGTCACGCACCGGGGACTGGGCCCGCTCACCGCCGAGGTGGTGCGCCGGTACCGGGTGGGCCCCGACGACCGTGTGCTGCACGGCTACAACCCCGCCTTCGACGCCGCGCTGCTGGAGATGCTGCTCGCGTTCGGCTCGGGCGCCTGCCTGGTGGTGGCTCCCGCCGACGTCTTCGCCGGTGTCGAGTTGCATCGGCTGCTGATCGAGCAGCGGGTCACGCACTACCTCTCCACGCCGTCCGTCCTCGCGACGCTCGACCCGCACGGGCTCGAGTCGGTGCACGTCGTGGGGGTCGGTGGCGAGGCCCTGAGCCCCGAACTGGCCGGAACATGGAGTGCCGGAAGGCTTCTGCTCAACGCCTACGGTCCGACCGAGTCGACGGTGGTCGCGACGCTGACCGAATTCGAGCCCGGATCCGCGATCGGCACGGTGACGATCGGCGCTCCGATCCCCGGGACCACGGCGGTCGTGCTCGACACGCGGCTGCGCGCAGTTTCCGTCGGCGGTGCCGGTGAGCTCTACCTCGCCGGGCCCGGACTCGCCCAGGGCTACCTCGGCGCCCCCCACCGCACGGCGGAACGGTTCGTCGCCGCCCCGGACGGAGCCCGCATGTACCGCACCGGCGACGTCGTGCACCGACGAGCCGACGGCAACCTTTCCTTCCTCGGCCGCGTCGACCGGCAAATCAAGGTGCGTGGCATGCGTATCGAACCGGCGCAGGTCGAGGCGGCGCTGCTGGAGCTGGACGGCGTCGAGCAGGCAGCCGTGTCGGTGCAGCGACACGACCTCGTGGCCTTCGTCGCCGGCACGGACCTCGACTCCCCGACTCTGCGACAGCAGCTGACGGGCCGCCTGCCCTCGTATCTGGTGCCGCCCCGCATCGTCACGATGGACACGCTGCCGCTCACCGCCAACGGCAAGCTCGACGTCGCCGCGTTGGAGGCCCGGGGCGACGACGTCGTCGCGGCACCCCCACGCACCGCGGTCGAGGAGATGGTCGCCGGCGTGTTCGCCGACGTGCTCGGCTCCGCCCGGATCGGCGCCGGACACAACTTCTTCGACGCGGGCGGCGATTCACTGTCCGCGACGGCGGTGACGGCCCGGCTGTCCGCGACGTTCGGCGTCGACGTGCCCGTGCGGGTGCTGTTCGAGAACCCGACTCCCGCCTTGCTCGCCCGGTGGTTGGGCGCCCCCGCGTCGGGCGCGATGCGGCCGGTGCTCGTTCCCCGCCCGCGGGAGGCGCGAGTGCCGCTGTCGCCCGCGCAGCAACGCCTCTGGCTGCTCAGCCGGGTCAACCCCGACACCGCCCTGCACAACATGGTGTTCGTCACCCGGGTCGGCAGTGACGTCGACGTCGACGCCCTCCGGCTGGCGATGCGGGACGTGCTGGAGCGGCATTCGGTGCTGCGCACCGTCTTCCCCGTCGACGCCGAAGGTCCGTATCAGCTGGTGCTGCCCGTCGAGTCGGTGACCGAGGACGTCGGCGCGGAAGTGGACTTCGGCGTCGACACGTGGAGTGCCCGGCCGTTCGACCTCACCACCGAGACCCCGGTGCGGGTGAAGCTGTGGCGCACCGAGGGCGGCGGCTTCATGCTCGGCGTCGTGGTCCATCACATTGCGCTCGACGGCGGTTCGATGGGACCGCTGCTCACCGACCTCGACGCCGCTTACCGGTGCCGCGCGGACGGGTCGGCCCCGCAGTGGGCGCCGCTGGTCGTGGATTACGCCGACTACGCGATCTGGATGCGCGAACTGCTCGGGACCGCCTCCGATCCCGGCAGCGCGGCTCGCGCCCAGCTCGAGCATTGGGCGCAGGTGCTCTCCGGTGTGTCGGGGCCGTTCCCGCTGCCGACCGATCGCCCCCGGCCGGAACTTCCCAGCCACGTCGGGGCCAGTGTGGAATGGACGCTCGACGGCGACCTGCGGGAGCGGGTGGTCGCACTGTCACGCAGCCGCGGAACGACCGTGTTCATGGTGCTCCACGCCGCCCTCGCGGTGCTGCTGGCACGCGTGAGCGGACAGTCCGATGTGGTGGTGGGGACTGCGGTCGGCGGCCGTCCCGATCCGGTGCTCGACTGCGTGGTCGGCATGTTCGTCGGCACCGTGGCACTGCGCACCGCGGTCTCGCCTGCGCAACCGTTCGAGGATTTCCTCGCGGACGTCCGCGCCGTCGACCTCGACGCGCTCGCGCACGCCGACGTCCCGTTCGACGACGTCGTGACACACCTCGCCCCACCCCGATCCGCGGCACACAACCCGCTGTTCCAGGTGATGCTGACGTACCAGCGGGCCGTCGACTTCCCCGAACTTTTCGTCGGCACCGACGAATACCACCCCGAGACGCAGGCAACGGAATTCGACCTCGTGTGGGACGTGACCGACGCGGCCGAAAACATGACGGTGCGACTCGACTACGCCGCCGACCTGTTCGACCGGCAGACGGCGCGCACGCTCCTGAGCCGGTTCGCCGCCGTCCTCGAGGCCGCCCTGACCACCCCGTCGGCGGCCGTCGGCGACCTCGACATCCTCGACGACACCGAACGCGCACACCTCGTGCAGGGCCCCCGGCCGGTGGCCACGCCGCGGACGCTCGGCGACATCCTTGCCGCCCGTGCTGGTGCCATCCCGTCCGCCGTCGCGGTGATCGACGGTGACACCCGTTGGAGTTACCGCGAACTCGACGAAGAATCGGACCGCTGGGCCTGCGCACTCGCGTCCCGCGGCGTCGGCCCGGAGGACGTGATCGCCGTGGCGACACCCCGCGGCCGGCATTGGCTCCTGGCGGTGTGGTCGGTGACCAAGGCCGGTGCGGCGTGGGTGTCGCTGGATCCCACGCATCCTGCGGAGCGGCTCGACTGGATGCTGACGGACTCGCGCGCGGTGCTCGGATTGACCGTCGGCGGGGTCGGGGATCTGCCGCGATCCGTCGACTGGATGCGCCTGGACGAGCAGCCCTCCGGTGACGCGGATCCGGCCGCACCCGACGTGGACAACGCGGCGTATGTGATCTACACATCGGGTTCCACGGGCCGGCCGAAGGGCGTCGTCGTCACGCACCGCGGACTGACGACCCTCCTCGCCACCCCCGCCTACTCGTCGGACGCGGAGGGCGGCGACGACGGCCGGGTGCTGCAGTCGACCTCCCCGACCTTCGACGTCGCGGTGTTCGAACTGCTCTGGGCGGTGTCGCTGGGCAGTGCCCTCGTGGCTGCACCCGCCTTCAGCTATGCCGGTGAGGAATTGGCTCAGTTCCTGGTGGCGCAGAACATCACCCACTTCACCCTCACACCGACCGTGCTGGCCTCCCTCGACCCGCACAGTCTCGCACCGTCGACGGTCGTCGTCGGGGGAGAGGCACTGCCCGCGGACCTTGCCGACCGGTGGTCGAGGCGGCACCGGCTGTTCAACGCCTACGGTCCGACCGAGTTCACCGTCGACGCGTGCGTTGCGGGCCCCCTCGAACCCGGCCTGCCGATCACCATCGGAAGCGCCTTGGACGGTGATGCCGCGTTCGTCCTCGACCCGCGTCTGCATCCCGTGCCCGACGGCGTGACGGGCGAACTGTATCTGGCGGGCAGCGGCATCGCCCGGGGCTACCTGGGCCGAAGTGACCTCACCGCAGGACAATTCGTCGCACATCCCTACGGAAAACCGGGGGAGCGGCTGTACCGCACCGGCGACGTGGTGCGACGCGACCCGAGCGGTGAACTGGAATACCTGGGCCGCAGCGATTCGCAGGTGAAGATCCGCGGAATCCGCGTCGAACCCGCCGAGGTCGATGCCGTGCTCGCCGGGCACCCCGACATCGACGTCGCCGTGACGATCCCGGTGCCGACGCCGACGGACACCGTGCTGGCGTCGTACGTCGCAGGCACCGCGGGACTGACGCCGCGATCCGTGTTCGACTTCGCGCGCGGCAGGCTGCCGCGGCACCTGGTCCCCGCGTCGGTGACGGTCGTCGACACGATGCCGCTGCTGCCGTCCGGCAAACTCGACCGCGCCGCACTGCCGGCACCGACGATCGAGATCGTCGAATCCGCGCTGCCGGCAGGGGAACTCGAAGAGACGATCGCCGCCGTGTTCGCGGAAGTCCTCGGCATCGCAGACATCCCCGCGGACGAAGCCTTCTTCGCTCTCGGCGGCACATCGATGGGGGCGGCGTCAGTGGCAACCGAACTGCGCCGCCGGCTGGACCGCGACATCCCCGTCGAATGGGTCTTCACCGACCCCACGGCGCAGCGCCTCGCCGCCCGGATCGGCGACGGCGCACGGCCCGAGAGCTTCTTCGGAACCGTGGTGGAACTCCGCCCCGCCGATGCGGGAGCGCCGCTGTTCTGCGTGCATCCGCTCAGCGGATTGGCCTGGTGCTTCGGCGGTCTCGCCGATCACGTCGGCGACCGCCCGCTGTACGGCGTTCAGGCGACCGGAATGCCGGACCTGCCCGAGACGCTGTCCGAGCTGGCCGCGCGATATGTCGACGCGATCCGGTCCGTCCAGCCGGCGGGCCCCTACCACCTGCTGGGGTGGTCGCTCGGCGGAACCATCGCCCACGAGATGGCCGTCCAGCTCCGCGACGCCGGCCACGAGGTGGCCGCGCCGGCACTCCTCGACACGCTTCTGCCGCAACATCAGCCACCCGAACCGGAAACCCTGAGCGAGGACGAACTGATCGCGCAGTTCGGCGCGTACGTGAGCGCCGACCGGCTGCGCGAGATCCGGGCCGTGATCGAGCGGCTCGAGCTGATCGCATCGGCCCACAGCCCCCGGCGGTTCGACGGCAACCTCGACCTGTTCGTCGCCGCCCGCGACCTGGACCGGCACCCCGACGTCGTCGACGCCTGGCGCGAGTACGCCGACGGCGTCGTCACCGCACACCACATCGACACCACCCACTCCGAGATGGCAGACCCGGGCCCGCTCGCCGAGATCGGCCGACTGCTTCGGAGATCGGGGGACCACGGCGGACCGTGACGGCACGTGACGCCGACAGTGGACCTCATCACTACGATGTAGCGATTCAGTCGGGTCAGAACGATGTGATTGACAGCTCGATCGCGCCGCTGAGCGCGACGCAATTGGAAGAGACTCGATAATGGAAATTCAGGACTACCTGCGAATTCTGCAGTCACGTTGGAAAATCATCGCGATCACGACCGTGGTCGCGATTCTCGGTGCGCTCGGAGCGTCGTTGCTGACCACTCCGATCTACGAGGCGTCGACCCGGTTGTTCGTCTCGACGTCCGCCGGATCGTCGGTGAACGAGGTGTACCAGGGCAACCTGTTCTCGCAGCAGCGGGTGACGTCCTACACCAAACTGCTCACCGGCGAGACCCTCGCGCAGCGGACGATCGACAAGCTCGATCTGGGCGGCACGGCGGCGGCGCTCGCCTCACAGGTGAAGGCCAGCTCCGCACCGGACACCGTGCTCATCGACGTCAAGGTGCAGGATCCGTCGCCGGAACGCGCCCGCGACATCGCCAATGCCCTGTCCGACGAGTTCGTCGTCATGGCCCGGGAGCTCGAGACCCCGGAGAAGGGTGGCGCTCCCGCCGCCCGCGTCGTCGTCGAACAGCAGGCGCAGACTCCGTCGACTCCCGTCTCGCCCAAGACGCTGCGCAACCTCGCGCTGGGCGCGGCGGTCGGGCTGCTGCTCGGTATCGCCTTCGCCGTCCTGCGTGATCGCCTCGACAACACGGTCAAGGATCGGCGCACCGTCGAGGAACTGGCCGGTTCGGCGCTGATCGGCACCATCCCGTTCGACAAGGAGCGGCAGACGCAGCAGGCCATCAACTTCGCCGAGGGCAATTCCTCGAGCGCGGAGGCCTACCGCGAACTCCGCACCAACCTGCAGTTCCTCGAGGTCGACAACCCGCCGCGTGTCATCGTGGTCACCAGTTCGCTGCCCACCGAGGGCAAGACCACCACCGCGATCAACATCGCGCTCGTGCTGGCGGAGGGCGGCCAGAACGTGTGCCTCGTCGAAGGCGACCTCCGGAAGCCGAGGGTGTCGAAGTACCTCGGCGTCGTCGGGTCCGTCGGACTCAGCAGCGTCCTGGCAGGCAAGGCCGACCTCGACGCCGTGCTCCAGCCGACCCAGTACTCGGGTCTCACCGTCCTGGCGTCCGGACCGATCCCGCCGAACCCGAGTGAGCTGCTCGGAACGGAGACAGCGCGCCAGGTGCTGGCCGATCTCCGAGGACGATTCGACTACGTGATCGTCGACGCGTCGCCGCTGCTGCCGGTCACCGATGCGACCGTGCTCACCGCGATGTCGGACGGCGCCCTGGTCATCGCCCGGCACGCCGAAACCAAGCGGGACCAGCTGTCGCGGGCGGTGGGCAACCTGCACAGCGTCGGGGCGACCATCCTCGGGACGATCATCACGATGACGCCGAGCCGCGGTCGCGGGGTCTACGAGTACAAGTACTACTACGAGACCGACAAGTCGCTGCCGCAGATGCAGCAGGCCGCCCCCGCGCAGCAGCAGGCACCCCAGCAGCCGGTGCCACAGCAGCAGGCCCAGTACGTTCGCGAGGAGTACCCGCAGCAGCCGTACGGGGGCGATCCGCAGGAAGCACCCGCCTACCAGGGTGCCCCCGCCTACCAGGGCGCCTACCACGGCGACCAGGGTCAGCAGTGGTACTCGGGGCCCGACCACTACGGCAACGAGCAGCAGTCGGGCGCACCGGTGCCTCCCACACCGAGGCGCACCCGCCGCTACCGTGACGACCAGGAACCCTGGTCAGAGACGGATGCTCCGCGAGATCACACCCAGTAGATCGGCGATCTCGGACCCGATGGTCAGGAACGTGTCCTCGTCCTTCCCCATCGGGTCCGGCACGTCTTCGGGAGTGTCGTCGGCCTTGTGTCTGGGACGCGCCGCAGCCAGGTCGGCCACCGACTTCGCGTCCGCTGCCTCGGCGAGGCGGGCGGCCTCCTTCAGGGTGAACGTCTTCTTCAACTGCTCGGGAGCCAGCGCCAGCACCTTCTCGCGCTGACGTTCGGTCATCGTCAGCACCAGGTCGGCGTCCACCGCGAGATCGGCGGTGAGCATCCGCGCGGTGAACTCGGCCGGATTACCGCCGAGCCCTTCGAGGACTTGCGCGGCCGTCGGTTCCATCGGGCGTCCGACGGCAGCGCGTGTACCTGCACTTTCGGCGGTCAGGTCGGTGATCCCGAGCTCCTCGGCGTATGCCACTGCGAGGCGCTCGGCCGTTGGGGAGCGACAGACGTTTCCGGTGCAGACGAAGAGAACATGCATGGGCGAAGCATAGGGTCTCGCCCCGCACCGTCCGTACACGCACTGTTGGCTTCGAACATCTGCCGGGTAAATATCGCGCTCACCTGCACTGGTTATCAAGGGTGCATGCGCTGCACCGTGTTTGGAACCGGATACCTGGGAGCCACCCACGCCGCCTGTATGGCGGAGCTGGGTCACGACGTCCTGGGTGTCGACATCGACCCCGGAAAAGTGGTGAAACTCTCCTCCGGAGAGGTGCCGTTCTACGAGCCGGGGCTCGCGGACGTCCTGCGCCGGAACATCGACGCCGGCCGACTGCACTTCACCACGTCGTACCGCGAGGCCGCGGAGTTCGCGGACCTCCACTTCCTCGGTGTCGGCACCCCGCAGAAGAAGGGGGAGTACGGCGCGGACCTGCGGCACGTGCATTCGGTGATCGACACGCTCGCGCCGATGCTCGATCGCCCCGCCGTCATCGTCGGCAAGTCGACCGTTCCCGTCGGGACGGCGGCCGATCTGGGTGCGCGGGCCCGCGCGCTCGCCCCGGCGGGTGACGCCGTGGAGGTGGCGTGGAACCCGGAATTCCTCCGGGAGGGCTTCGCCGTCGAGGACACCCTGCACCCCGACCGGATGGTGCTGGGAGTAGACCGCCTGCGCCCCGGACGCGCCGAGGCCGAGTTGCGTGAGCTGTACGCCCGGCTGCTCGGCGAGGACATTCCGTTCCTGGTCACCGACCTCGCCACCGCGGAACTGGTCAAGGTCTCGGCCAACGCGTTCCTCGCCACCAAGATCTCCTTCATCAACGCCATCTCCGAGGTGTGCGAGGCCACCGGCGCCGACGTCACCCAACTCGCCGACGCCCTCGGCTACGACGCGCGGATCGGCCGGCGGTTCCTCAACGCCGGTCTCGGCTTCGGCGGCGGCTGCCTGCCCAAGGACATCCGCGCGTTCATGGCCCGGGCCGGTGAGCTCGGTGCGAACCAGGCGCTGCACTTCCTGCGGGAGGTCGACAGCATCAACATGCGCCGGCGCACCCGGATGGTGGAGTTGGCGGCGCAGGCGTGCGGAGGGTCGCTGCTCGGCGCCAACGTGGCCGTCCTCGGCGCGGCGTTCAAACCGGAATCCGACGACGTCCGCGACTCCCCGGCACTCAACGTCGCGGGAATGATGCAATTGCACGGGGCCGTCGTCAGCGTCTACGACCCGAAGGCCCTCGACAACTCCCGCAGGCTGTTCCCGACGCTGAACTACGCGACGTCGGCGGTCGAGGCGTGCGACAACGCGGACGCCGTGCTGCTCCTCACCGAGTGGGCGGAGTTCGCCGCCCTGAAACCGGAGGATCTGAACGGTGTGGTGCGTGCCCGGGTGATGGTCGACGGCCGCAACTGCCTCGACGCCGAGGACTGGCGCACCGCCGGGTGGGTCTATCGGGGGCTCGGCAGGGGATAACGACCGGTGACCTGGCGGCCCCCGCGATAACGGGTTTGACGATCTCCACTGCCGGCGGCATCGGCGGACGGTAGCGTCAGCCCAAATCGCAACGGAGGGCTGGGCGATGTCGAAGGCACGTCACGGATCCCTACTCGCACTCCTCGCTGCCGTGATCTGCCTGCTCGGCGCCGCGCCCGCTCACGCTGCGGAAGTCCCGACCCTGCCGGGGCCTCCGCAATCCGACGCCGGCACCGCGATCGCGTACGCGAAGCAGCATCCGCATTCCGCGCCGCCCGGTGCCAACGACTTCTCGTGCCGTCCCGATTCCGCGCACCCCCGTCCCGTGATTCTCGTGCACGGAAGCGACGGCAGTGCCTACTCGAACTGGGCCGGGCTGAGCCCGAAACTGAAAGCTGCCGGCTACTGCGTGTTCGCCCTGAACTACGGACGGAAACCGGGCACCGAACACTTCGGGATGCAGACGATGACCGAGGGGGCCGCCGAACTCGAGGTGTTCGTCGACGACGTGCTGTCCGCAACCGGCGCGGACGAGGTCGACCTGATCGGGCACTCGCAGGGCGCGACGGTGGCGCGGTACTACGTCAACAGGCTCGGCGGGGCGTCGAAGGTGCACCACTGGATCGGTCTGGCGTCGCCCACCTACGGGGGAACGTTCTTCGGGATCGCGACGGCGGTGACGTCCGTTCCCGGGGGCACCGAACTGATCGAAGCGATCGGTTCGGAGGCGCTCGCCGAACAGGTGCAGGGATCGCCGTTCCTCACCGCCCTCAATGCCGGCGGTGACACCGTCCCCGGCGCCGAATACACCACGATCGGGACGCGCTACGACGAGGTGATCCAGCCGTACACCAACGTCGCGCTGCACGACGCCGGTGCCACCAACATCCTCGTCCAGGACCTGTGCCCGATCGATCAGACCGGACATTTCAACCTGCCCTACGACCCGTACTCCCAGCAACTGGTGCTCAACACGCTCGATCCCGCCCACGTGGTCGTGCCGCCGTGCGCGTTCGTGCCGCTGGGCGCGGGCATCCCGGGAGTGATCATCGCAAGCAACTTCTGAGTTGTCTGCCACCGAACGGTTGCCCGGTTGCCGTGTCGGACCGCTTCGCTAGACTGCGGGCCATGGAGTGGGGGGATTCCGGATCGAACCCGTGCACAGTCGAGTTGGGCGGCCCATGAGTTCGGTTCTAGGTGTGTCGGTCGGTGCGAGCGCTGTGCGCTTGGCGCGACCCGACTCCGTGAACCGTGACGACGCCGCGAGCCGGCACGTCCCCGATTTCCGGGCCCAGGTCGTCGCCGCAGGCCGGGATCTGCCGGAGGAGCTGGCCGCCGAATCGATCGGCGTGGTCCTCGCCGGGGCACCCGACGCCGGGCAGGTGCACGCCACCGGCGTCGCCTACCGCGACGAAGCGCAGGCGGGCGCCGTCCAGGCGGCGATGGCCCGGCAGCAACTCGCCAACTACCAACTCGTCACCGAGGCCTCGGCAGCGCTGAAATTCCTCGACGTCTCGGGAGCCCTGGGCGACCACGCGACGCTCGTGTTCTACGACCTGGGCAGTTCCGGGCTCACCGTGAGCGTCGTCGACCGGGCGACGGGTGAGGTGGTCGAGACGGTCCGCACCGACACGGTGAGCGGCGACGTCTTCGACCGGATGGTTCGTGCCAACCAGTTGGAGAACAACCGCATCGAGGCGCCCCGCGACGCGGCCGCGAGCCTGGCGCTCGACGTCCGCTGCCGTGAGGCGAAGGAGCGGCTCTCCACCGGCGGCGCCGTCGCCGTGCCCGGCGAGGGCGGCCTGCTGCTGTTGTCGCGCGACGTCTTCGACTCGCTCATCGGTGTCACCGTCGAATCGTCGGCGCGCCTCGCCCGCGACGTGATCACGCGGTCGGGACGGAACCCGGATGCCGTGGTGCTCACCGGTGGTGGTGCACGCATTCCCCTCGTGCGCACGGTGCTCCAGTCGTGGCTCGGGTTGCCCGTCATCGTTCCCGACCATCCCGAACTCGTTGCGGCACAAGGTGCTGCACTGCTCGCCCAGCAGGTGGTGCCGCCGGCCGTCGAGGTCGCCCGAGTCCTTCCGCCGCCGCAGCACGCGCCTGAGTGGAACGCGTTCCGGCACGCACCGACCGCAGTCGTCGCGCGCAGCGGTGCGCCGTCGAGCACCCCGTCGTGGCTGAGCGCCGCGGCGCCGCCGCCGAGTCAGCAGGTGGCCAAAATCCAGATCCGGGGCGCTGCGCTGGCGGGCACCGCGCTCGCCGTGGTGGCGGTGATCGGCCTCGGTCTCGGGTACGGAAAGAATCTGTGGGCGCGCACCGAGGGGTCGTCGCAGCCGGTGACCACGCAACTCGGCACCGAACCGCCGGTCGTCACCGAGATGGCCACACCGTCACCGACGACCCCGCCGGCTCCGACGTCCGAGACCGTCGAGGCTCCCGTGCAGACGGCGTCGCAGATCCGGATTCCCGAGCCGCAGCCCGCACCGCCGCCGCCGCCTCCGCCTCCGCCGATATTTCCCGGCCTGCCGCAGATCCAACTGCCGCCGTTCCAGCTGCCCGAACTCCCCAGGTTCCCCGGAACCTAGACGTCGCCGGGGCCCGACTGCCGATTCGAGGTGTCGGGTCCCGCTCCGCGGGCCTACGATGGGAATGGTTCCGGCGTAGAGAGGATGTGTGCAGTGACTGCAAATCCCGCGGAGTTCCACAGCACTCCCAACGTTCCCCCGTCTTCGGCGGCCGCGCCGGCAGAGACACGACGGCTCGTGGCGTATACGAAGCCGATCCTGAAGATGTTCCCGCCCACCAGCGAACATGCGGCCAAGGTGACAATGCTGACCGTCTACGCGCTGATGGTCATCGCCATCATCTTCATCGTCCTCCGGGAGGTCGGGCTCTTCAGCTAGCGGACCACCCGCTACTTGGAATGGCGGCCGCCCCGTGACGGCCTGACCGCGGCCGCGTTACCGCTGGGACCCGCGCCGATCGGGCGCGCCAGCATCACCGCGATCGCGGTCGTCAGCGGAACCGATAGCGCCAGCGCGATGCCGCCGACCGCCGACCGCACGATCTCGATGGCCACGGCGTCGCTGAGCAGCACGTCCTGAATCGATCGGCCCGCCACGCTGAACAGCAACAGCAGTGGCAGCGCCCCGCCCGCATACGCGAGGACGAGGGTGTACACGGTGCTGGCGATGTGATCGCGGCCGACGCGCATCGCGGAACCGAAGATCTGGCGCCTCGACGCGCCCGGGTCGAGCGAGGCCAGTTCGAACGCCGACGCCGCCTGCGTGATGGTGACGTCGTTGAGCACGCCCAGCGAACCGATGATGAAGCCGGCCAGCAGAAGGCCGGTGATGGAGACGTGCTGGATGTACGTCTGAACGTTGGTGTTCTGCTCCTCGGACAGTCCGGTCAGGCGCGTCATCTCGATAGTGGCGTAGGAGAGGACCGCCGCCAGGGCCATCGACGCGAGGGTGCCCAGCAACGCCGAACTGGTGCGCAGGGAAACACCGTGCGCGAGATACAGCACGGCATACAGGATGACGGCGCCGGACACGAGCGCCACCGGGATCGCCGGTTGCCCGTCCAACAGGGCCGGCAGCGTGAACAGGACGAGCACACCGAACGAGACGACGATGCCGACGAGTGCCCGGAACCCGCGCCACCGCGCGACCGCGATCACGACGACGGCGAACGCGAGAGCGATGAGCGTGACGGGCAGACCGCGGGCGTAGTCCTCGAACGAGTACTCCGTCGTGCCGTTCACATCCGTCTGGCGGGACAGCCGGATGTTTTCGCCCACGCGGAGGTCGGGCTGGCCGGGGCCGGGGATGATCTCGAGCAGGGTCTGGGTGCCGGTGTTGGGACCGGACTCGATGTCGACGATGCTGCGCTGGCACTCGTAAGCGCCGGCCGGCGCGGGCAGCGGTGCGCCGGTGAAGACCCGCCCGGCCGACGGGCTCCCGCAGTCGCCGATGTTCTGCATCGTGATCGTGCCCGACTCCGTGACGACGGCACCGCCCTGGGCGCTCTGGAACGGCTGCTCGACGTCGACGCTCGGCTTGCCGGGCCACAACGCGACGGCGCCGATGAGGACCGCGACACCGATGGCGACGAGGAGTCCGACCACCACCTTGGCGGCGACGGGGCCCATCGGGGCCGGTCCGTCGCTGTGGCCGTGGCCGTGTCCGTGGAATTCGCTCATCGTCCGCTTCGTGCCGGCTGCTGGGGGGATTGTCTCCGCACGCACGACAGGGTAGCCGGAAGCAGGCCGGGAACGCTGTGACGGAAGTGGCGGGCGGTGCCGGTGTTGCCGACCTGTCCGGTGTGTATTGCTCTTGTGTCGCTTATATGTCGCCGGTGTGATTAGATATCGGAACATGGCACGCAGCAGCTAATCTGCAGCGAACGCCGAGCTTCACGCAAGGGTGGTCCGGAACTCCGAACGAGGGGTGTGTTCCGCGGGCGACGAGCCGCTGCGTGGAGAGAAGTGCCGAGCTGGGTGGCGGGGTACAGGGGGGGTTGACCCCGCCACCAACCTGGCGCCCACAGGGGGGGGAGGGGCGACAGGTGCTCGCGGCACTCGAGGTGCCGGTTGCCAATCTACCGACACATGAGGGGTATTCGTCAACCGGGTAGGTGAAATCGCCCACATGTCGTGACCTCGAACGCCGACAGCCTAGGATTATGGCCGTTCGGAGGTGTCCCAGTGCGAATCTCGCGGCCGTCGCGACGACCCAGCAACCATCTTCGCCGGATCGTGGCGGAGATGGGTATTCCCGTGCCCTGGAACAGGGATCAGCTGATCGGCGGTGTCGCAGCCCGCCGGGGTCGCCCGATCCACCTGGTCCCCGTGTCGCACGCGCTGGTCCAGGGCGGACATTCCGGACTCTGGCTCGCACGGGCCGAGGACGACGTGATCCTCTACGCGACAGGGATGTCGGACGTACACGCCACCCACATCATCTGCCACGAACTGGCGCACATGGAACTCGGCCACGACCGCGACACGATCGGGGACACGTCCGTCGACTCGACGGTGCTGTCGGTGGCCACGCCGTCGGTCGACACGACCGGCGTGGTCAAGATGCTCGGCCGGTCCAACTATTCGAACGATCAGGAATACGAGGCGGAACTGCTCGCCACCCTGATCATGGCGGGCCGCCGCGTGACGACGGGCGGCGACACCACCGGTGACGCACGGGTGTCGCGGATGCTCGGAACGTTCTGACGCCGTGTACGAACCGCCCACCTACGTGAGCTGGCCGCTGCTCGCCGTCGTCTGGGGGACCACCCTCCTGCGCGTGGCCCTGGTCCGGTCGACGGTCGCCGAACGCCGGATGAACGCCGCCCTCGTCTTCGCCTCGCTCTCCCTGGTCCTGCAGCGGTCGCTGGCGCAGCACTGGCTCGACCTCTGGTTCGGGTACGGATTCGCGAACACCCTCAGCAACGTCTGCATCATCCTCACCGCGGCGTCGCTGATCAGCCTCTTCTCCGCGTGGGCCCTCGGCCCCGCGCGTCTACCCCGCATCCACGTCGTGTCGCTGACGGTGTGCCTCGTCGCGGGGGCGATCCTCATCGCCCTCAGCGCCCCGGCGCGGTCGCGGGGTGTCGCGATCGCGGACGAGGGCGGCTGGCTCTTCGCGGCCTACTGCATCACGTATGCCGTTCCGATCCTCGCCGTCGCCGTGCTCAACCTGTGGATCTCACTGAAGGCCGTGCGCAGCGCCACTCCGGGACACGAGCGCCGGGTGTTTCTCGCCGTCATCGCACTGTCGCTGTTCGAGGTGTTCGACATGGGTGTCGTCATGACGACCGGGGTGGTCAACGCCGTCAGCGAAGACAACGCACTGACCGAATCGCACAGCGACTCGGGGGCGTTCATCCGCGTGCTCGTCGTGTCGGCGGGCGCGATCATCTCGGCGGGACCGGTGATCCGGGCGCTCGGCCACCGGTGGCGGTCGCGACGGGTCACCCGCCGGCTGCAGCCGATGTGGCGGACCCTGACGGGCGCGGTCCCCGAAGTGGTCCTGGAACTGCGTCCGGCCGATCGCCGGGCGCTGTCCGCCCGCGGCCGGCTCGACCGGATGAGCGTCGAGATCCGCGACGCGATCATGGTCCTCGACCGGCACGTCGTATTCGAACTCGGCGACCTCACCGGCAGCGCACCACCGGTGGTCACGGCGGCGCGACTGCACCTCGCGTGCCTGGCGCGCAGCGCCGGACACCCGGCGCACGGCACGGGCGGGACGACGCACCGGTTCACGACCGACGTCGGCGGCGAACCGTGGGAACTGGCGCAGCTGGCCGACCACTGGAAGGACGGCGAGCGTGTGGCGGCCGCCCTGTGGGCGCGGCGCCTCCCGCAGTTCGGCGGACCCGAGGACCCGTCGGCGCGCGTCCCCGCTCAGGTCTGACGAGGGTCCGGCGACGCGACCGGCAAGGGGCCGCGGCTACTCCGCAGATTCTCCAGAAGCGGGATCAGCGATTCCATCTCGGCGGTGGTCGGCTCCGCGCTCGCGTCGAGCGATCGCATCGACAGGTGCCGCACCCCGGCCTCGCGGACCGCGATCTTGAACCGGACCAGGGTGTCGTAGTCGTGGTAGCCGTCGGCCGCGAGGTACTGCTCGGGGGCGTGGAAGTGCTGTGCGACCGCCCGCAGGACGTCGGGCTCCGGAGGCTCGTGATCGTTCGTGCGCAGCGACTCGATCTCGGACGGCGCGACGGGGCGGCCGAGGATCCGCGACACCCCCGCGGCGACGGTGTCCTCGCCCGGTTCGGGACCGTCGAGATCGTGGGCGAGGGAGAACAGGCGGTTGACCCGCACCGACAACGGCACCCCCGTCATGCGGTCACCTCCGCATCGCCGCTGCGTTCAGGATCGTCGGTGGCGACGAGTTTCACCGCGTCCTCCCATCGACGCCAGAAACGCTCCCGGGTGGCCGCGTCGAGATCCTCCCCCCGGCCGTAGAGGAAACGGCGATACCGCGCCTCCTCGAGTTCGCGGGGGTCGGTGACGGTCGACGGTTCCTCCAGCAGGTGGCCGAACGCGAACTCCACCAGCGGCTGGCGGGGTCCGGCCGGTCCTCCGTTGACTTCCAGCAACCGCGTCACGTAGGCGCCGGTGATCTTCGAGACCACACGGCTCAGTTCACCCGCCGCCTCGACCAGCCCCGGAACCTCGGGGTGCGCCACGCTCAGCTTCGTGAGCTGGGTGTGCGGCCCCAGGATCTCGATGATCGTGTCCAGGTCCAGCGGAATCTCCGACGGTCCGAGCGTCAGCGGACGCGACGACGGCGCCCGCTCGTCCCCGTCGAGCGCCTCGAGGGGAGTCGGGTGACCGCCGTCGAGGGTGCGGGCCGCGCTGCCCGGCGCCCACCGCAGCGCGACGTCCAGTTTGCGGAGCGTCTCGATGCTCGGATCCGGGCCGGTCCCGTTCTCGGCGCGCGTCTGAGCTGCGTCGGACGGGCCACCGGCGGCCGTGACCTGGTCCTGTGTGAGGTTCAGCAGACGCCGTCGCCGGTGGACGAATTGTCCGAAACGCGCGCGGGTGCTGGTGACCATTCTTTTCCCCCAGGAGACACGCAAGCGACGCGCGTGTCGCTTGCTGTGTCTCGATCCTACTGCTTGTAGCTGGTGAGGAAATTACCGAACCGCTCGATGGCGACAGCGAGATCCCGCGCCCACGGCAGCGTCACGATCCGGAGGTGGTCGTGGTCCGGCCAGTTGAAGCCGGTGCCCTGCACCATCAGGATCTTCTCCTGCAGCAGCAGGTCCTGGACCAGCTTCTCGTCGTCGTAGATCTCGTAGACGTTCGGGTCGAGGCGGGGGAACGCGTACAGCGCGCCCTTCGGCTTCACACACGAGACACCCGGGATCATGTTGAGGCGTTCCCATGCCACGTCACGCTGCTCGAGCAGCCGGCCACCCGGCAGGATCAGGTCTTCGATGCTCTGGTGCCCGCCGAGCGCCACCTGGATGGCGTGCTGACCGGGCACGTTCGGGCACAGACGCGTCGACGCCAGCAGGTCGAGACCCTCGAGGAAACCCGCGGCGTGCTCCTTGGGGCCGGTGATGGCCACCCAGCCGGACCGGTAACCCGCGACGCGGTACGCCTTCGACAGGCCGTTGAACGTCAGGCACAGCAGATCCGGGGCCAGCGTCGCGAGCGAGATGTGCTTGGCGTCGTCGTAGAGGATCTTGTCGTAAATCTCGTCCGCGAGAAGCAGCAGCTGATGCTTGCGCGCCAGGTCGACGAGCTGCTGCAGCACCTCCATCGAGTACACCGCACCCGTCGGATTGTTCGGGTTGATGACCAGGAGGGCCTTGGTCTTGTCGGTGATCTTGGACTCGATGTCCGCGATGTCGGGGTTCCAGTCGTTGCCCTCGTCACACAGGTAGTGCACGGGGGTGCCGCCGGCGAGGCTCGTCATCGCCGTCCACAACGGGTAGTCCGGCGCCGGGATCAGCACCTCGTCACCGTTGTCGAGGAGCGCCTGCATCGTCATCGTGATGAGCTCGGACACGCCGTTGCCCAGGTAGATGTCGTCGACGTCGAGTTCGGGGAACCCGGCGACCAGTTCGTAGCGGGTGACGATCGCGCGCCGTGCCGACAGGATGCCCTTGGACTCGGAGTACCCCTGCGCGTACGGGAGCGCCGCGATCATGTCGCGCATGATCACGTCGGGCGCGTCGAAACCGAACGGCGCGGGGTTGCCGATGTTGAGCTTGAGGATCCGATGTCCTTCCGCCTCCAGCCGGGCGGCGTGGGCATGTACCGGTCCACGAATCTCGTAGAGCACGTTCTGGAGCTTGGTGGACTGCTCCAGCTTGCGATGCGGCATGCGGTGGTGGCCGTGGTCTGGGTTGCTCACGACGGTCATTCTCCCACCCCCGGGCAACCCGATTTCTACTGGTGGGTATCGGACCGCCGTCGTGTCGTCGAAACACGCCGCCCGCGCAGGTGCCAGTCGTACCCTCGAGAGGGGGTCGTGTTCACCGCGCCCGGAGGGAAAGACGCAATGTCAGCACCGGTATCCCGTCGTCCCGGACCCGTCGACATCGCGCATCACAGCCACCTCGTCGGGGTGTTCGCGCCGCAGCGGGAGGAGGTCGACGTCCGGGATCTCGAGGTGATCGGCGAATTGCCCGCCGATCTGCACGGCACCTACCTGCGCAACGGCCCCAATCCGCGGTTCGACCCGATCGGCACCTACGTCTACCCGCTCGACGGCGACGGCATGGTTCACCGGATCGAGGTGGCCGACGGCGCCGCCCGGTACACCAACCGATTCGTCCGCACCCCCATGGTGACGGCGGAAGAGCAGGCCGGCCACGTCATCTGGGCCGGCGTCACCGACCTGTACACGCCGACCGAGCACGAGGTGGGGCCCGAACTGGCGGGCACGTCCCGCGAACTGCCCGACATCAACATCGTCCGGCACGGCGGGCGACTCCTCGCGATGGCCGAAACCACGCTGCCGTTCCGGCTCGAGCCGGCCGACCTGAGCACGCTGGGGCGGGACAACTGCGACGGCGCCATGGGCGTGGGCAGCACCGCGCACCCCAAGATCGACCCGGTCACCGGACAGATGGTCCTGTTCAACTACACGCTCGAATCCCCATATCTGACGTGGTCGGTGGTGAACCCCGACGGTTCGGTGGCACGGACCCCGACGGCGGTCGCGGGCGTGGACACGCCGCTGATGGTCCACGACATGGCGCTCACCCAGCGCTACATCGTGCTCATGCTGTGCCCGCTGGTCTTCGACATCGCCGCGGTGCTGACCGGCGGGTCGGTGCTGGACTGGCGGCCGGAGGACGGCACGCGGATCGCGCTGATCCCCCGCGACGGCGGTCCGGTGCGGTGGACGACTCACGACGCGTACTGGGTATGGCATTTCGCGAACGCGTTCGACCTGCCCGACGGGCGGGTGAGCGTCGACTACGTGGAGTGGACGTATCCCGGTGGATTCGCGAAGGCCCCGGCGCCGTCGCTGGGCTCGCTGATCCGCGCCGTCGTCGACCCCGGCAGCGGACGGGTGACGCGAGAGGTGGTGTGCGACCGCGACGTCGAGTTTCCGCGGGTCGACGACCGGGAGCTGACCCGGGGGCATCGCACCGTGGCGACGGTCGGCAAACTCGACCGCAGCCGGGGACGGCAGGATTCGCTGTGGTTCTTCGACACCGCCCGCGCCACCGAGACGCACTGGGACCCGGGCAGTGTGTCGGTGGGCGAACCGATCTTCATGCCCGGCGCCGAGCACGAGTACTGGGGGATGATCGGCACCGACCGCAGCGACCTGACGTCCTGGTTCTTCGTGCTGCCCGCCGACGACCCCGGGTCGGGTCCGATCGGGAAGGTGCGACTACCGATTCGGGTTCCGGCGGGCCTTCACGGCGCGTGGCTGCCTGCGGAGTAGCGGGCGGCGGAATATCCTCGGCGGATGACCTCAGCGCCCTACGGTTCCTGGCCCTCTCCGATCGCGGCGGCGGACCTCGCCTCCAGCGGCCACCCCGTCGAGGGTGGCCGGTACGTGGGCGACGACGTGTGGTGGTCGGAACTGCGGCCCAGCGAAGGCGGGCGGGTCGCGGTGCGGCGCCTCGGCCTCGACGGCGAACCGGAAGACATCCTGCCCGCGCCGTGGAACGCCCGCACCCGCGTCCACGAGTACGGCGGCGGCGCCTGGACCGTCACCGACGCCGGCCGCCTCGTGTTCGCCGAATTCAGCGATCAGCGCCTGTACCTGCTGGAAGGCGGGACACCGGTGCCGCTGACACCGGAACCGCCGCACACCTGCTCGCTGCGGTACGGCGATCTGTCGGTGGTCGACGGCGAGGTGTGGGCGGTCCGCGAAACGCACGACACCGAGGGCGGCGTCTCCCGCGACATCTGCGTGATTCCGCTGGACGGGTCGGCGGCCGACGACCCGCATCGGGTGCGATCCGTCGTCGCCGGCTCGGACTTCCTGGCCAATCCGCGGCTGTCCCCGGACCGCAGGCACCTCGCCTGGATCGCATGGGACCACCCCCAGATGCCGTGGGACGGCACCGAGCTCAGGGTCGTGGCCGTCGAGGGCAGCCGCGTCAACGGAAAAGTGCGGACACTTCTCGGCGGTACCGAGGAATCGGTGCTGCAACCCGAATGGGTCGGGCCCACCGAGCTGTACACGATCAGCGACCGCAGCGGCTGGTGGAACCTCTACCGGGTGGGCCTCGACGACCCCGAACCGGTGGCGTTGTGCCCGATGGACGCCGACTTCGGCGGTGCGCTGTGGATGCTCGGCGGCCGCTGGCACACCCGCCGCGACGACGGCACACTGCTGACAGTGCGCACGTTCGGCACCGACACCCTCGCCGTGCTCGATCCGGACAGTGGTTCGCTGGTGGACATCCCGCTCGACGGACTCACCAGCATCGGTCTCGGGGATCGCAACGGCAACCGGATCCTGCTGCTCACCGGCGGCGCCCAGACCCCGGCGGGCCTGCGCGAACTCGACCTCGACACCGGTGAACTCCGCACCGTCAGGCTGTCCGTCACCGAACTGCCCGAGGCCGCGTATCTCCCCGAAGCCCGGCAGCTGACGTTCCAGGGCGCCGAACGCGAAGTCCACGCGATCGCCTACCCGCCGCGACACCCGCGGTACCGGGGCGAGGACGGCGAACTGCCGCCGTACGTGGCGTTCGTGCACGGCGGACCGACGTCGCGGGTCGCGCCCTCGCTGAATCCCGTCTTCGCGTTCTTCACCAGCCGCGGCATCGGCGTCGTCGACGTGAACTACGGCGGGTCCACCGGGTACGGGCGCGAATACCGCAACCGGCTGCGGGGCCAGTGGGGGGTCGTCGACGTCGAGGACGTCGTGACTGCGGTGACCGGTCTGGCCGAGGCGGGGATGGCGGACCCCCGCCGGCTGGCGATCGAAGGCGGATCCGCCGGCGGCTGGACCGTGCTCGCGGCACTGACGACGTCGGACGTGTTCGCCTGCGGTGCGTCCTACTTCGGTGTCGCCGAACTCGACGGTTTCGTGAAGGAGACGCACGACTTCGAGTCCCGGTACATCGACGGTCTGATCGGCCCGCTGCCCGAGGCCGCCGACCTCTACGCCGAGCGGGCACCGCTGAACAACGTCGCCGGGCTGAACTGCCCGGTCCTGCTGCTGCAGGGGCTCGACGATCCGATCGTGCCGCCCTCGCAGGCGGAACGGTTCCGGGATGCGCTCGTGGAGAAGGGCATCCCGCACGCGTACCTCGAATACGAGGGGGAGTCCCACGGATTCCGGAAGCTGGCCACCCTCATCAGCTCCCGTAACGCCGAACTCTCCTTCTACGGGCAGGTACTGGGATTCGAGCCGCCGGACATTCCGCGACTCGAACTGTGGCGGCCCGAGGGGTAGACGCGTTCACCGGGCGAGCAGGGCCTCGCAGGAACGCGCCGCACACGCGCACGCCTGCACCGTCGCGGTGTCGATGGTCGGGCGCCCCGCCTGCGACCGCCAGAACCGCAGGGCCGTCAGCGCGACGCGCGAGATCTGCTCCGGGGCGGCGTCGGCGGGCATGCCGAGGCGGGTGTGCGGCGACATGCCCTCACCGCCGAGCACCCGCTCGAGCAGCACGACGTCCGAGTCCCGGAGCTGCAGACCGCTCGAGCGCAGGCCCGACAGCACCCGCAGTTCCCGGAACACGTGGGTGTCGGCGAGCAGGCGATCCGCCGCGCGGCTCAGGCTGCGGCTCGCCGACGACGGGGTCCGGGCCAGCACGGCCTTCAGCGTCCGCAGCGAGGAGTGCGCCTTCAGTTCGGTGCTGCGCTGACCGAACTGCAGGTGCAGCGTGCGGCGCAGGTCCTCGAGGCCGCTGTGCGCCGTCAGCTCGCGGGCCAGCGCCGGAGCGTCGGTCGCGCCCAGGCGGATCAGCATGACCGCGAACCGGATACCGAACAGGCCGAAACTCTCGAGGAGGTCGCGTCGCTGACCGGGCGACAGCACGAGATCGGTGTCCGCCGCCGTGAACCGGGTGATCGACCGCAGCGCGGACTCGAGGTTGCCCTCCGGAACGGTGGCGAGCACCGCGAGGTCGTCGAACTCGGTCTGACGCAGAGTGCGACCGCGCAGCGCGAGAAGTCCCGACACGGGCAGCAGGCTGCGTTGCACCCGGCGACCGGCATCGTCGGCGGCGGCACGGGCCGCGTCGAGGGTGCGTTCGCGGCCGCCCTTCACCTCGTCGGCCCGCGACAGCACACCGACGATGCCGAGCGGACCGGCGGCCGTGCCGACCCGCGTCTGCAACTGGTCGAGCAACCGCACGTCCGCGCCGTCGGTGCCCCGGGTCAGGTAGACGACGGCATCGACGTCGCACGGGCCGTCCTCGGGGAGGAGCAGCGCCCGGGTCCGCGCCGACACGTCCCGCGAATTCGACGACGTTCCCGGTGTGTCGACGAGCGTGAACTCGCCGAGCAGCGCCGACGGCCACCCCACCTGCAGCCGCTCCACCCGGTCCGCGGTCACCGCGCCCAGATCCAGCGAGAGCCGGCCCTCGTCCCGGTGCACGGGCAGTCGCGTCCGGCGTCCGGAGTCGTGGGTGAGATCGATTCGCGGCGTGGCAGACTGCTCGAACCAGGTGACCACCCGGGTGCACTCGGTGGCGTCGGTGGGCGCGATCTCCTCGCCGACGAGCGCGTTGAGCAGCGTCGACTTCCCGGCCTTCAGCGTGCCGGTGAGCGCGACGCGCAGCGGCTCCTCGAGGCGGGCCCCGCAGTTCCGGAGTTCCTCGACGGAGGCGGGGTCGCCGCGCAGTTCGTGCCGCGCGGCATCGATCAGCTGGCGGGTCTGCGAGCCCAGTCGAGTGACGCTCATGCCGCCACCTGCCCCGCGAATCCGGCGGCCTGCACGCGGATCTGCCGCAATGTGTCGAGTTCCGTGCGGATCTGCGCCGACCGCTTCGCACGGTGACCGTCGTGCATCTTCGACGCGTCCGTCGCCGCGCGCAGCGAATCGTCGACGGAACGGAGCATCTCGTTCGCCAGATCGGTGAAGTGGTCGCGCAGGACGCGTTGCACCTCCCGCAGCCGCTGCTTCGATTCCTTCCCCACCTGGAAGATCACGTCGTCCATCAGTCTCGACACCGCCACCTTCGCCTCCGCCTGCCTGCGGGTGGTGCGCGCCTTGCGGTCCTCGCGATACGTGTTGGCGCCGAGCAGCACTCCCGCGCCGATCGAGAAGGGGTTCACCAGGGCCAGGCCGGCCAGGCTCGTGACGAGACCGACCATCAGCACGCCGCCGTACGACCCGCGCATGCTGGACAGGACGCGCTGCGTGAAACCCTGGGCACTCTCCAGGGATTCGAGGGTGTTTACGGGTTCGAGCACGTGATCCACGTTGTCGATGCGCAGCGTGGGAACCGGGACCCTGCCGTCCTCGGCGAAACGCCCCGCGACCGAGAGGGCGAGGGCCTGCGAACGGGTGTGGGCCATCACGAAGTTCTCCCGCACGCACGTCGCGATCTCGCCGTCGAGCCAGGAACCGAACTCCTCCCAGCGCGGTGCCGGATCGGACTTGCCGATGTCCTCCTCCGCCGCGCGGATGACGGTGCGCAGACGGTGCCGCAGGTCGTGTTCGATGTCCGTCATCAATTCGATCGCGCCGTCGGCCAGCGTGTACTGCCAGTTCGCGGACCGCTGGCGGAGCTGATCCGCCGCCGCGCGGGCCTGGGTCATCTGCTCGAGAAGCGCGGCGCCACGCTGCGGATCCTGCAACGCGTCCAGTTCCGAGCTCAGCGACAGCGACAGGTGGTCGGTCACGGTGCGAACGTCGGCGATCACCGAATTACGGAGCACGACATCTGCTTTCGCGATCACCTGGCTGCGAAGATAGTCGACCAGCTGAGGAATGCCGGATTCGACGTCGAGCGCGTCGTCGCCCGCCTCGAGAGCGTCCGCGTGCATCAGTGCGGACACCGGGAGCAGTGGCAGCGCGAGATCCGCATTCAACAAGTGGGTGCGGTTGGCCTTCTGGATGTCCGCCCACCGCGGATAGAAGTCGATCTTGTTGACGACGCAGATCACCATCGGGCACAGCTTGTGCACCTGTGTCAGCAGGGCGATCTCGGGTTCGGTGTATTCCTGACTCGCATCGGAGACGAACAGCACCGCATCCGCCGTGGGGACCAGTGCCAGCGTGTCCGCCGCGCGGGCCGGAGCGTGACCGGAGAATCCGGGTGCGTCGACCAGCACCAGACCCTCCGCGAGCAGATCGTGGGGGAGGGTGACCGTCGAATCCGGATCCGACGCGACAGGTCCGTACTCGACGACCACCGGTTCGTTCCGGGACCGTGCCGTCGCCGACACGTCCGCGTCGACGAGCGCACCGGCCACCGAACTGACACCCTTGTCGGTGAGGCCGAGCACCACCACCCGCGTCCGCGGATCGGCGAGACGAGACTCGGTGTGCGACAGCCGGGTCAGGAGATCACCGCGACCCGCAGTCCGGGTCAGTGCCGCCAACTGCGACAGCAGTGCCGTCATCGACGCACTGGTCTCGGCGGGAAGATTCGGGTGCACAGGGGCGGTGGCGGCTGAGGATTCGAGGGTGGCGTTCATGATCTCCGCAAGAGTCGGTGACGGGCATTCGAGCGAGGGGAGTGGCGGGACCGCTGCAGGGGAGTAGGCGGTCCCGCCACGTCGAGGTCAGAACATGTGCTGGTCGACGGTCGTTGTCGCAGTCAGGCTCTGATCGTGGGTGTCGAGAGTGCTGTCGGAATCGGCGGTCAACCCCGACGAGAGGCTCGTCGCGCTCGTCGCGTCGAGCGACGTGCCGGTATCGAGCACGGTGCCCGAGTCGTACGTGGAGCTCGCGTCGTACGAGGTAGTGGTGTCGTGCGAGGTCGTCGCGTCGAACGTCGTCGCGGTGTCGGTGGTTGCCGTGGTGGCGGTGTCGGTGGCTGCGGAGTCATGGCTGAGACCCGTGTCCGACGCCGTGTCCGTGAGCGTGCTGACTGCGGAACCGTGGTCCGTCGACGTGAAATCATTGCTCGCCGTCGTGGTGGTGGTCGCAGTGGACTGGGCGGCCGTCTGGGTCTGGCCGAGGTCGGCGGCCGGCGCGGTCGCCGTGGTTGTTGTGGGTGTCGCGGTCGTTCCGTCCGGCGTGTGGGTCGCGGTGTTCGTCGCATGGTTGTCGGTGTTGCCGGTCGTTGCCGTTGTCGCCTCGGTTCGTCCGAGATCCGCGGTGGGTGCGGTCGCGTTCTGCATGGCGGAGTCGGTCGGGGTGGAGTTGGTCGGGGTGGTGTCCGTCGACGCTGCTCGTGTTCCCCCGTCGCCGGTGACCGAGGCAGCCTCCGCGCTCCGCGTGTTCTGCTGGTCTGCAGCCTGACTCTGACTCTGACTCTGACTCTGAGTCTGACTCTGCGTCCGGTCCGGTTCGGACGACGTCGTCACCGAGGCCGGTTCGGTGTTCGTCTGCCGGATCGTGGTGGCGAGGGGTTGCGACGTCACCGCATCGGAATGGGTCGACACTGGGGTCGCCGTGATCGGCTGGGCCGCGGACGTCGCCGTTGCGGGTGCCGGGTTGCCCTGACCGAATGCGGGCTGGGACGCGGACGCGCCGCCCGAGTTCACGGCCGACTCACCGCGGCCCGGGTTGGAGAACGACGTCGACGGTCCGGACTGCGCGTTCTCGTGGCTCGCGACGTTGTGGCCGTCGGCGCGTCCGTCGTGGTCGGTGGCGTTGTTCGCGTGGGCCTGGTTGTCGGTGTCTGTAGTGTGGTGCCCTGCGTCGTCGCGGTGGCCGGCATTGTCCTGGTGGTTGGTCTCGTCGCGACCGGTGTTCTGCCGGCCGGTGTTCTCGAACCGACGACCGTCGTTCTCTCGGGGACCGTTGTGCGAATTCTGTTGCGGCTCAGTGTTCTGAGCAGGCTGCCCGCCGTTGAGGTTCGCCGGCCGCAGGTCGCGCAGGAGCCCGTCGAGTCCGTCGCGCAGAAGGTCCGCCGCATGGGGCGCGCCGCCCAGGTCGGGTTGCGGTGCCCGTGCGTCGATCGCGGCGTGTGGGGCGGGGACGTCGTGGTCGAGGACGGCCGACGGGTGGATTTCGCTTCTCGTCATGAGTGCTCCTTCATCTCGGGTTTGCCCCTTCGAGGCGACTGCCGACGACGTTATGGACCATTCCTGGGAAGACCATGGGAGGACGCTGCACCTTCCCTAGGGGCGTGCGCCGCCGAGCACACAGGAACATCGCAGGAAGCGCACAGCGGTCGGTACAGGAAGGCGGTCTAGCGTTTCGATCGGCAGGAAAGTCGCCTGCCGTACCACGGAATGGAGATCACGACATGCGGACATCGATGGGGATCAGTATGGGTTCCGACTCGTTCGTGTCCGCACAGATGCACGGTGAATCGCAGGCGCACCACGAGCACGACGGATTCACGGTGGTGCGGCACTCCGCCGAACTCGCGCTGTCGTCCAGCAACGCACCCACCCTCGGATCGCACCGTGTCGGTCCTCTTCCCCAGGGCAGCATCGTCTTTCCTGACTTCATCGACAGAGTCGGTGACCCCGTTCCGGTGATCGGTGACGACGGGACCCGCACCCCGGCCGTGCAGTTGGTGACCACGGCGCTCGACTGTCTGATTCGGGGCCGCACCCCGGCGCCCGACCATGTGGTGGTCGCGGCACCGGCGGGCTGGTCGGGGTATGCGGTGGAGGAACTCGGGGACGAGATCCGCCGCTGGGGTCTGCTGCAGAACCGCACCGTCACCGTGATCCCCGAAACCACCGCGGCACTCACGTGGGTCGCCCGGGTCGAGAAACTCGACGACTGCGACACCGTGCTGCTGTGTGACGTCGGAGCCCACTCCCTCGACCTGACGGTGGCCACCCGGCGCGGCGACGAATTCGATGTTCTTCCATCGGTGCGGAGCACCGACTTCAGCGGAGATCACGCCGATCGGCTACTGATGGGGCGTGTGGTCGCGCTGGTGCAGAACGCGAACCCGGACTTCGACGTCGACGATCCCGCGCACCGCGCGGCGCTGGCCGAACTCGCGGCCCGCTGCCGGATCGCGAAGGAACGGTTGTCGCAGGACACCTCGGCCGTGGTGACCGTCGAGCTCCCCGACATTCGACGCCAGATACGTGTCATGCGTTCCGAATTCGAGGACGTCATCCGCGAGTCACTCACTCACGCCGCGAACGCGGTGGCACGCGAACTCGAACGTCTCGCCGAGACCGGAACCCGCGTCGATGCCGTCGTCCTCCTCGGCGGCGGAGCGGCGGTTCCACTCGTGACCGAACTGCTGTCGACCGCCGTGGACGTCCCTCTTGTCGTGTCGCCCGACCCGGCGACGGCGTCCGCCCGCGGCGCGGCGGTGATCGCCGAGCGGGCATCGCTCCGGCAGTCGGGTTCTCGGGTGATGTCGGCGCCGGGACCGCGGGTCCGGCCACCGGCGGCGCCGCGACCGATCGTGGCGGCAGCGTCGCGTGTGCTGCCTCCCTCCGCATCCGCTGGGGTGCCGACCAGGCCCGTTGCGTCGACTACAACAGTCGTCACGCCGACAATTGTCCCGGTCGCGAAGGCACCGAAGTCGGGCATCCGCGGATGGATGGTCGCGGCGAGTGCTGCTGCTCTCGTCCTCCTGGGCGGCGGCGCGGCAGCGACTCAACTGATCGGCCAGGACGACACGCCCTCGGCAACGACGACCACCACCTCGTCCGTCGAACAGGCATCGTCCGCCGACCAGACCACGCAGGACGACTCGGTGCAGGAATTCACCGTGCAGAACCCGGCGCCCGCTCAGCCGATGGGCGGCGGAACTCCGGGACGCGGCGGCGCCGGACCGCGGTAGAGAACAGTGACGCCCCCACCGGGACTGGTGGGGGCGTCACTGTTCACTGCTGTCGGCTAGCTCTTCCGGCCCGGTGCCTTCGCGCCGGCCTTGAAACCGAGCCCACCGGGCTTGGCCTGCGGCGGGGCCTGTCCCGTCTCCGGTGCCTTGCCGTTGGACCCGTCGCCGTTCGACTCCTCCACCTTCGGAGCCTCGGCCGCGGGTGCCTCGGCCTTCGGTGCTTCAGCAGGGGAAGCCGCGGGTGCCTCGGCCTTCGGTGCTGCGGCCATGGGCGCCGCGGCCTTGCGGGCCCCGGGAGCCTTGGCACCGCTCTTGAAACCGAGTCCACCGGCCTTCGCCGCCGGAGGAGCCTTCGGAGCCTCGGCTGCGGGAGCCTCCGCAGCGGAGGAGGTGTCGACGACCTCCGGCTCGGCTGCCGGGGGTGCGGCAGCCTGGGGTTCGGCGACCGCCGGCTGGGCCGGGGAGGCCTTCGCGCCGGGAGCCTTCGCCTTGCCCTTCATCTGCAGGCCCTTGCCCGGTGCCTTGGCGCCGGATGCGAGTCCGAGTCCCTTCGGCTTCGCTGCGGGCGCTGCCTGAGCGGGCGTTTCGACGGCGGGAGCCTCCGCGGCCGGTGCGTCGGCGGCCGGAGCGGCCTTCGCGCCGGGTGCCTTGGCGGCCCCCTTCATCTGCAGACCCTTGCCGCCCGGTGCCTTCGCGCCACCGGCGAGCCCGAGGCCCTTCGGCTTGGGTGCCTCCGCTGCCGGAGCGTCGGAGCCTGCGTCAGCCGCCGCGGCGGGAGCAGCCTTCTTGGCGCCGGGAGCCTTCGCCCCACCGGCCATGCCGAGACCCTTGCCGGGTGCCTTCGCGCCGGGAGCCTTCGCTCCGCCCGCCATGCCGAGACCGGGTGCCTTGGCGCCGGGAGCCTTCGCTCCGGGTGCCTTGGCCAGGCCCTTCATCGCCAGGCCCTTGCCCGCGGGAGCTTCCGTGGCGGCCGGAGTTGCAGCGGCATCCGGGGCCTGTTCGACGCGCTCCTTCTCGACCACCGCTGCCTTGGCCTCGGCTGCCGCCGGTTCGGCCGGCTTCTCGCGGGGGACGACCTTGATGTTCTCGGTCAGCTTCTCCGGCTCGAGACGCGTGATGGACGAGAGCATCAGCTGCGCGACGTCGACGACCTCGACACCCTCACCCTGACCGGACTCCTGGCGAGCCGTGACGCCGTCGGTGAGCATGACGCGGCAGAACGGGCAGCCGGTCGCGATCTTCTTCGGATCCGTGCTGAGCGCCTCGTCGACCCGGTCGATGTTGATGCGCTTGCCGATGTTCTCTTCCATCCACATGCGGGCACCACCGGCACCACAGCACATCGACCGTTCGCCGTGACGGGGCATTTCCTTCAGCTTCGCGCCGGAGGCTTCCATCAGCTCGCGGGGAGCGTCGTACACCTTGTTGTGACGGCCGAGGAAGCAGGGGTCGTGGTAGGTGACGTCCTCACCGACGGAGGCGACCGGAATCAGCTTCTTCTGGCGGACCAGGCGGTTGAGCAGCTGAGTGTGGTGAACCACCTCGTAGTCACCGCCGACCTCCGGGTACTCGTTGCCGAGCGCGTTGAAGCAGTGGGCGCAGGTGACGACGATCTTGCGCTTGCGCTGCTCGACGCCGTCGAAGACCGAGTTCAGCAACTCGATGTTCTGCATGGCGAGCTGCTGGAACAGGAATTCGTTACCTGCGCGGCGAGCGGAGTCGCCGGTGCACGTCTCGTCGGCGCCGAGAACCATGAACTTCACGCCCGCGGTCGCGAGGAGTTCGGCGACGGCCTTCGTGGTCTTTTTTGCCCGGTCCTCGTAGGCGCCGGCGCAGCCGACCCAGAAGAGGTACTCGTAGTCCTCGAAGCTGTCCGCGTCCTGGCCGAACACGGGGATCTCGAAGTCCATCTCACTGATCCAGTTGAGACGGTCCTTGGAGTTCTGACCCCACGGGTTGCCCTTGTTCTCGAGGTTCTTGAACAGGCCGGCCAGCTCGGACGGGAACTCCGATTCGATCAGCACCTGGTAGCGGCGCATGTCGATGATGTGGTCGACGTGCTCGATGTCGACGGGGCACTGCTCGACGCACGCGCCACAGTTGGTGCAGCTCCACAGCGTCTCGGCGTCGATGACCGGGGCCAGTTCGCCTTCGACGGTCTCGCCGACCAGCTTGCGCTCGGCCTCCCGGCGGGCTGCCTCGGGGATCGCCGCCAGCTTGGCGTCGTCGACGGCGCCTTCGCCGTTCACCAGGCCGACCTCGTCGCCGCCCATGTCCTTGCGGCCACCGGCGAGCAGGTACGGCGCCTTGGCGTAGCCGTGGTCGCGTAGCGACGTGATGAGCAGCTTCGGAGACAGCGGCTTACCGGTGTTCCATGCGGGGCACTGCGACTGGCAGCGCCCGCACTCGGTGCAGGTGGTGAAGTCCAGCCAGCCCTTCCAGGAGAAGTCCTCGATGTTGCCGGCGCCGAACGTGTCGGTGTCGGGATCGGCGTCCTCCATGTTGATGGGCTTGCCACCGGACATCATGGGCTTGGCGGCGCCGAGTGCGACGTCGCCGTCGTCCTCACGCTTGAAGTAGATGTTCGCGAACGCCGCGAACCGGTGCCAGGCGACACCCCAGGTGATGTTGCGGCCGACGACGTAGAGCCAGATCATGCCCGACATCAGCTTGACGAAGGCGAAGAACGCGACCATGTTCGGGCTCGCGGGAAGCAGCTTCGCGAGGTTCATCGTGAAGAAGTCGGTCCACGGGTTGGAGTGGCCGTAGGTGGCGATCTTCCCGGCCTTCACGAAGATCATGCCGAGGCCCTCGATGAGGACGACGGCCTCGACGAAGTACGCGGCCTTGAAGTCGGAGCCACCGAAGCGGGACAGCCGCGCGGGCACCCGGGGGTGGTTGAGCTGGCGGATCACGATCAGCGTGGTGATACCGATGACCGTGCCGAGGCCGAGGATCTCGTCGACGAAGTGGTAGACGGCGGTGTTACCGACCAGCGGCCAGTGGAACTCCGGGTCGAACGTCTGGCCGTACGCCTCGAACCACACGACGGCTCCGAGCATGAAGCCGACCATGACCAGCCAGTGGGCCCAGCCGACGGTGCGGAACTTGCTCATGCGCGTGTGGGCGATGAACTCGACACACATCTGCTTGAATCGCGGGAAGAAGGGGTGCCATCGATCCGGGGCCGACTGGCCGATCCGGACGACGTTGACCATCTTCAATGCGCCTGTGATGAAGGAGAACCAACATACGAGGCTCAGCAGCACGCCGATGGTGCCCAACGTGATCGTCAGGGCATTCATGTCGCGGCCTTTCGTTTCAGGGCGGCAGGGCGGCCACCTCGGGACTGCTCGTGATCCTAACGCTTGCTAAGTTACCCACTGGTAACTTACATATCCTACCTATGGGTAACTTAGCCCTGTTCAGAAGCATTTCTGCAGCTGGGGCGCCGATGCGGCATGTGGCGCATGCCACAATCGGACTTTCTGTTCGCCACGTTAAAGGGTCGAAATTGCGGCGTTCACCCAAGGTCGCCCTAACTTCGGCCGACGGCCTCGCGGGGCCGTCCACTTGCCCTCGGTGGCTGCTTCGGCCGCAGTTTTCGTCACGAATTCGACGCGGTTGCGTTGCGGCGGGATAACGACGGGCAAATAATCCGAGCGTCGATGTCGCCGCTGCCGAAAATCTGCCTTCCGAACGTAATTCGCGCCATGTAATTCATGCGAATTACGTTGTGATCGACCAACTGCCGACCGATGCCTCGCGACCCGATGAATTTTTCGTCAATGAACATTTCGGCCGTGATTCCGCTGTTACTCTGAGCGTGTTTTCCGGCCCTGGTCAGCGGTCGCAAACGGGGGTCGTGCAGTGCACTTCGATCACGTCAGTACTTCGTCGCGTCGGTCCTGAAATGAGGCATCAATGATCGTGAGAAGAGCTGCAGTAACGGCAGGCATGGCGGTTGCCGCCATGGGTCTTGCCGCCGGAGTTTCCCACGCGGGGCCGGCGGTGACACCTGCCCCGGTGGCGCCCGCGCCGACCACGTCGGCACCTGCGGTGCTCCCGCTGCCGTTCCACGACGTCGCGTCCCGTGAGGAGAACGACAGGGCGTTCGGCCAGTTCGGTGCGCAGGTGGGTATCGCCGTCACTGTCGGTAGCCTGATCGGAACCATTGCCGGCGCCGGAATAGGTTGTATCGCAACACTTCCCGCCGGATGTGTCGCCGGTCTCGTCACCGGGGCGGGTATCGGTGGGGTAGTGGGAACCATCGTCGCCGGTGGTCCCGCTCTCGGTGTCAGTGCATACCAGTTGTGGGAGACGTACAACGCCGCCCCGGGGACGTCGATCTACGCGGACAGGGACGAGTAGGGCCCTCGTCTCGGTCCGCCGGCCCCGTCGTGTCATGCGCGGCGGGGCCGGGTCGTGTGCGGACCGCCTCTACGAAGAAACCGACCGGTTCCCCGCTTTCTGTCGCAATTACTGAATGAACGACTGGTGCCATTCTTGGAATTCGGTCACGGCGCCGCTCCTGATGCGAAATTCCATAACCCCTCGTCGACTATTGGTGAAGCGACTTTTCTCGAGTCGAAACTCAATTGGGATCTGTCACAGCAGCAAGTTACTGTTTAGCAACGGATGGGGTTGGAACCTTAAGGGGATGGAATGAAGTTGCGTCGTTTCGTTACGACTTCGGCACTTGTGGTGGGTGCACTCGCGGCCGGATCCGGGGTGGCGATCGCGGAACCCGTGGCCGAGCCCGGAGCCGACATCGCATACGAGACCCGGGTGGAGGATCGGGCAGTCGTCACGAAGATCGACGCAGGCGCATTCGTGGTGTCGTCGGATCGGACATCGGTTTCACTCGAGGACGGCGCTGGAAACGCGGTCCTCTCGCTGCCCCTCGCGTACCGCTTCGACGGTCTGCAGTTCCCGTTCGACGAGAAGGTCAGCGAGGACGGCAAGACTCTCACGTTGACTCCCGTCATCGATCGCGCGAAGGCAACGCCGATCTCGGACGCCGATCTTCCGCTGAGCGACGTTGCCTCGGTCGAAGAGAACACGCGCGCCCAGGCCAATTTCGGTCAGCAGCTTGCACTGGCCTCGGCGGTCGGTGGACTGGCCGGCACCGTCGTCGGTGGCGCGATCGGGCTGGTCGGCCTGATTGCCGGGCCCGTCGCGCTGGCCACCGTCCCGGTGTTCGCGGCGGTCGGTGCGATTGCCGGAACCGTCATCGTCGGTGGTCCGACCCTGGTCATCGCGGGGATCCAGCTTGCGCAGACTCTGACGGCGCCCGATGGCACCACGGTCTGGGCAAAGAACGACAAAGGTTCGAAGTAGCTGGTTGCAGAGGCGCGTGCGCCCAGGGGAGGTATGAGTATTCATGGCGGAACTGTTCGGAATCCTGGCCGACATCTTCGGCTACGTGATCACGATCGTGACTGTCGGTCCGAAGCTGTTCTGACGTCTTCGCGAGAAGTCTGCACGCTTTCCGGCACCACGAAGTGGGTGACGTAGCCGCACGGCTGCAGGACCCCTGGCACCGCCCGTCCTCCTTCCGGAGGCGGGCGGTTCGTCGTTCTATGCACTTTCCGAAAGTGAATCTCGTCACAGCGACGGAGCCGGCCTGCCGGATTTGCCAATGCTTAGGCTAACCTTCGTCCGTCACAGCGCTGCTCTTGAAACGGGTCTCGATGAACCTCCGACGGTTTACTGCCACATCCATGCTCGTCGTCGCGGCGATGGGAGTCGGGGCGGCCACGTCATACGCCGATCCGGCCGCCGCACCCCGGCCGGCAGCGGAACAGGGCGTCCCGAACATCAACTACCAGACCGCTCGTGACGGCGACGCCGCTGTGGCCACCCTCGATGCCGGCGCCTTCTCGATCAACGCCGCGAACGACACCGTCGACGTGGTCGACGACGGTGGCCGCGTCGTAGCGTCCATTCCCACGTTCTTCCGGATCGACGACCTGCAGCATCCCTTCGCAGTCGCGGTCGACGAGTCCGCGCGTGTCCTGCGACTCGTCCCGAACATGGATCCGTCCGCAGCGACACCCGTCCCCGTGTCGGAACGGCTGACCCTCGACGACGTCGCCGCACCACAGGACAAACAGGAACGCGACGAGCGCGCACTCGACGACTTCCAGCAGCAACTCGGAATCACGACCGCGATCACCGCGATCGTCGCCGCCATCATCGGCGGGGCGATCGGCTGCGCGGTCGGTGTCATCCCCGGCACGGCGGCGCTGGTGGTGCCGTTCCTCGGCCTCGCGGGACCGGTGGCGGGATGCATCGGAGGGGCGCTGATCGTGGCGCCCGTCGTCGCGCTCGCCGGCACCATCGTGGTCGGCGGCGGCGCCCTGGTCGTCCTGGGTATCCAGTACTTCAACACCATCAACAGCCCGTTCGTCGCACCGGCACCCGCGGCATGAGCGGCCGGTGTGCACGGAACCTGCGGGCCGTCACCGGAGCAGCGTTCCTCGTCGTCGCCTCCCTCGGCATCTCCGCGGGGACGGCACATGCAGCGCCGCTGACGCAGCAGGATTCGCCCGACATCGGGTACGAGGCGCACACCGAGGGTGAGTCCGTGATCACGTCGATCGACGCCGGCGCGTTCCGGATCACCGACACCCGGGAAGCGATCGAGGTGGTGGACGGCAGCGGCAAGGTGGTTGCTGCGCTGCCGCTCACGATTCGGCTCGGTGATGCCGTGTATCCGATCGACGCCGATCTCGACGGCCGCACGGTGAAACTCACCCCGCAGGTTCCCGACGACGTTGCGGCGTCACTGAAATCGGTGGCGCAGGACGGATTCGACACGCAGAAAGAGCGCGACGACGTCGCGCTGGCCGACTTCAACAGCTATCTCGGCTACGCGACGCTGATCGGCGGCCTGATCTTCGGGGTGATCTTCGGCGTCGTGGGTCTCGCCGTCGGGTGTGGACTGCTCGCCGTGACCGTGATCGGCACTCCCGTGGGATGCCTCGGCGGCCTCATGGCGGGATTCGCCGCCGGCGGGCTGGCCGGAACCATCTTCGTCGGCGGCGCCGCGCTCGTGATCCTCGGAATCCAGTACCTGATCACCATCAACACGCCGTTCGTTCCGCCCGCGCCGGAGCCCACCACCTGATCGGTTCGTACGCAGCCAACCAGTGTGCCGACGACGACGGCCCGCCTCCCCGAAGGGAAGCGGGCCGTCGTCGTCGGTAGGCGTTGCGTTACGAGGTGCGCACGCGCAGACCCGGGTTCTCCGCGAGCACCTCGTTGATCGGCGTCGCGAACAACTCGGGGCTCTCGCCGAGGACGAACGTGACGACGTCCGCGACCTGGCAGACCGGGTACTGCCCGACGTTGGAGGCGCTCGAGATTCCGAGGGCCAGCGTGCCGGTCACGATCGTGCCGCCGCTGTCGCCCTGCAGGGCGCACATGCTCGTCGAGAAGCTGTCGGCCAGCGTGCGCTCACCGACGGAGACGGTCTGCGCCACGGACGTGACGCGACCGCAGGTGAAGCCGGTGGTCAGACCCGACTTGCACACCGGGGCGCCGACGACCGGGTCGGCGGTTCCCGTGATCGCGACCGGCGCCGCACCGGGAACCCGGACGCCGTTGTTCTCGAACCGGCGAGCGGCGTCGTCGTCGGCCCGGATGATCGAGTAGTCGTGGATGTCCAGGCTGGTCTTGGCGAACGTGCCGATCCGCGGACCGGTGCCACCCGGGACCAGGGAGAACGCCTCCGACGCCTCCGCGGTGCCTGCACTGCCCCGGTTGGGGTCGCAGTGCCCTGCCGTGATGTTCACCGGCCGACCCGAGCCGTCGGTGCCGTTGAACCCGAGCGAGCAGCGCAGCCCGACTCCGCCGCCGAGCGAGCCGTACGCGTCGCCGCCCAGCAGGGCGTCGGCGGGCAGCGGTTCGGCGATGGGGGTGAGGTCGGTGGACGGTAACGGAGCGGCCGTCGCAGGCGACTGCACGACGCGGGCGCCCTTCAGGAAGTCCGGAAGCTGCAACCCGCCCACGTTGTCGGCGCGGAGCACGAGATCGTTGTTCACGATGTCGATGGCGACGCCGCGAACGAGATCGGCGACGGCGGGCGGCTGGGTGTCGAGCCAACCGTCGAGCGACTTCACCTGCTGCTGCAGGCTGCCCTCGCTCTGTGCCACATCCTTCACCTGGAAGCCGGCCTTCTCGGCTGCGGCGACCGCGGCCTCCTTGTCGGCACCGTCGGCGAGCCCCACGATCGGGGTGCCTGCGTTGTCGAGCCACGTTCCGGCGAAGGCGTCCGGGAACTGGGTGCGGGCGATCTTCGCGAACTCGGCCAGCTTCTGGCCCAGCTCGGAGTGCTCCAGGTACTGGTCCGGGCTCAGCGACAGATCACGCGAAATTGCGTCGATCAGTTCCGCGGGCAGCTTGGCGGCCTGGCCGGACACTCCCGGCTCGACCGGATCGGCCTGAGCGGAGGCGGTGACCGGACCGAGGAGCAGCAGCGCGGCGGAGCCGAACACGGCGGCACGACGTGCGATGGAGCTTCGCATGGGGGCCTTTCTATGTTGTTTGTTCGCAGTTGCCTCGCGGGCGCACGCGAATACGACCCCCCTGACAGGTAAGGCCGTACACAGTCGGAGTCGACTATATGGGTTCGCCCCGTCTATTCCCACCTGTAACACTCTCGGCGGACGACGCCGCTGGACAAAGCGGACACCGGACGGCCGGGGCGCTTCTGCCGTACACACACCTGCGCCCGGTGTCCGAGACGAAACGGGCACCGGGCGCAGGGTGACAGCGGTGGCGAACTAGTCGGAGATGGTGCGCACGCGCATCCCGGATCCGACCGTGTCCACGATGTCCGCGACCGGGATGCCGAGGCTGGCCGTGCCACCCTCCGGTGCCAGCACCAGGTTCGCCTCCGTGCAGTTGGGGGCGCCGCTGGCATTGGAACCACTGGTGATGCCCAGTGCGAGAGTGCCGGTGACGATGGCGCCGCCGCTGTCACCCGCGAGGGTGCAGGCGGTGCCCGCGAAACCGTTGATCACGCGGCTCGAACCGTCGGCCACGAACAACTGCGTCTCGACGTGATCGGCGGCGACCACACCACACGTGAACGACGACGTCTGGCCCGACTTGCAGATCGGGGCGCCGACGACGGGACGGGCGGTGCCGGTGATCTCCAGGGTGGTGCCGTTGGCGCCGCGCACCGCGGGACGGTCCAGCCCGGCCTTGACGCCCGCGTCGTTCAGCTTGATCACCGAGTAGTCGAGCTTGTCGGCCGGGTTACCCACCGACGACTTCGAGAACACGCCGATCTGCTGGCTGTCGTCGACGTTCTGGTGATTGGGGAGGAACACCGGCGACTGCTGACCCTCGGCGGGGTTGCAGTGCCCCGCGCTGATGTTGACGGCCTGGCCGCTGTCGTCGACGGCGTTGAAGCCGAGCGAGCAGACGGAGATCTCCGAGATCGGCGTCTTCGGCAGTTCACCCGCGGTGGTGATGTACGTGTCGCCGGCGAGGGGACCCCGCTCCACCGGACCGCCGCCGCCGGGGCTCAGCATCACCTTGACGTTGGCGAGCAGCGTCGGCAGGTTCAGTGCCTGGCCGACGGGGCTGTTGACGACGTCGATGACGACGCGGTTGTCGAGAACGTCGATCGACGCGGAGTTGACCTGGGAAGCCACGTCCTTCGGCAGTCCCGCGATCCAGCCGTTCACGTCGGAGAGGGTCTTCTCCAGGCCGTTCGCGGACACCGGCGCAATGCGGGTGTCGTACCCGGCCTTGGCTGCGGCGTCGGCGGCCTCGTTCGTGGTGACCGCGACGACGGGCTTGCCGTCGAGGCCGATCCACGCCCCGGCGAAGTCGTCGGGATGCTGCTCCCGGAAGTCCTCGGCGTAACTACCCAGCTCCTGTGCCTTCGCGGCGCGGTCGAGGTATTCCTGCGGGCTGATCTTCAGGTCGCGGGTAATGGCCTCGACGAGTTCGGCCGGCAACTTGTCGGCGCTCAGCTGCGTGGTGTCGGGCTGCGTAACAGGGTCGGCCTGGGCGGCAGTGGAAAACGGAAAGAGAAGAAGCATTGCCGAGGCGCCTACAACAGCGGCGCGGTGCGCCAGCACGTTACGCATGAAATCCCTTCTGCACGGAATCCGTTCACTGGGGATTCCTTCTGGGGTGGGTATCAGCGCCCCACCTTAAGCTACGGACGGGTCGACCCGTCGGGGAGGTGTGACCGAAGCCTCACTGACCTGGCGTTTTCAGCGCAGGCCGCACCGGTGTCGTCGTGGTGGTCGCGGCCAGCGGTTCCTTCGTCGTCGTGGTGGTGGTTGTCTCCGGCGGTGTCGTCGTGGTCGTCGCGGCGGTGGTCGTCGTGGTGGTCTGCGGGACCGTGGTGATCGAGGGAAGGGTGATCACCGGCGTCGTCGTGGTGCTCGTCGTCGTGGTCGTCGTCGGGGGCGGCGGCACGAACACGGACGTCGTCTCCACCGGGGCGGGCGGGGGAGCGACCGGGAGCGGGGCCTCCACCTCCGTCGTCACGGCCACCTCCTGCGTGCTCGCCGTCGGGAAGACCGCGGGTGCGACCGGTGTGGGTCGGGGGGGCGACGTCGTCACCGACGCGGTCTGGGCGTCCTGGATCGACGGGATCTCGGTGCTGTTCTTGCCGGTGAGCGCGAACGCGACCGCCCCACCGGCCACCACCAGTGCGGCCGCGGCGACACCGGCGATGATCAGTGGCCGACGGTCGGGGCGCTTGGCGGCTGCGGTCGGTGCGCTCGCCTCGGTCTGGGCCGGCGGAAACGCGTCGGCGGACGCAGCAGCCGCCGCCGCGGGCACCGCCGTCACGGCGGAGTATGCGGTGTGCAACGGGGCCTCGACGACGGGAATCGACTCGGTGTCGGCGCTCGTGTCCTCGTCGGTCAGGGCCAGCCCGGCCGCCAGCAGCGCCGCACCGTGGGCCGGGGACTCCGGCGACGCGGCGAGCGCCACCGACTCCGGGATGAGAGTCGCGTCGCCCAGACCCATGTAGTCGAGGGATTCACGCAGCTTCGTGACGATCTCCGGCGCCCAGTCCGACGGATGGGTCGCGGTGACCTTCACCGAGCCGGACAGTCCGTCCGACGCCTCCCGGAACAGGCAGAACATCGCCGTCGCGACGAGGTCCTCGGCGCGGGTCAGGGAACCGGCGTACTCGATGCCCGCGGGCTCACCGACGCGTGCGAGGAAGTCGCGGACGGCGCCGGTCGACTCCGTGCCGGGGTCGCCGAGCTGAACAGTGCCGTCCGGGGCCGTGAATAGCACGGACGGGTGTTCGATCGTCCTCACGTCGGTTCCGGAAGCGGTCACCACCGCCGTGGAAACCGAATCGCCGACGGTGAGTCCGACTCCGGTGGTCATGGAAGATCCTTACTGGCACGGTTCGAGAGGTGCGTCATCGCACCACGTGCACAGTGTGTCGCGCGCCGATGCCGAATAGTTACATACGGCACCCGTGAGTACTTGTTAACCGCCGGCGGTTAACAAGTACTCACAGGTGGCGGAGCCGCAGAACCGTGGCCCATCGCACGCAGCATCGACAGCAGTTCCGACCGCGACCCGGCGCCCAGCCGCCGGCGGATCCGGGCCACGTGGTGCTCGATCGTCTTCGCGGAGATGTAGAGGCGCGACCCGATCTCCCGGTACGTCAGCCCCTGGACGAGCAGTTCGGCGACCTCCGCCTCGCGGTCGGTGAGCGACCCCGGCGTGCTCGGGCTCGGCACGACCGCGGAGTCGGCACCGTTGCCGGCGGACGTCGGCTGGCGCAGGGCCCGCGCGACCTGCAGCAGGGTGGTCGCCGCCCTGGTGTCGGAGGCGCGCAGCGCGGCCTCACCGGCGAGGCGCGCGCCGTCCCACGGCAGACCGATCCGGTCGAGGGTGCGGGCCGCGTCCTCGACGGAGGCGGCGTCGATGTCGCCCTGCAGCACGCGCAGCCAGGCGCGACCGGCGGCGGCGAGCCCGGACGCGTACGTGCTGACCTTGGCGGCCTCGCCGAGTGCGCGGGCGTGCGGCATCAGATCGGCGGGGCATTCGGCGAGGATCGAGGCCTGCACGCCGTACCAGTGCAGGGCCGACCCCCACATCGCCGGTTCGCCGAGGGTCCGCAGCAACGACCGGGCGTCCTCGACGAGGTGGGTGATCCGCCCGGGTTCGCCTACCCGGATCGCGGTGAGCCACAGTTCGCCGAGCGGCAGCAGGCTCAGCAGGTCCACCGAGTACTCGGCGAGTACGCCCTGCGCGCCCACCCACGCCTGGAGCAGGGCCGCGTTGTCGCCGGTGCGCCGCGCCAGCCCGACCCGCAGGCCGTGGACGAACAGCAGATCGCGCTGGTGCATCGACGCGGTTTCGAGACCGTCGAGCCGGGACTGCGCCGACGTGAGGTCGCCGCGGACCATCGACGTCCACGCGGTGAGCAGTTGGTGCCGGTTCGCGGTGACACTGCCGGGGCGCTCGGCTTCCCGGGCCCGGGTGAGGACGGCGTCCGCGTGGGCGAGTTCGCCGCAGTGGAGTGCGGCGAGGGCGGTGATCGCGGCGGGGGAGTCGGGCAGCATCCGGGGCCGCGACGCGCGGCCGGGCAGCGACAGGGCGCGGGTCAGTGAGTTCAGTGCCGCATTCGCGGACGCGGTCACCGACTGCACGAGTCCGGTCGCGACGAGGGCGGCGCCGGCGGTGGCGGCGGTGGGGGGTGCGCCCGCGCTCGTCGCGAGGACGGCTTCGGCGTCGTCGAGTCGGCCCGCGACCACGAGGACGGAGGCGGCGAGGGGGGCGTCGGCGCCCGCCCGGTCCGCACCGAGCCAGGCGTACAGTTCGGCGCTGCGGTCGATCATGCCGCAGAACGCGGCGCCTGCGGCCGAAATCCGGACGGCCGCAGCGAGTTCCGGGCCGTCGACGGTCGCGGATCGTTCGAGGACGGAATCGGCCAGGCCGACCGCGGTGTCGAGGTCGCCGTTCAGGGCGCTCGCCTCGGCGTACGCGACGACGGCGGTGTCGGGGAGCCTGCCGGCCCGGCCCGCTTCGGCGTACAGCGCGACGGCGACGGCCGTTTCGGCGAGTTCGGCCTGGGCGCAGAGGAATTGGCTCAATTCCTCGCTGGGTGTGCCGGTCGCGGCCACCGCGCGGGCGACGGGAAGCGTCAGCGTTCCGCCGTCGACGTGATGGGAGAGCAGGCGGCGGGCCAGCATGTGCAGGCGGTTCTCGCCGAGCGTGGTCGTGAGATGCGTGTGGTCCGCGAGAACCAGCGTGTCCCGTTCGTCGACCCAGCCGTCCGAACGGAGCGCGTCGACGGCCGCGCGGGCACGGTCGGGTTCGACGTCGAGTACCCGGGCGACGACGGTCTCGTCGAGGTCGCTGCCGAGCAGAACCAGTGCGAGAGCGGAGAGTTGCGGGCCGTCGAGGTCTGCGAGTTCCGTGGGCGGGATCGGTGAGGGCAGCGTGGACACGGCGCCCTATCCGCCGTTGCCGAGGACGCCGGGCACCAGGCCGGTGACTCCGCCGACGACGCCGCCGACCGTGTCGCCCACCCCGGTGACGGTGTCGCCGACCGCACCGGCACCACCGACGATGGTGTTGGCGATCGCGGCGCCGCCGTCGGAGGGAACGCTCGGTGCCGGAGCGGGCGCAGGTGCCGGCGCGGGGGCGGGTGCCGGTGCGGGTGCGGGGGCAGGCGCCGCAGCGGCGGGGGCCGGGGCCGTGCCGGGCGCCGCGACTGCCGGTGGGGCCGCGGCAGGTGCGACGGTGCCGGGTGGGACGGTGCCGGGTGCAGCAACCGGAGTCGCGACGCCGGCCGCGGTGCCGGGGGCACCGGTTGCAGCGGCGACACCCGCAGCCTCGGTGCCGGGCGCGACGGCGCCCGTCGCGGCGGCCTCCGCCGGAAGACCGGACGTGGAGGCCGCGCCCGCCGACGTACCCGACGACTGCGAGGTGGTCGAACCCGAACTGGACGCCGGTGCGACGTCGAAGACCGTGCCGAGCGACAGCCCACCCGCGGCAAGCAGGGCGATGGCGGCGACGGATGCGGAGATGATCCCGGCCTTCTTCTTGCGCGACATCCCGGTGGGGGCGGGGTCGACGGGTCTCGGTGCGGGAGGCCGGGCGGCGAGGACGACGGTGTCGGCGTCCGACTCGACAGCCGGGGCTGCCGTGGCGGCGGCAGGCGCTGCCATGGCAGGCGCTGCGGTGGGAACGACGACCGGCATCCGCGCGACGGTCGGGGCGTCGGCGCGTCCCGCATCCCGGTCGGCGGCGAGCAGCGCGGCACCCAGGGCGGCGGTGTGGCCCGGACGTTCGGCCGCGACGACGGGAACCCGCAGTTCCGCGGACAGGAGTTCGGCGACGAGCGGGATCGCGGCGCTGCCGCCGGTGAGTACCACCTGGGTGACGTCGCTGGATTCGTGGCCTGCGGCGTGGATGCTCTCGCGGACCAGCGTCACCGAGTCCTGGAGGGGTTCGCGGATGAGGTCTTCGAGTTCCGAGCGCACCAGCCGCACGTCGGTGGAGATGCCGGGCAGTTCGATGCCGATGGTGGCCTCGGTGTCGGAGGACAGTGCCTCCTTCGCCGCGGTGCACCGGGTCCGCAAGCGGGTCAGCGCGGCGACGGTGTCGGGGGCGAACGGGTCGATGTCGCCGAACTCGTCGGCGACGTTGCCGAGGACGTACTGCATGGCGGCGTGGTCGAAGTGGGCGCCGCCGAAGTCTTCGGACCGCACCGGCTTGCCGAGGACGCCGGTTTCCGTGCCACGTGCGTCCGAACGGAACAGGGTGATGTCGAGTGAGGTGCCGCCGAGGTCGTAGATGACGGTCAACGCATCGCCGAGGGTGCCGCGGGTCCGTTCGAGCCACGTCATCACCGCCTGCGCCTCCGACACGAGGGTGGCGTCCGCGACGCCGGCCTGCTCGAGCGCGTCGGCGAGGACGCCGACGGTGTACGGCGGCCAGACGGTCGGGTGGGCGACGACGGTGGCCGGGAGGCCATGCCTGCCGGATGCCGCCTCGTGCACGATGCAGCTCACGGCGGTGGCCACGAGGTCTTCGCCGGAGTAGGTCGAGCCGTCGTCGGTGAGGATCCCGACCGGGTCGCCGACACGGTTCGCGAAGTCGGACACCGTCACCGCATCGGGTTCGCCGCCGTCGCCGCCGAGTACGGGTGCGCGGTCGGGGGAGAGGTGCAGAACACTCGCGCGGGACAGGACGGTGAGGTCGGCGGCATCCGTCACGCTCGCCCCGTCCGTGTCGACGGCGGCCACCGTATTGACCGATCCGACACCGATGCCGAGCGCTGCAGCCATGTTCCACTCCTGTGGTCCGGGCGGGCGTCACGCCGCCTGTGTCAGGCGGACGGTGCCGCCGTCGTATGGGACGGCCGGGGCCGTCGTGGTCACTCGAATTGTCGCGTGCGGCGGCTGTTTCGTTACGCCGATGCGCAGGTCGACGGCAGTTACGGGGCCGATCCCCTAATGCCCCCTCATCCCCTAACGGCGAGGCCCCGACCCCCGATGGGAGATCCCCGATACCGGGGTCCGCGAGTAGGGGGCGCCGCCCCGTTGGGAAGGGGGCCGCCGATCCATAACGTGTATTTCACTCGCCGTCACAGCAGTTGTGGTGGCCACCCGAACTCCCCGAACCCCGACCACAGGAGAGATTGCCATGGCTACCAACGCCGTCCTCGACTTCATCCTCGGCCTTCTTCGCGACGAGCAGGCTGCGGCGGCCTACTGCGCCAACCCGACCGACGCGCTGTGCGCTGCCGGTCTGCAGGGTGTGAGCCACGCGGACATCGTCTCCGTCGCTCCGCTGGTCGCGGAGTCGGGACTGTTCGCAGGCAGCGGGGCCGACCTGGCAGCGATCGTCAACGCCGGTGCCGCCGTCGCCGGTGACGTCGCCGGCGGTCTCGGCGCAGGTGTCGGCGGCGGTCTCGGTGGCGGTCTGGGCGCAGGCCTCGGTCTCGGCGGCGGCCTCGGCGGTGCGGTCGGTCTCGGTGCCGGCGCGGGTCTCGGTCTGGGTGCCGGCCTGGGCGGCGATTTCGACTTCGCCGCGGAACTGGCGGCCGGTCTGAGCGCCGCGCTCGGTGCCGCACTGGAGATCGGCGGCGAGATCGGTGCACAGCTCGGTGCCGCGCTGGGTGCGGCCCTCGACGCAGCACTCTCCCTCACCGGTGGCGTCGACCTCGGCAGCGCACTCGACCTCGGCGCCACGATCAGCGGAGCCCTCGGAGGAGCGCTCGGGCTGGGTGCCGACCTGACCGCGCAGCTCGCCACCACCCTCACCGCGGCGATCACCGCGCTGCCGGTGGTCAACGTCGCCGGTGGTCTCACCGGGATCCTCGCGCCTGCCCTGTCGATCGGCGGCGACCTGGGCGCCGAGCTGGGTGCGGCTCTCGGTGCCGCCCTCGCAAGCGTCGTCGACCTCGGTGGCAGCGTCGACGGCGACATCCTCACCGGTGTCGGTGCCGGCCTCGACCTCGGTGGCGTGCTCGGAACGACCCCCGGCAGCGTGCTCGGTGTGGACGCCGGTCTCGGTGGCACGCTGGGCGGCGCCCTCGACGCGGCGATCGGCGCCGGCGGCGGGTTGGGCGCGACCCTCGAAGGCCTGCTCGGCGGTGACCTGCTCGGCGACGTCGCCGGTTCGCTCGGCGGAGTCCTCGGCACCGACCTCGGCGCGGTCCTCGGTGGCGCGCTCGGCGGTGTCCTCGGTGCGGGCGGTGACCTCGGTGCAGACCTCGGTGGCGCCCTCGGCGCGACGCTCGGTTCGATCGCCGACCTGGGCGGCGGACTGGACCTCGACGCGATCCTCGGTGCGGGCGGCAGCCTCGGCGGTGCCCTGAGCGGGCTGCTCGGCGGTGAACTCGGAGTCGGCGGCGACCTCACGGCCGGTCTGGGAACAGCACTGGACGCGGTGCTCGGTGCCGGTGGCGGACTCGACCTCGGTGCCGTGCTCGGTGCCGACGGCGGCCTCGGTGGCGCGCTGAGCGGCATCCTCGGCGGCGTCCTCGGCGCCGGCGGCGACGTCAGCGGTGACCTCGGTGGAGCCCTGGGCGGTCTGCTCGGCGGCGCCCTCGATCTGGACGGCGGCCTCGGCGGCGCACTGTCCGGTGCCCTCGGCAGCGGACTGGGACTGGACGCCGCACTCGGCACCGTCCTCGGTGGCGCCCTCGGCCTGGACGGTGGCCTGGCCACGCAACTGGGCAGCACTCTCGACGCTGCGCTCGGTGCCGGCGGCGTGACGGGCATCGACCTGGGCGGCCTGCTGGACGGCGGACTGGATCTCGGCCTCGGCGGCGACCTCGGCCTCGGCGGAGAACTGACGTCCGAGCTGACCACGGCACTGAGCGGTGCCCTCGGTCTGGGCGGCGACGCAGGCGCGAACCTGGGAACGGTCCTGGGCGGCGCACTGGAGAGCGGCCTCGGGCTGGGCGGCGTCCTCGACACCGGTGCCGATCTGGGAACCACGATCAGCAGCGCGCTCGGCGGAGTGCTCGGAGTCGACGGTGACGCCACCGCAGGCCTGGGCGCGGCGCTCGACGCGGTGCTCGGCGCTGACGGCGGAGTCGACCTCGGCGGGGCGACCGACCTGGGTGGTCTGCTCGGCGGTGCGTTCGGTGCCGGTGGCGCCGCGGGCGCCGATCTCGGTGCGGCCCTCGGCGGTGTGCTCGGCGGTGCGCTCGAGACCGGCGGCGCCCTCGACCTGGACAGCGTCCTCGGCGCGGAGGGAAGCATCGGCAGCACGCTGGGCACCGCTCTCGGCGGTGTCCTCGGCGCGGACGGCGACCTCAGCGCCACCCTCGGTTCCGCACTGGAGACGGCACTGGAGGCCGGTGGCGGGCTCGATCTCGACTCCGCTCTGGACGCTGACCTCGGACTCGACGCGGCGGCCGGTGTGGGCGGCGCCCTGGATGGTGCGCTCGACGCGGGCACCGGTCTCGCGGGTGGCCTGACGAGCGGCATCGACGGCGCGCTGGGCGGTCTGCTCGATGTGGGCACGGACGTCACGGGCAACGTGGGCGGCGCCGTCGGCGGCGGTGTGGCGGGCGGCGCGGACGCCGCGGCCGGCATCGGCGCCGGTGTCGCGGCGGGAGTCGGCGCGGTTGCCGACGCCGGAGCGGACCTGGGCGGCAGCCTCGGAACCAACCTGGTCGGCGGTCTGGACACGGCCGGTGGCCTGGGCGCCGGTCTGACCAGCGGCCTCACCGGTGGTCTCGGAGGCATCTTCGACACCGGTGCGGGCCTCGGCTCGGCACTGACCGGCAGCGTCGGCGGTGCCGTGGACGCGGTCGGTGAGGCAGGCGCCTCGGTCGGTGCGGTCGCCGACGCCGGTGCGAGCCTGGACGCGAACCTCGGCGGTGCCCTCGACACGGCGGCGAACCTGGGCGGAAGCCTCGGTGGCGCTCTGGACACGGCGGCGAACGTCGGCGGAAGCCTCGGCGGCACCGTGGACGCCGCTGCCGGAATCGGCGGCGACGTGGCCGGCGGACTCGAGGGCAGCGTCAACAGCGCCGTCGACGCCACCGCCGGTCTGACCGGTGGCCTGGACGCCACCACCGACGCGGCCGCCGATCTCGGCGCCGGACTGTCCGGTGGCGTGGGCGGTCTCGGATCGCTCGGCACCTCGGTCGGCGGCGCCCTCGACGGGGCCGTCGGTGGAGCGGTCGACGGCGGGGCGGCAGTGGGCGGCGCCCTCGACGGCGCAGCGTCCGCCGGTGGATCGGTCGCGGGTGGCGCTTCCGCCGCCGCGGACGCCGCCACGGACGGTTCCGCGGACCTCGGTGCGGTCGGCGGCGCCGTCGCCGACACCACCGGTTCGATCGCCGGCGGCCTCGGATCCACCCTGGGCGGTGCCGTCGACACCGGGGCCGACACCTGGTCGTCGATCGACGCGGACAACGCGTTCGGCGCCGACTCGGGCCTGCACGCCGACACCGACGGTTCGCTGTTCGGCGACACCGACTCCTCGGTGGACCTCTCGCACGACGTCACGGGCGTGGTCGATCACCTCGAGCCGTGATGAGACGGCGGTTCCGGCATCCCCCAGACGGGGCGGCCGGGACCGCCGTACGATGTAACGAAATCAGCCCCGGACGCGTTATGCGTGCGGGGCTGTTTTCCACAGTCGGGTGTCGGGGCACCGAACAGGTGCCCGCACGAGGTCGGAAGAATTGCGGGTCAACGAAGCTCATGGACAGTGCAGCCGCCGAGAAGAGTCCAGCCCGATCGCAGTCGATGACGGCGTTGCTCGAGCAGGCCCTGGACGTGGCGAAGAGGTTCGGTCGCGGTGACCTGGCGCAGCGCCTCGATTCCGCCCGGGGCCGGGTGCAGGACCCGCGGATGCGGATCGTCGTGGTCGGACCGCTGAAGCAGGGCAAGAGCCAGTTCGTGAATTCGCTTCTCAATCTCACCGTGTGCTCGGTGGGGGACGACGAGACCACGGCGATCCCCACCGTCGTCCAGAACGCGGAGACGGCGTCGGCGGAACTGGTGCTCGCCGATCCGGGCGCCGACCCGATCCGGGTGCCGCTGCCGCTCGACGAGCTGAACGGCATCACCCCCGCCTCCCCCCGCGCCGGGGGCCGGGAGGTGCTGCGGGTGGAGGTCAACGTCCCGAGCGCGCTGCTCGCCGACGGGCTGGTCCTGGTCGACACCCCCGGGGTGGGCGGCGCAGGAAACCCGCACGCCGCGAGCACGCTGGGACTGATTCCGGCGTCGGACGCCGTGTTCGTCCTGTCCGACGCCAGCCAGGAATTCACCGAGCCGGAACTCGGTTTCATCCGCCAGGTCACGAGCCTGTGCCCGTCGGTGGCCTGCCTGATCAGCAAGACCGACCTGTACCCGCACTGGCGCGAGATCGTCGAGGCCGACCGCGGGCACCTCGCGCGCGCCGGTCTCGACGTTCCCCTGATCCCGATCTCCTCGGTGCTGCGTTCGCACGCGCTGCGACTGCAGGACGAGGAACTCAACACCGAATCCGGTTTCGTCGAGCTGTACGCGTTCCTGCGCGACCGGGTGGTGGCACGGGCGGAGGCGAACACCCGCCGGGCCGTGTCGCTGGACGTGTCCTCCGCAGCCGAGCATCTCACCCTGGGGATCGGCAGTGAGCTTGCCGCCCTGCGTGATCCGGCGAAGGGCGTCGCCGCGGTCGCCGAACTACAGAAGGCGAAGGCCGCCGCCGAGGAACTGCACAAGAAGACGTCGCTGTGGCAGCAGACGCTCGGCGACGGCATCGCCGACCTGGCCGCGGACATCGACCACGACCTGCGGGACCGGTTGCGCCGCGTCACGCGGGAGGCGGAGGAGACCGTCGACGAGGGTGATCCCGGCAAGGACTGGGACGCGCTGGGCCAGTGGCTCGAGCAGGAATTCGCCACCGCCATCGGCGACAACTTCGTCTGGGCCCACGACCGCGCGCTGTGGCTGGCCGAGGTGGTGGCGCAGCACTTCGCGGAGACGGGTTCCGTCGAACTGCCGCACCTGGACGTCGCGAACGTGGACGGGGTCCTCGAACCGGTGGCGTCGCTCGCCGACCTCGAGGCGGGGCGCATCGGGATCACGCAGAAGGTCCTCGTCGGGATGCGCGGGTCGTACGGCGGCGTCCTCATGTTCGGTCTGATCACCACCATGATGGGGATGGCCCTGGTCAATCCGATTTCGATCGGCGCGGGAGTCCTGCTGGGCACCAAGGCATACCGGGAAGATCGGGAGAGCCGGATCCTGAAGCGGCGGGCGGAGGCGAAGACCGCGATCCGCCGGTTCGCGGACGACGCCAGCTTCCAGGTGGGCAAGGAGTCGAAGGATCGGCTCCGGTCGATCCAGCGGTTGCTGCGCGACCATTTCACCGCGATCGCCGAGCAGGCGCTGCGGTCGATCAACGAGTCGCTGCGGGCCGCGCAGGAGGCGGCGAACCTCGAGTCCACCGAGCGGACCCGCCGCATCGCGCAACTCAAGAAGGATCTGCACGTCGCCTCCGAGCTGAAACAGCAGGCCGCGCAACTCGTCGCAGGCGACGCGGGAGCGGTCACGGCATGACCGCCGCTCCGCTCCACGAAGCCCGGGCACTCATCGCCTCCGCCCGGCAGTTGTACGCGGGCCGCCCCGAGATCCGGGATCAGCTGACCGAATGCGCCCGGCGATTGGAACAACCGCTGCGGGTGGCGCTGGCCGGTTCGCTGAAGGCCGGCAAGTCCACGCTGCTCAATTCCCTGGTGGGGCAGGACATCGCGCCCACCGACGCGACCGAGTGCACTCGCGTCGTCACTTGGTATCGCAGCGGGTCGACGCCGACTGTGACGGCCTGGTACCAACCGGACCCTGGTAGCGGTGCGCAGCGGTCCGCCAACGTGCCGGTGCTGCGCCGGGACGGACATCTCACGTTCGACCTCGGTCACCTCACCGCCGACCAGGTGGACCGCCTCGACGTGGAGTGGCCGTCGTCCGCGCTGGCGCACACCACGATCATCGACACCCCGGGCACGTCCTCGCTGTCGCGGGACGTCTCGGCCCGCACGCTCGAGATGCTCACCCCGGACAACGAGGCGTCCGGCGCCGACGCCGTGGTCTACCTGCTGCGCACCCTCAACGCGACCGACGTCCAGTTCCTCGGTCAGATCGGCGACCACGTCGGCGACGAATCGGGACCGCTCGGGGTGGTCGGGGTCGTGTCGCGGGCCGACGAGGTGGGGGCGGGACGCCTGGATGCCATGATGTCCGCGAAGGAGGTGGCGTCCCGGTTTGCGGGGGAACTCGAGCGCACCGGGCTGTGCCAGGCCGTCGTCCCCGTCGCGGGTCTGCTGGCGCTCGGGGCCCGCACGATGCGTCAGGCCGAGTTCACAGCGTTCCAGCATCTGGCCGAGGTCCCGGTGGACGACCTGAACCTGGCGATGCTGTCGGCCGACAGGTTCGCGCGCGAGGACAGTCCGCTTCCCGTGGACGCCCGGATGCGGGCCCAGCTGGCAGATCGCTTCGGGCTCTTCGGGATCCGGATGGCCGTCACCCTGATCCGGCTGGGCACCAAGGACTCGCCGACGCTGGCGGCCGAACTGGTGGAACGCAGCGGTCTCGACGAACTGCGTCAGGTGATCGACATCCAGTTCGGGCAGCGGGCCGATCAGTTGAAGACCCACTCGGCGCTCGTGGCACTCAAGCGGGTGCTGACGGCGCATCCGGTGCCGGGGGCGGGCGAGATCCTGATGTCGGCCGAACGGTTGCTGTCCGACGTGCACGGTTTCCAGGAACTGCGCCTGCTCGGGCGGCTGCGGTCCACCGAGGTGGGGCTGCCCGCCGACGACGTGGCCGAACTGCAGCGCCTGATCGGCGGGTTCGGCATCCAGATCCCGGAACGACTGGGCACCGACGGCGACGACTCCGTGGAGTTGCAGCGGATGCGGGCACTCGCCGCGGTGCGGAAGTGGCGCGAACGGGCACGGCATCCGTTGCTCGACCAGTTCACGGCGAGGGCCTGCACCGTCGCCGCCCGCAGCGCGGAAGGTGTTCTGGAGGAACTGAACACCGTGCGTCTGTAGTTCGGGTCAGGTCGCGGACACGCCCGCGATCTCGCCCTCCCGGAACGCGTCCACGAACAGCTGGTGATCCTTGCGGCTCACCTCGGCGTAGGCGATGCCGAAATCGATGATCTCGCCGACGAACTCTTCCAGCCTGCCGTCGACGACGTTCTGGATCGCGTCCTCGGTCTGGAACGTGACCAGGGTCTGATCGCTGTCTTCGTCGGAGACGCAGTGCACCTTCGCCGTCGCCCGGCCGAGGTCCTCGAGCACCGGCGCGATGTCCTCCGGTTCGGTGAGATCGGACCACTCCAGGTCCAGTTCGTACGGGGAGAGTTCGGCGACCACGAAACCGGTGTCACCGATCTCGGTGTAGCCGAGCAGCGGATCGGTGTGGACCTGCAGAGCCCGCTGACTCACCACCGTGCGGTGGCCTTCGTGCTCGAAGTAGTCGCGGACACGGGGTTCGTCGACGACGCGGCTTGGTGCGGCGACGTTGCCCTGCTTGAGGGACAGCACGATGTCGTTCTCGAGCGCCTGCGTCGCCCCTTCGATGAGCACGTTGTACGCCGGGAGGCCGGCGCTGCCGATCCCGAAACCCTTCCGCCCGACCACGTCCTTGACCCGGTAGAACACCGGCCGCGCGGATCGCTTGCTGCGGGGCACCCTCTCGATGTACGTCTCCAGCGCCTCGCACACGGTCGTGCGTTCCTCCTCGTCGAGTTCGCGGACTCCGCGGCCCCGCCGGAAACGCCGGTCGTAGTCCTCGATCACCGTGACGGACTCGAGCAGGTCCACCCGGGTGGCGAGGCGCGCGCTCAGCAGCAGATCCTGGATGGCGCCACGCGAATTGTCCAGGCGCAGTGCGTACGCCTCATCCGCCTCCCGCTGCACGTACTGCAGGACGTGCGCGACGTAACTGCGCAGATAGGTGTCGGCGAGTGCCCGGACATCGCTCTCGGGGAGGGCCTTCTGCCAGCCCATCAGTGCGAGACTCGCGACGAACCGGCGAAGATCCCAGCTGAACGGCCCCACGTACGCCTCGTCGAAATCGTTGACGTCGAAGACGAGGGTGCCCTCCGCATTCATGTACGTGCCGAAATTCTCCAGGTGCAGATCGCCGTGAATCCACGCGCGGCCGGTGCGCTCGTCCGCCCACGGATCGTCGAAGTCACGCAGATCGTCGTAGAAGAGGCAGGCGCTGCCCCGGTAGAAGGCGAACGGATCGGCGGCCATCTTCCGGAACTTCGTGCGAAACGCGCTCGGGTCCGCCTCCATCAGATCGGCGAAGGCCTCGACGAGGACCTCCACGATCCGGCCCTGCCTCGTGGAATCGTCGACGTCCACAGCAGCCTCCTTCTCGTGGCGGACCGGTCACGACCGCACGGGACCACGGTAGCGCTCCCGCGCCCCCAGCGACTGCAGATACGTCCACGCATCGGCCACGATCGCATCGAGGTCCGTGTACCTCGGCCGCCAGCCCAGTTCGGCCTGCACACGGGCGCCCGACGCGACGAGCACCGCCGGATCGCCGGCGCGGCGCGGGGCGTCGCGGGTGGCGATGGTTCGGCCCGTCACGCGTTCGCAGGACGAGATCACCTCCCGCACACTGAACCCGGTGCCGGTGCCGAGGTTGTAGATCCGGTGCGTTCCGGGCCGGGCCGACTCGAACGCGAGGACGTGCGCCTCGGCCAGGTCGCGGATGTGGATGTAGTCGCGGACGGCAGTACCGTCCGGTTCGGGCCAGTCGGTGCCGAACACCGAGATCTCGTCGCGGTGCCCCGCGGCGACCTGCAGCACCAGCGGGATCAGGTGGGTCTCCACCGCCCGGTTCTCGCCGAGACCGGCGTACGCGCCCGCCACGTTGAAGTACCGAAGGCTGCACGCCGCCAGCCCGTGGGCGTGCGCGTAGGACGTGATTGCGTGGTCGATCGCCAGTTTGGTGGCGCCGTACGGGTTGGTCGGCCGGGTCGGGGCGTCCTCGGTGATCGGCACGGAATCCGGCGAACCGTACGTCGCGGCGGTGGAGGAGAACACCAGCCGGCCGGTGCCGGAGGAACGCATCGCCTCCAGCAGCGTCAGCGTCGTGACGACGTTGGCCTGCCAGTACGTTTCCGGGGTCTCCACCGATTCGCCGACGAGTGAGCGGGCGGCGAAATGCAACACGCCGTCGACATCCCCGGCGCCGAGAACGCGGTGGGCTGCGCTCGCGACGTCGTCCTCGACGAATTCCGCCCCCGCCGGGACCGCGTCGGCGTTGCCGGTCGACAGGTCGTCGACGATGACGACCGTGTGGCCGCACTCGAGCAGTCGCTGCGCGCAGACGCTGCCGACGTAACCGGCGCCGCCGGTGACGAGAAGTTTCACTGTTCCCCCCGGTCAGTCGCCGAGCCGGGCGCCGGTGGTGGGCGAGAAGAAGTGCAGGCGCGCCGGGTCCGGCGCCAGCCGGATCACGTCGCCCTTGGCGGGGGAGGCGGAGTCGCTGACCCGGGCGACGATGTCGTGGCCGCCGAGGTCACCGTCGCGGACGAGCCGTCCGTAGATGTAGGCGTCGGCACCGAGTTCCTCGACGACGTCGACCTTCACCGCGGTGCCCTGATCGGACACGGTCCACGCCTCCGGGCGGACGCCGACGACGACCCGCCCGCTGTCCAGGGCGCCGAGCACCGACCGCTCGATCGGCGTCGACAGCGAACCGATCCGGGCGTCGCCGTGCACGACGTCGACCTCGAACAGGTTCATGGCCGGGGATCCGATGAACCCGGCGACGAAGCTGTTGACCGGCTTCTCGTACAGCGTCTTCGGGCTCGCGCACTGCTGCAGGACGCCCGCCTTCATGACGGCGACGCGGTCGCCCATGGTCATGGCCTCCACCTGGTCGTGGGTGACGTACACGGTGGTGGTGGCCAGTCGGCGCTGCAACTGTGAGATCTGGGTACGGGTCTGCACCCGGAGTTTCGCGTCGAGGTTGCTCAGCGGTTCGTCCATGAGGAACACCTGCGGGTTGCGGACGATCGCCCGGCCCATCGCGACCCGCTGTCGCTGCCCGCCGGACAGTGCCTTCGGTTTGCGGTTCAGGTAGTCGCCGAGATCGAGGATCTTCGCGGCCTCCTCGACGCGGCGGCCGATCTCGGCCTTGTCCATGCCGGCGATCTCGAGGGCGAATCCCATGTTCTTCGCGACCGTCATGTGTGGGTACAGCGCGTAGTTCTGGAACACCATCGCGATGTCCCGTTCCTTCGGGGCGAGCGCGGTGACGTCGCGTTCGCCGATGCGGATGGCGCCGTAGTCGACGTCCTCGAGGCCGGCCAGCATCCGCAGCGACGTCGACTTGCCGCACCCGGACGGACCGACGAGGACGAGGAATTCGCCGTCTTCGATGTCGAGGTTCAGCGAATCGACCGCCGGCACATCGGAACCGGGGTACATCTTGGTGGCTGCGTCGTACGTGACTCGTGCCATGGTGTTCTCCTGGTCGTGGAAGGGGATCTCAGAGTCGGTGTGCCGAACCCGACGGCTCGGCGTGCAGGAACTGGGGGACGGGCAGGGACGCGGTGTCGGCGCGTCGGGCGACGTTCTCGGCGACGGCGTCGACCCGGTCGGTGGGCACGAGGGCGATCGCGGAGCCGCCGAACCCGCCGCCGGTCATCCGGGCGCCCCAGGCGCCGGCCTCGCGGGCGGCGTCGACGGCGGAGTCGAGTTCGACGGAGCTGACCTCGTAGTCGTCGCGCAGGGAGGCGTGGGAGCGGTTCAGCGCGTCGCCGATGTCGGCGATCCGGCCGCGGTCGAGCAGATCGGCGACCTCGTAGACGCGGCCGATCTCGCCGAGCACGTGCCGGGCCCGCTGCGCTGCCGGGGAACTCAGCGCCGCGACGGCCGCGTCGGCGTCGGCGACGTCGCGCAGGGTGGCGACGCCGAGGTCGGCGCAGGCCTTCTCGATGGTGGCGCGCCGGTTGCCGTACTGGCCGTCGACCAGCCGGTGTGGGGCGTTGGTGTCGATGACCACCAGTCGGGTGCCTGCGGCGCCGAAGTCGAGCGGGACGTGCCTGCTCGCGCCGTCCCGGCAGTCGAGGAGCAGGGCGTGGCCGGGGCGGGCGAGCATCGCGACCGACTGGTCCATGCCGCCGGTGGAGGCGCCGGCGATCTCGTTCTCCGCGAAGATGGACGCGTCGATCAGTGGCCGGCGGCCGGCATCGTCGGTGGGCAGTCCGGCGAGGTCGGCGACGGCGAGCGCGAACGCGCACTCGAGCGCGGCCGAACTCGACAGCCCGGAGCCGACCGGGACCGTGGAATGCACCGCCACATCGAAACCCGTTTTCGCCGTGAGATGTCCGGACCGGCGCAGCGCCCACACCACCCCGGCGACGTACGCGGACCAGCCGGACGGGTGGCCCGGGGCGACGTCGGCGAGCGCACCCTGCCAGGACTCGCCGGTGTGTGTCGACACGGCGTGCAGGATCCCGTCGTCCCGCACGCGGACGGCGACGACGGTGACGTAGGGGAGGGCGAACGGCAGGACCAGCCCGTCGGCGTAGTCGACGTGCTCACCGATGAGGTTGACGCGGCCGGGCGCCGCCCAGACACCGTCCGCGTCGCCACCGAACGTGGTGCGGAACAACGCCTCCGCGGTGCCGGCGACCGCGTGGACGTCGACGGGTTCGACCCACCGCGCAGCACTCACGACGCCACCTCCCGCAGCCGGTCGGCGATGCGCTCAGGGGTGGTGTCGTTGACCCACGCCCCCATCCCGGACTCGGATCCCGCCAGGTACTTCATCCGGCCGGGCGACCGCATCATCGAGAACAGTTGCAAGTGCAGCCGTCCGAGTGCGCGGTCCTCGCCGACGGGCGCCTGATGCCACGCGGCGATGTAGGGCACCGCGTCGACGCCGTCGAAGAAGCGGTCGACCCGCCGCAGCAGTTCGAGATACACCTGCGCGAGTTCGTCGCGTTCGGCATCGGTCAGTTCGGTGAGGTCGCGGACGTCGCGGTGGGGCGCGAGGTGCACCTCCAGCGGCCAGCGCGAGGCGGCCGGAACGTACGCGGTCCAGTGTGCGCCCGCCAGGACCACCCTTCTGCCGGAGCGTGTTTCGGCGTCGAGGACGTCGGCGAGCAGCAGCCGCCCGGTGCTCTCGAAGTGCTCGCGGGAGCGCCGGATCAGCGTGTCCGTGCGCGGCGGCAGATACGGGTAGGCGTAGATCTGCCCGTGCGGATGGGTGAGGGTGACTCCGATTTCCTTGCCCCGGTTCTCGAAGCAGAACACCTGCCGCACCCCGGGCAGCGCCGACAGTTCGGCGGTGCGGTCGGCCCAGACGTCGACGACGGTGCGGACCCGGTCGACGCTCAGGGTGGAGAACGCGGCATCCGGGTTACTGGTGAAGCAGACCACCTCGCACCGGCCCGCCCCCGGTGCCAGCGGCCACAGCGCTTCGCCGTCGACGCAGTCGGGGAGGTCCTGGTTCGTGGCGGCCGTCGCGAGCGAGGGGAAGCGGTTCTCGAACACCACCACGTCGTAGTCGTCGGCCGGAATCTCGGTGGGCGCCTTGCCCGGCCGGCTCGGCGCGAGCGGCGACGCGTCCGGCGGCGGCAGGAACGTGCGGTCCATCCGCTGCGCGGCGATGACCACCCACTCCCCGGTGAGCACGTCGAAACGCATCTGCGACTGCGACACCGCGGGCGGCAGCGGACGCGAATCCACCAGTTCCCGGGTGGCGCCGCCCGACACGTACGGCTCGGAGTCGTCGAAGTAGAGGAGTTCGCGGCCGTCCGCGAGAGTTGTCCGGGTCTTGCGCATCCGGACCCGCGCGGGGGCCTCCCGCGCCTCCTGTTCGTCACGCACGGTCATCGTCAAGTCCTTCCCGGTTCTCCCGTGTCACCACGAGATCGCCGACGTGGTCGGCGAGGGCTTCCTGGGCGGCGCGCTCGAGCCCGGCGTCGGTGATGAGGATGTCGACGTCGGACAGTGGGATCGTGTTCGCCAGCGCGGTCACCCCCCACTTCGTGTGGTCGGCGAGCACCACGACGCGGCGCGAAGACGCGACGAGCGCCTGATTGGTCTGGGCTTCCATCAGATTGGGGCAGGTCAGCCCCGAGTCGATCCCCATGCCGTGCGTGCCGAGGAACAGCATGTCCACGTGGATGCCGCGCAGGGCGGCGACCGTGAGCGGTCCGACGAGGGCGAACGACGGGGTGCGCTGACCTCCGGTGAGGAGGATGGTCTGGTCGTCGCGGCCGCCCTCGTGGAAGGCGTCGGCGACGGGCAGCGAATTGGTGACGACGGTGATGTCGGGGACGTCGAGGAGTTCGCGGGCGAGGGCGTGCGTGGTGGTGCCGCCGGAGATGCCCACCGACGTGCCCGGCCGCACCAGCCTGGCCGCGGCGCGGGCGATGGCCCGCTTGGCTTCACGGTCGAGTTCGGACTTCGCCGAGAACCCCGGTTCGTGGACGCTCGCCGAGCGCGGCAGCGTCACCCCGCCGTGCACCCGCTCGACGAGACCCTGCTCGACGAGTTCGTTGATGTCGCGCCGGATGGTCATGTCGGAGACCCCGAGCGTCGCGCCGAGGTCGACGACCTTCACCGCGCCGTGCGCGGTGACCTCGTCGAGGATCACCTGCTGGCGCTGACGTGCGAGCATCATGCGTCCGCCTTCCGTGTCGGGGCGCCGGTGCCGGCGCTGTCTTCGCGAATCACAGCACAGTTGCCCGGTTCCAGCGTGAGCGGTCCGTCGACCACCCGTTCGGTCACGAGGTCGGTGCCGGACACGTCGACGGTCACCTTCTCGTTCGTGTGGTTGAGGACGAACAGCCACGACCCGTTCTCGCCCCGCCTGCGCACGATCTCGACGTCGGAGTGCCGTCCCGCGTGAAGGTCGAGACCGGCTGTGGCGCAGATCGTCTCGACGAGCCGCTCCAGGCTCCGCGTGTCGGGAACGGTCGCGAGATACCAGGCGGCACCGTCGCCGACGGGGCGTCGGGTCACTGCGGGAACGCCCTGCAGGTGTCCCTCGGTGTGGCGGGCGAGGACCTCCACGTCCTCGGCGACCGTGAGGTATTCGGTCCAGACGCAGGCCGACGTGCCGTCGTCGAGGGCGACGGTCTCGTCGGCGCCGAGCGGAAAGAACTCCTCGGTCCGGACGCCGAGCAGGTCTCCGAACGCCCCCGGGTAGCCGCCGAGCCGGACGTGGTCGTCACGGTCCGCGATCCCGGAGAACGCCGTCACCAGAACCTGCGCGCCTGCGCGGGCCGCCGCCGAGATGCGGGCCGCCTCCTCGTCGCTGCACAGGTACATCGCGGGCACGACCAGAACCGAGTACCGGCCGAGGTCGGCGTCCGGGGGGACGACGTCGCAGGTCACCCCGGCGAACGCGCGGTGCATCTGCTTGGCGATCGTCATCGGCTGCATCAACCGCGACGGGTGCCCGTCCTGCTCGCATGCCCACTGCGACTCCCAGTCGAACAGAATGCCGACCGGGGCCTCGACGCGGCTGCCGGCGACCTGCTCCAACCGCCGCACGACCGCCCCGAGTTGGACGACTTCACGCCACCGGGCGGAGTCGGTGCCCGCGTGCGGCACGAGGGCGGAGTGGAACTTCTCGGCTCCGGCCTGCGACGCGCGGAACTGGAAGAACGCGACACCGTCCGCGCCGCGAGCCACGTGGGCGAGGGAGTTACGCAGCATCTCGCCGGGCGCCTTCGCCCGGTTGACCGGCTGCCAGTTGACGGCACTCGTCGAATGCTCCATCAGCAGCCACGGCTGTGAGCCGGCAATGCCGCGGGTGAGGTCGGCGGAGAACGACAGCCGGTGGTGGGCGGCGCCGTCACCGGTCGCGGGTCCGACCAGATAGTGGTCGGTGGAGACGAGGTCCTGTTCCGGCGCCCACTGCGCGTAGTTCATGTCGCCGGCGAGGGACTGCGGCGAGCCCATGCCCACCATGAAGTTCGTCGTCACCGGGACGTCGGGGGTGATGCGCCGCAACACCTCCCGCTCCGCGAGGTACTGGTCGAGGAGGGCGTCGGAGCAGAAGCGGCGCCAGTCCAGCAGATGGGTCGGGTTGCCGAACGTCGTGCTCGCGGCGGGCGGCCCCACTTCGTCCCAGGCGCCGTAGTGCTGGCTCCAGAACGTCGTGCCCCACGCCCGGTTGAGTTCGGTGAGGTCGCCGTAGCGACGCTGCAGCCACCGCCGGAACGCCCGCGCGCTGTCGGGGGAGTAGCAGCGCGAGTTGTGGCAGCCGAGTTCGTTGGACACGTGCCAGAGCGCGAGTGCGGGGTGGCCGCCGTAGCGGACGGCCATCTTCTCGACGAGGGCGAGGGAGTGGTCGCGGTAGATCGGGGAACTCGGGCTCCACGTCTGTCTGCTGCCGATCTCGTACCGGTAACCGCGCTCGTCCACGGGCCGGACCTCGGGATGCGCGGTCGTGAGCCAGGGGGGTGGGGACGCGGTGGCGGTGGCCAGGTCGACGCGGACGCCGCCGTCGTGCAGGAGGTCGAGGACTCGGTCGAGCCAGCCGAAATCCCACGTGTCGGGGGCGGGCTGCAGCCGGGCCCAGGAGAAGACGCCGACGGTCACGAAGTCGACACAAGCCTCGCGCATGAGTTCGACGTCGCGCTGCCAGACCTCTTCCGGCCACTGTTCGGGGTTGTAGTCACCGCCGAAGGAAATGCCCCGGGTCGGCCACCGCAGGTGCCGTCCGCGGGAATCGCTCGCTGTGTGCATGCTCACAATCTGTCCGATCGCTGTTCAAAAGTCAACACGAATGAACATTTCTGCACTTCCGCAGGTGAAGGCACTTCAGCCCGGTTGACAATGCGCAGTGCGGCGTGATTTTGTAACCTGCATCACGTAAGGGCGTGAGGCGACAGCACCGAAACATGATCGAAGTTGTTCGATTTCGATCAGGTGGTGAGCGACTCCGCCCCACCCGGTACTCAATCGAAAAGGGCACCATGAACCGAAACGAGCTGCCGCACCCGTGGCAACCCTCCCGGCGCACCTTTCTCAAGGCCGCGCTCGGCGCCGCGGGCGCCCTGTCGACGGCGGGCCTGCTGTCCGGGTGCACCGGCGGCGTAGACCCCCACGTGATCACCCTCGGATCGCGGCTGTCGGACAAGAATGCCAAACTCGGCGTTCAGGACGTCGTCGGGATGTTCCAGCAGCAGACCGGCGCCGCCGTGCGGATCAACTCCGTCGACTCCACCTCGTTCCAGGAGAATGTCAACAACTACCTGCAGGGCACCCCGGACGACGTCTTCACCTGGATGTCCGGGTACCGGATGAAGTACTTCGCAGACAAGGGCCTCGTCGACGACGTCAGCTCGGTGTGGCAAGCGCACGGCAGCGGCTTCAGCGACAGCTTCCGCGAGGCGTCCACCGGAACCGACGGCAGGCAGTACCTGATCCCGTTCTTCTATTACCCGTGGGCCGTGTTCTACCGTCCCAGTCTTTGGCAGCAGCGCGGCTACGCGCCGCCGAAGACGTTCGACGAATGGGTGGCCCTGTCGAAACGCATGCAGTCGGACGGGCTCACCCCCATCGGATTCGGGGTCCGCGACGGCTGGCCGCCGTTCGGCACGTTCGACTACCTCGATCTGCGCCTCAACGGCGTCGACTTCCACCGCTCCCTCCTCGCCGGCGACGTGAGCTGGACCGACAACCGCGTCCGGTCGGTGTTCGACACCTGGCGTGAGATCCTCCCGTTCCACCAGCCGCAACCGCTGGGCCGCAAGATGTCCGAGGCGCAGCAGGCACTCCTCAACAAGGAGGTCGGCATGCTGGTGGCCGGCATGTTCGTCGCGCAGAGCTTCCCCGCGGGGCCCGACCGGGAGGACCTGGACTTCTTCGCGTTCCCCGAACTCGACTCGGCGGTCGGCACGTCGGCGGTCGAGGCGCCGATGGACGGATTCATGATGCGCAAGGACCCGCGCAACCTCGGCGGCGCGCAGCAGTTCCTCTCCTTCCTCACCAGCGCCGACGCCGCCGTCGCGTACGCGAAGCAGGATCCCCAGGCGATCCCGGCGCACCGCGGCGCCGACCTGTCGAGTTTCCCTCCGCTCGTGCAGAAGTCGGCCGCCCTCGTCCAGGGTGCGGGGTCCATCACCCAGTTCCTCGACCGGGACACCCGCCCCGACTTCGCGTCCGTCGTGATGATCCCCGCGATGCAGCAGTTCCTCGGCAACCCGAACGACGTCGACGGCCTGGTCCGCAGCATCGAGCGGCAGAAGGCGGCGGTGTTCGGGCAATGAGCGCACACGAGAAGACAACGACCACCATCACGGTCCCGACAGGTCAGGTGAATTCATGACCAGCACAGTTCCTCCCCAAACCGGAACCGAACCCAGGACCCCGGCGCCGAAGATCCGACGCAGCCGCGGCGACCGGTGGACCATCGCCGTCATGCTCGGGCTGCCCGCCGCAATCGTGATCGGGCTGGTGTGGATTCCCACCGTCTTCACGGTGATCCTGTCGTTCGCCCGCTGGGACGGCATCGGCGGCACATCGACCATCGAGTGGATCGGCCCGCAGAACTACGTCGACGCCGTCCAGGCGTACCCGCCGTTCCAGCAGGCCCTCCACAACAACGTCCTGTGGCTGGCGTTCCTCTTCGTCTTCCCGACGATCCTCGGCATCTTCCTCGCCGTGCTGCTCGACCGGGGCCTGAAGGGAAGCCGGCTGTACCAGAGCATCTTCTACATCCCCGTGGTGCTGTCGATGGCCCTCGTCGGGTTCGTGTGGCAGTTGATCTACTCCACCGACGGCGGCGTGCTCAACACCATCCTCGGCACGGACGTCGACTGGCTCGGCAACCCCGACGTCAACATCTGGGCCGTCATGGTCGCCGCGAGCTGGCGTCACACCGGCTACATCATGCTGTTGTACTTGGCGGGCCTCAAGGCCATCGACCCGTCGGTGCGCGAAGCCGCGCTCATGGACGGTGCCGGGCCGATCCGCACGTTCTTCCGGATCGTGTTCCCCCTGATGAAACCCACCAACCTGCTGATCATCGTCATCACCGTCATCGAGGCGCTGCGCGCCTTCGACCTCGTGTGGGTGATCAACAAGGGCCGCAACGGACTCGAACTGATCTCCGCCCTCGTCACCGCCAACGTCGTGGGTGAAGCGGGCCGCGTCGGATTCGGTTCGGCCCTGGCGACGATCATGCTCGTGATCTCGCTGGTGTTCATAGCCCTCTATCTCTGGATCGTGATGCGGAGCGACGACTGATGACCATGACGACACCCCTCGCCGACCGCAGTGCGCCCGCCGATCGGACCGGGCCCCGCAACAAGGCCGCGGTGGCCAACCGGCGCCGGCTCAGTGCCGCGCACGCGGCGATGTACCTCCTGCTCACCGCCCTGGCGTTGCTGTGGATCTTCCCGCTGCTGTGGGCGCTCTACAACTCGTTCCGCGACTACGACTACGTCCTCACCCACGGCTACCTGTCCGTCGGCGGATTCACGCTCAGCAATTACACCGAGTCGTGGGAGGTCGGCGGAATCCCGCACTACTTCCTCAACTCGATGCTGATCACCATCCCGGCGGTGCTGCTGATCCTGTTCATCGGGTCGATGGCGGCGTTCGTGCTCGCGCGGTTCCCGTGGAAGTTCAACGTGATCATGCTGGCCGTGTTCATCGCCGGCAATCTGCTGCCGCAGCAGACGCTGCTGACCCCGCTGTTCCGACTGTACAACGCGATTCCGCTGCCGTACTGGATGAGCTCGTCGGGCTCGCTCTACGACAGCTACTGGGGACTGATCCTCGTGCACGTCGCGTTCCAGACCGGGTTCTGCGTGTTCGTGCTGAGCAATTACATGAAGACGGTCCCGCCGGAACTGCTCGAGGCGGCGACCGTGGACGGCGCCGGACTGTTCCGCCAGTACTGGCAGGTGGTGCTCCCACTGTGCCGTCCGGCGCTGGCCGCGCTCGCGACGCTCATGATCACCTGGATTTACAACGACTTTTTCTGGGCGCTGGCGTTGATGGTCAGCGGCGACAAGCTGCCGGTCACCACCGCGCTGCAGAATCTGCAGGGCAGCTTCTTCACCGACACCAACCTGCTCGCCGCCGGATCGGTGCTCGTCGCATTACCGACGGTGCTCGTATTCGTCGCGCTGCAGCGGCATTTCGTTTCCGGACTGACGATGGGAGCAAACAAGTGAGTGCGACAATCACACCGCACGCGTACGTCCACCTCACCGCAGGCGGCGTGTCCGTCGTGCTCGACCTCACCGAAGGACGGTTGCCGGCGATCGTGCACTGGGGTGCGGCGCTCGGCGACCTGAACCTCGCCGACGTCGAGGCCCTGGCGCAGGCGAACATCGAGCCCCCGGCGGGCAACGTGGTCGACCTCCCGGTGCGGCTGTCGATACTCCCCGAACACCACACCGGGTGGGTGGGGAAACCCGGGATCGTGGGGCACCGAGACGGCGCCGACTGGTCGCCGCTGTTCACGACCACCACGCTGACTGTCGACGGGGCCGAGCACCGGTCCGGACTCGTCGCAGCCGGTGCCGGTGAGGTCCGGGTCACGGCGCACGACGCCGTCGCCGATCTCGGTCTGGACCTCGACATCGAACTGCTGCCGAGCGGCCTCCTGCGGGCGAGGGCCGAGGTCACGAATACGGGCGACTCCTTCTACGTCCTCGACGACCTCCAGCTCGCGTTCCCGGTCCCGCCGCAGGCCCGCGAGATCCTCGACTTCGCGGGCCGGTGGGGTAAGGAACGGACCCCGCAGCGCAGCGAACTGACCGTCGGGATCCACGAACGCGAAGGGCGGAAGGGACGCACCGGCCCAGACGCCGCGACGGTGCTGTCCGTCGGCGTGCCCGGCTTCGGTTTCGGCCGCGGCGAGGTGTGGGGCGCCCACGTCGGGTTCAGCGGCAACCACCGCCACTATGCCGAGCGGCTCTTCACCGGTTTCCAGGTGATCGGCGGCGGAGAACTGCTCCTGCCGGGCGAGATTCGGCTGTCGGACGGCGAAAGCTACGAAACGCCCTGGATCTACGGCGCGTACGGCGACGGGCTCGACGCCCAGGCCCACCGCTTCCACGACTACCTCCGGTCGCGGCCCACGCACCCGCGGCGCGCGCGTCCGGTGACGATCAACGTGTGGGAGGCCGTCTACTTCGACCACGACCTGGCCCGGTTGAAAGACCTGGCGGATCGAGCGGCGAAGCTCGGCGTCGAGCGTTACGTGCTCGACGACGGCTGGTTCCGGTACCGGCGCAACGATCTGGCGGGGCTGGGGGACTGGCACGTCGACGAGACGGTGTGGCCGGACGGTCTGCACCCGATCATCGATCACGTGCGTTCGCTCGGCATGGAGTTCGGCCTGTGGTTCGAGCCGGAGATGATCAACCTCGATTCCGATCTCGCGCGGGAACATCCGGAATGGGTCATGGCGACCGGCGGGCGCACGCCGGTGCCGTCCCGGAACCAGCAGGTGCTCAATCTGGGGATCCCCGAGGCATACGACCACATCCTCGAGCGGATGTCCGCGATTCTCGGCGAGTACGACATCGCCTACATCAAATGGGACCACAACCGAGACCTGATCGACGCGGGCACCGCTCCGCACGGGCGCGCCGGCGTCCACGATCAGACCCTCGCGACGTACCGGCTGATGGACGAGCTGAAGCGCCGCTTCCCCGGACTGGAGATCGAATCCTGCTCCTCGGGCGGAGCGCGGGTGGACCTCGGCATCCTCGAGCGCACCGACCGCGTCTGGGTCTCGGACTGCATCGATCCGCTCGAACGCCAGCAGATGAACCGGTGGACGATGCAGCTGCTTCCACCCGAGCTGCTCGGCTCGCACATCGCGTCGGGGATCTCTCACACGACAGGCCGGTACCACCGACTGTCGTTCCGGGCGGGGACGGCGCTGTACGGGCACCTCGGAATCGAGTGGGACCTCGCGACCGCCACCGACAACGAGAACGCACAGCTCGCCGTGTGGATCGACCTGTACAAGCGGCACCGGGAACTGCTGCACACGGGAACGATGGTGCGCGCCGACGAGATCGACCCCACCCTGCTGGTCTACGGTGCGGTCGCGGACGACCGGGCGGAGGCACTGTTCTTCCTCGCGTACGTGGGGCGGTCCGACGTGTCGCCGCGGGGCCGGTTCACTGTGCCCGGGCTCGACCCGGACCGGCGGTACCGCGTGCGCCCCGTCTTCGCCGGTGAACCGGACGAGGGCCTGAAGCCGCCCGCGTGGTTCAACGTGCCGCCGCAGCATCAGCCGACCGTCACCACCCCGCCCGGCGGCGGACGAGCCGACGGACTGTCCGCGGGCAGCGAGGTTCCCGGCGTCTCGATGACGGGCCGAGCCCTCGCCGTCGTGGGTCTGCAGACACCCGCGTCCTTCCCCGACGACGTGGTCGTGCTCTCCGTCACGGCGGAGGCGTAGCCGCAGAACCAGGTGGGCAACATTCACCCTGGGGGTGGTAGCCGGTGCCCACGCAGCGGGGCACCATAGATTTCACCAGTCGGCGAAACGGTGAAGCGCAAGAGGTCAGTCAACACCCGAACCCGCCACCGGACGAGAAACACCTCACCCGAAGCCGGTGAGGTGTTTTTCGTCTGTGCCGCGGGTGGGTCAGAACTCCATGCCCGCGTCGGCGCCCATCTGCATCGTGGTGTTTCCGCCGTCGAGGGATTCCCGGATGATGTCGGCGTGACCGGAGTGGTGGGCGGTCTCCCGGATGATGTGCAGCAGGGTGCGGCGGATCGTCCACCACTGCCGCTCGGGTGCCCAGGGTGCGGTGGGAAGGGGGATGAGCACATCCAGGTCGTCGAGGCCGGCCACGGCGGCCTCCGTCGCGCGGGCCACCTCGGTGTATTCGGCCAGCAGTCCCTCGAGGGTTTCGTCGCCGCGCATGTAGTACTTCTCCATGGCCCACTCCATGTCGAACTCCGCGTTCTCGTCGGGTTCGAGAATGGTTTCGACCCAGTGCTTTTCCGTGTGGGACACGTGCTTGATCAGTCCGCCGAGCGTCAGGTCGCTGACGGTCGAGCGCTGGCGTGCCTGTTCGTCGTCGATGCCGCGGACGGTGATCAACAGGGTGGATCGCTGCTCCTGCAGGATCTGGAGGAGGTCGGCGCGCTCACCGGTGACGGGGGACTTCTGCGAAGTGGTCATGAGAAGAACGATAGAAGCGATTGAGGTCAGAAACGGTCCTCAATAGCACGGTCTTCTCAGGGTTTTCCCGGCGTCAGCGGCTCCGGCGCAGCCACGGAGACACGCCGGGAGCGAACAGGGCGAGCACTCCCACCGCGACGAGGGCGCTGTAGGCGAGCGGCGCCCACTGCAGCACTCCGGCGGTCGCGTCACCGGCGTCGGACAGCAGGATCCACAGGCCCACCCCGCCTGCGGCGCTGAGGACGCCGACGACGGCGAGGGTGATCTGGCCCGCCGGTTTCCGGGCGCGAAGGAGTTGTATCCCCAGTAGTCCGAGGAGGATCAGGACGACGGCGATGGCGCCGCTGCCGATCAGTGTCAGGTTTACCGTGTCGGTGATGTCCGTCGCCGAGTCTCCGGGATTGTCCGCGGCCACCGACGCCTCGAGGGCGTCGCGGACGGCGCCGAGGTCGAGCGCGATGGCCCCGGCGATTCCGGCGAGGACGACGAACGACCCCACCCAGGCGGACAGCGACACCGCGACCGCCTTCGGGGTGGCATCGGTGGGTGCTGCACGCAGCGGGGTGACCGCGAACTCCGGACGCGGCGGTGCGGGTCGCGGCGGTTCCGGCCGGCGTGGCGGCTGTTCGGGTGTCGTCACGCTGCGATCCTATCGAGCGGCCGCGTGTAGGTTGGCCGACGCGCGCGGGCCACGTCGGCGGCGCCGACACAGAATCCGGGGCGGCGGCGCCGAAACGGATCCGGGCGGCCGGGAACAAATCTTCGCACCCCTCCGTTGAGCCTTACGACAAGGTTGAGCGTGCTCGACTCAAGTTCGAATTGACTCCAGACGGTGTCGGAGTGCAAACTTGAGCGGAGGGCGCTCACTAAGCGCCAACATCGCAGTTCAGTACTGAACAACCTGCCCACAGGACTGCAAAACGAAAGTGAGGAACACTATGGCTCGTGCCGTCGGTATCGACCTCGGTACAACGAACTCGGTCGTGTCTGTACTGGAAGGCGGCGAGCCCGTAGTGGTCGCCAACGCCGAAGGTTCACGCACCACCCCGTCGATCGTCGCCTTCGCCAAGAACGGTGAGGTGCTGGTCGGCCAGCCCGCCAAGAACCAGGCCGTCACCAACGTCGACCGCACCATCCGCTCCGTCAAGCGCCACATCGGCACCGACTGGAACGTGGAGATCGACGGCAAGAAGTACACGCCGCAGGAGATCAGCGCGCGCACGCTCATGAAGCTGAAGCGCGACGCCGAGGCCTACCTGGGCGAGGACATCACGGACGCCGTGATCACCGTCCCCGCGTACTTCGAGGACGCCCAGCGTCAGGCCACCAAGGAAGCCGGCCAGATCGCCGGCCTCAACGTCCTGCGCATCGTCAACGAGCCCACCGCGGCCGCACTGGCCTACGGCCTCGACAAGGGCGACAAGGAACAGACCATCCTGGTCTTCGACCTCGGTGGCGGCACCTTCGACGTCTCGCTGCTCGAAATCGGCGAGGGCGTCGTCGAGGTCCGGGCCACGTCCGGCGACAACCACCTCGGTGGTGACGACTGGGACGAGCGCATCGTCACGTGGCTCGTCGACAAGTTCAAGGCTCAGAACGGCATCGATCTGACCAAGGACAAGATGGCCCTGCAGCGTCTCCGTGAGGCTGCCGAGAAGGCGAAGATCGAACTGAGCTCGTCGCAGAGCACGTCGATCAACCTGCCCTACATCACCGTCGACGCGGACAAGAACCCGCTGTTCCTCGACGAGCAGTTGTCCCGCAGCGAATTCCAGAAGATCACGTCCGATCTCCTCGACCGCACGCGCGCGCCGTTCCAGGCCGTGATCAAGGACAGCGGCATCGCCGTCAAGGACATCGACCACGTCGTGCTCGTCGGTGGTTCCACCCGCATGCCCGCCGTCTCCGACCTGGTGCGCGAGCTGACCGGTGGCCGTGAGCCCAACAAGGGCGTCAACCCGGACGAGGTCGTCGCCGTCGGCGCCGCCCTGCAGGCCGGTGTCCTCAAGGGCGAGGTCAAGGACGTGCTGCTCCTCGACGTCACCCCGCTGTCCCTCGGCATCGAGACCAAGGGTGGCGTGATGACCAAGCTCATCGAGCGCAACACCACCATCCCGACCAAGCGGTCCGAGACCTTCACCACGGCTGACGACAACCAGCCCTCGGTGCAGATCCAGGTGTTCCAGGGTGAGCGCGAGATCGCCTCGCACAACAAGCTGCTCGGCTCGTTCGAGCTGGCCGACCTGCCGCCCGCCCCGCGTGGCGTGCCGCAGATCGAGGTCACCTTCGACATCGACGCCAACGGCATCGTGCACGTGACCGCGAAGGACAAGGGCACGGGCAAGGAGAACACGATCAAGATCCAGGACGGCTCCGGTCTGTCCAAGGAAGAGATCGAGCGGATGGTCAAGGACGCCGAGGCGCACGCCGAGGAAGACAAGGCCCGCCGCGAGGAGGCCGAGGTGCGCAACCAGGCCGAGTCGCTGGTGCACCAGACCGAGAAGTTCATCAAGGACAACGAGGACAAGGTGCCCGCCGACGTCAAGGAGAAGGTCGAGGCTGCCATCAAGGAAGCCAACGACGCTCTCGCAGGCACCGACATCGCGGCCGTCAAGACTGCGGTCGAGAAGCTGGCCACCGAGTCGCAGGCCCTCGGCCAGGCGATCTACGAGGCCAGTGCCGCCGAGGAAGCCGCCAACACCGACGGCTCCGGCGCGAACGGTGCCGACGACGTCGTCGACGCCGAGGTCGTGGACGAGCCGTCCGACGCGGAGAAGAAGTGACGTCCGACAACACCGAGCAGGAACCGGTCACTTTCGTGGACAAGCGGAAGATCGACCCCGAGACCGGTCTCACACGGGACGCGGAACCGGTAGTGGAGCCCCTCGCGGGCGCCGCTGCCGCTCCGCAGCCCGGCTCGGTGGACGAAGGGGCCGTGTCGGAGACGGCGGCACCGGAGACGGACGAGTTGGCGGAGCGCACCGCCGACCTGCAGCGACTGCAGGCGGAGTACGCGAACTACCGTCGCCGCGTCCAGCGCGACAAGCAGGCCGACATCGCGAACGCGAAAGCGTCCGTCGTCGGTGAGCTCATCGCGGTGCTGGACGACCTCGATCGTGCCCGCAGCCACGGCGACCTCGACTCAGGGCCGCTGAAGGGTGTGGCGGACAAGCTCACCGGCACCCTCACCTCGCTCGGTCTGAGCGAGTTCGGTGCCGAGGGCGACGCATTCGACCCGGCGCTGCACGAGGCAGTGCAGCACGAGGGCGAGGGTCACGACCCCGTTCTCGGCACGGTGATGCGAAAGGGCTACAAATTCGGTGATCGCGTCCTGCGGCATGCGATGGTAGCTGTGATCGACCGCGCCGGCGATGCCGACGCGAACACCCCCGACGGGGCGGCGACGCCCGCCGCGTCGGAACAAGAGTAAGAGCGAGAGGAGGAGACGCCCAGTGAGCCAGCGGGAGTGGATCGAAAAGGACTTCTACAAGGAGCTGGGCGTCTCGTCCAACGCATCCGCGGACGAGATCAAGAAGGCGTACCGCAAGCTCGCCCGCGACCTGCACCCCGACGCGAACCCCGGCGACACGAAGGCCGAGGAGCGATTCAAGTCCGTCAGCGAAGCACACGCCGTGCTGTCCGATCCGGCCAAGCGCAAGGAATACGACGAGGCCCGTCGGCTGTTCGCGAGCGGCGGTTTCGGTCATGGCGGCGGCGGATTCAACCCCGGAGCGGGCGGTTTCGGCCAGGGCGGATTCGACATCAACGACCTGTTCGGCGGCGGCGGCGCGGCGGCCGGTGACGGCGGCCTCGGCGACATCTTCGGCGGCCTGTTCAATCGCGGTGCCGGCGCCGGCGGCGCGACCCGCACCACCAACCGTCCCCGCCGGGGCAGCGACGTCGAGACGGAGACGACCCTCGAATTCCGCGAGGCCACGCTGGGTGTCACGGTTCCGCTTCGGCTGACCAGCCCGTCGCCGTGCACCACCTGCCACGGCAGTGGCGCCAAGCCGGGCACCAGCCCGCGAGTCTGCCCGCGCTGCAACGGGACCGGGATCGTCAGCCGCAACCAGGGCGCGTTCGGGTTCAGTGAGCCGTGCGACGACTGCCGCGGCACCGGATCCATCATCGACTCGCCGTGCGAGGTGTGCCACGGCAACGGCGTCACCAACCGGACCCGCACCATCACCGTCCGCGTCCCCGCGGGTGTCAGTGACGGACAGAAGATCCGGCTGGCAGGCCAGGGCGAGGCGGGCCTGCGCGGCGCGCCGTCCGGCGACCTGTTCGTGACGGTCCGGGTGCGTCCCGACAAGGTGTTCGGCCGCAACGGCGACGACCTCACCCTCGTCGTCCCCGTCAGTTACGGTGAGCTCGTGCTCGGAACCACCGTCTCCGTCCCCACCTTGGAGGGTCGGGTCGGTGTGAAGATTCCGGCGGGCACGGCCGACGGCCGGATCCTGCGCGTACGCGGTCGGGGAGTCCCCAAGCGTGCCGGTGGCGCCGGTGACCTGCTGGTCACGGTCAAGGTCGCGGTTCCGCAGAAGCTCGACGACCCGGCCACCGAGGCACTGAAGACCTATCTGGAAGCAGAGAAGGCCAGCGGATTCGATCCGAGGGCCGGGTGGGCTGGTGCCTGATGAGCGACACGACCGGGGATCCACGCGAAACGGCCGTTGATCCGGATGCCCAGATCTTCGTGATCTCGGTGGCTGCGGAACTCGCGGGCATGCACGCCCAGACATTGCGCAACTACGACCGGCTCGGGCTCGTCACCCCGCACCGCACATCCGGTGGTGGGCGACGCTATTCGCCGCGGGATGTGGCGTTGCTCCGCGAGGTGCAGCGCCTCTCCCAGGACGAGGGTGTCAATCTCGCCGGGATCAAGCGGATCATCGAACTCACCAACCAGGTGGAGGCTCTGCAGCACCGGGTTCGCGAGCTGGCGGAGGAGATCTCGAAGGTCCACGCCGGCTACCGGCGCGACCTCGTGCCGATTCCGCGGAGCAACGCGCTCGTCGTGTGGAAGCCGCGGCACCAGCGCTGACCGGTCGTTTCCGCCGTGTGAACCGGAACCGATGTCGCACTGATCCTGTCGGAGTGGATCAGTGCGACATCGTGCCCCCGGCCCCCGGCCCCCGGCTTATCGGTCGCGGCTGCCCCAGCGGGGCCCGCGGCGGGTGTGTGAGCGTGGAATGTCCATCTGCTCGAGTCGTGCCTTGATCTCCTCGGTGCTCCACAGTGCCTTGGAGACGGTGGGTGTGGGGGTGGGTGTGACGTGCATGATCATGGTCTCGGTCTTTCGGCGAGTGTTCGGTGGATGGTTGTGGTCGTCGATCAGGGCTGTCCGTACAGGTGGTAGCCGGCGTTCATGTTCGGGTAGCCCGAGTCGATCCAGCTGCTGATGCCGTAGCCGTGGCCGAAGTTGCCGTCGATGCGGGTCCCGTCCACGTCGGTCATGTTGTTGTAGTTGTCGGCGCGGAACACGGCCTGGGCACCACCGGGCAGCGCGTAGGTGGCGTCCACCTCGACGCCGTTCGGGTCGTTGGAGTATGCCTTCACGATCTGGCTACTGTGCGGGGCGAGGTAGTCCGACGGCGCCTGCATCCACTGCCCGTACGGGTTCGACGATCCGGCGAGGACCATCGGCAGGTCGGTGTCGTTGCTGATCGTCATCGCGATCGTCGGTCCCGACGTCGGCATCGTGCCTGCGGTGGCGACTCCGGCGGCCGCGACGGCGAATCCGGTGACGGCCAGCGCGGTGGCGGGCAGTGCGATGAAGAGGGCGATGCGGCGGCGGGCGTTGGTGCGCATGATGGCTTCTCCTGAGTTGTGGCTCTGAGGGGGAACGTCTGGGGCCGTGGGGGTTTCGTTTTCCGATCTCCCCGTTTTCCGGTGTGCACCAACTATGTCGCGAATGCGCGCCGCAGTCTGTCCACCGACAGGACCGAGGGCGGGATGAATCCGGTGTCCCCCGATCGGGGGACACCGGCGCCGCGAAGTGCTCCGCGCGGGCCCGGTCTCGTGAGAAAGTGAGCAATGGACTTCGCCGGAGTCGACACGGATCGGACCGCGCCGTGACCGCCGTGCGGGTCGTGGTGGGCGACGACCATCCGATCTTCCGGGACGGTGTCGTCCGTGCCCTCCTCGCCAGCGGCGACATCGAGGTGGTCGGTGAGGCGGACGACGGTGCGGCGGCGCTCGCCCTGATCCGCGAACTCGCCCCCGACGTCGCACTGCTCGACTACCGGATGCCGGAACTGGATGGTGCGCAGGTAGCGGCGGCCGTGCGGCGTGCCGAACTCGCCACCCGGGTGCTGCTGCTGTCGGCGCACGACGAGTCCGCGATCGTCTACCACGCGTTGCAGGAGGGGGCGGCGGGATTCCTGCCGAAGGAGTCGACGCGGGCGGAGATCGTGAAGGCCGTGCTCGACTGCGCTCAGGGACGCGACGTCCTGCCCGCCTCCCTCGCCGTCGGGCTGGCCGGCGAGGTGCGGCGCCGCAGCGAACCGGTCGGGCCGGTGCTGAGCGGCCGGGAGAAGGAGGTGCTGGCGCTCATCGCGCGCGGCCAGAGCATCCCCACGATCGCCGGCGAGCTGTACCTGGCGCCGTCGACGGTCAAGACCCACGTCCAGCGTCTCTACGAGAAGCTCGGGGTGAGCGACCGCGCGGCCGCCGTCGCCGAGGCGATGCGACGCGGTTTGCTGGAGTGACGTGCGCGAGACGTCGCAGAGTCGCGTAGTCCGTCGCTACACCACCGAGGCGGTCCGGGTGACCGCCATTCTCCGGTTACCGCTGATCGGGCTGATGGCGCTGCTCGGGCCGGTGATCAGCGTGACGCACTGGCAGCCCGACGTGTTCGCGGGGCTGCTGATCGCATATGCGCTGCTCGCGGCCGGCTGGCTGATCTTCGTCCTCGTCCGGGACGTCGGACCGTGGGCGGGCTGGGTGTCCACCGCCGCGGACGTCTCCGCGGTGGTGGCGTTGTGCATCGCGTCGGGCGGCGCGACGTCGGTGCTGCTGCCGGTGTTCTTCCTGCTGCCGATCTCGGTGGCGTTCCAGTACCGGCCGCGGCTGACGGCGATCGTAGGGGTCTGCACCGCCGTCGGATACCAGGTGGTGTGGATCGTCTACTCGAAACGCGACGACCTCGTGGGTTTCCCCGACGAGGTGTACCTCTACTTCGGTTTTCTGTTGTGGCTCGCGGCCGCGACGACGGCGTTGTCGTACGTGCTGGTGCGGCGTTCCGCGACGGTCATCTCGCTGATGGATGTGCGCAGGCAGCTGATCGCGGAGTCGATGGGCGCCGAGGAACGCGAGCGGCGGCAACTCGCCGAGCACCTCCACGACGGGCCCCTGCAGAATGTCCTCGCGGCGCGGCTGGACGTGGAGGAGGCGCTGGAGCGGCACCCGGACGCGCAGCTCGACGCTGCCGAATCCGCTCTCCGCGAGACCGCGGCGCAACTGCGCTCCACCGTCACCACCCTGCATCCGCAGGTACTCGCGCAGCTGGGCCTGACCGCGGCGCTGCGGGAACTCGCAGGCCTGTTCTCCCGGCGCGGTGAGATCGAGATGTCGGTGAGCCTCGACGACGTCGGTCACCCCGACTGTCAGGAGCTGCTCTACCGGGTGGCGCGGGAACTGCTCACCAACGTCACCAAACATGCCGGTGCCACGAAGGTCGAACTCGCACTCACCCGCGCCGGCGGGCGGACCACGGTGACGGTCGCCGACGACGGCACCGGATTCGATCCCGCCGTCGTCCCGGAGCGGGTGGCGCAGGGACACATCGGTTTGGCGTCGCACATCGTGCGGGTGGAGAGTCTCGGCGGCACCTTCGACGTCACGTCCTCGCCCGGATCGGGCACCCGGGTGGTGGTGACGGTCCCGGATCCCTGACGATGACGCCCGCCGAGTTCACTGCGGGTGGCGGCCCTCGGCGAATTCACTGACGGCGGCGGACTTCGGGGTTACGTTCAGGAGGATCTTCACCGCGCCGTCCTGCTTCTTCTGGAAGATCTCGTATGCGTGCGGTGCGTGGTCCAGGGGCAGTTCGTGAGTGGCGAACGTGTCCACACCCAGGGGGTCGGCGTCGGTGAGCAGCGGCAGGATCTCCGGGACCCACCGCTTGACGTTGGCCTGCCCCATGTGCAGCTGAATCTGCTTGTCGAACAACGTGAGCATCGGGATCGGGTCGGCCATCCCGCCGTACACCCCGCTGAGCGAGATGGTGCCGCCGCGCCGCACGATGTCGATCGCCGAGTACAGGGCGTGCAGGCGGTCGATTCCCGCTGTCGACATCAGCCGGCTGGCGACGGCGTCGGGAAGGAACGAGGTGACCTGCTGCAGGAGTTTCGCGGTGGGGGAGCCGTGCGCCTCCATGCCGACGGCGTCGATGACGGAATCGGGACCGCGGCCGTGGGTCATGTCCCGGATCACGCCGCCGAGTTCGCCACCGGCGTCGTTCAGGTCGATCGTCTCGATCTGCCGCGCCTTCGCGCGGGCGAGACGCTCGGGCACGAGGTCCACGCCGATGACACGAAAACCCTTGTGCGCGGCGATGCGTGCCGCCATGTCACCGATCGGTCCCAGCCCCAGAACGACGACGGAGCCGCCCTCGGGCACGTTGGCGTATTCGACGGCCTGCCATGCCGTCGGCAGCACGTCGGACAGGTACACGAACCGCGAATCCGGTGGGCCCTCCGGGACCTTGATGTGGGTGTTCTTCACGTGCGGCACCCGGAGATACTCGGCCTGACCGCCGGGGACGCTCCCGTACAGCTTCGAGTACCCGAACAGTGCCGCACCCATGCCCTCGTCCCGGATCTGCGTGACCTCGCACTGGGTGAACAGTTTCCGGTCGCACATGTGGCAACGGCCGCAAGATATCTGGAACGGAATGACCACCCGGTCACCGACCTTCACGTCCGTGACCTCGGACCCGACCTCGCGGACGATGCCCATCGGCTCGTGCCCGAGGATGTCGCCCTCGCTCATGAACGCGCCGAGCACCTCGTACAGGTGCAGGTCGGAACCGCAGATGTTGGTGGTGGTGATCTCGACGATCGCGTCCGTCTTCTGTTCGATCACCGGGTCGGGCACGGTGTCGACGCTGACCTTCCGTCTGCCCTGCCAGGTAACGGCTTTCATCGCGCTCTCCGGTTCGCCTTCACGAGGGCCTCGACGAGTTCGTCCTTGGTCATGGTCGAGCGGCCGTGAATGTCGAGTCGCTGCGCGAGGTGCATCAGGTGCTCCTTGCTCGCGTTGGCGTCGACGCCCTCGGCGGTCTCGCCGGACGGGTTCGGGCCGCCGCTCTCCGCGCGTTCGTCGGAGGGGCCCTTCTCGGCCTTGGCCTCCCAGTGGTCGCCGACCTTCTCGTAGCTGTGTTTGAGGGCGTCGAACGCGACGCGATGCGCTCGTTCCTCGTCCCCGTACTGGTCCATCGCGGAGTCGTAGACCTTGGCGAACGTGCGCTGCGCCTTGTCGGACGACTTCTTCAGGGTCTCCGGGAGTTCGCTCTTCTTCGGCTTGCCGCTCTCGGTGGTCTTCGGCACGGAATCCTCCTCGGGTGTGGCGGTGCCCTCGCGGACGATTACCCGGCTCCCGGAGATTTACGCGACGGGCGGAGGCACGCGGCCGGGCACCGACGTCAGCGCCTGCGCGAGCAGGCCCAGTGCGTGTTCGGTCGTGGCGGCCGCCGCAAGGAGGGTGGAACAGGTTTCAGTTTTGCCGGTTTCCGGTTAGGGTGTCGGTGACCCAGGACACAGAAAATCCAGGCCGCCGGACGACGCACCCCGGCCTCGCGGGAGTAGAAGGATCACAGATGACCGACGAGTTCGCAGATCTGCATCGACCCGCCTTCGCTGCAGACCTCCTCATCACTGCGCTGGACCGAAATTCCGACAAGCCGGCGCTCTACCTCGGCGACGTCGTTCTCACCGGCGGTGAGATGCGCGATCAGATCAGTTGCTTTGCGCAGGCACTGGCTTCGCTCGGGATCGGCAAGGGGACGAGCACCGCCATGCTGTCCAAGAACCGGCCCGAAGTGCTCATCAGCATGGGCGCCACCATGATCTCCGGATGCCGCGCCAGCGCCCTGAACCCGATGGGCTCGCTCGACGACCACCTCTACATCGTCGGCGACGCCGGGATCCAGACCCTCATCTTCGATCCCACCGCCTTCGAGGGGCGCGCCGCCGAACTGGTGGCGCAGTCGCCGTCGATCGAGAACGTGTTGTCGTTGGGACCGTCCGAGGTGGGCACCGACATCCTGGCGCTCGCCGAGACGTTCACCCCGCAACGCCTGCGGGGGGCGGACGTGGCCGCCGACGACAACAGCAGCATGGTCTACACCGGCGGCACGACCGGCAAGCCGAAGGGCGTCGTCGGCTCCTACCAGTCCGGCGCGACACTCAATCAGATCCAGATGGCCGAATGGCAGTGGCCCGACGAGCCGCGTTTCCTCATCTGCACGCCGCTGTCGCACGCGGGCGCCGCCTTCTTCATTCCCACCCTGCTGCGCGGCGGCGCGCTGATCGTGCTGCCCGCGTTCGAACCCGGCGCCGTCCTCGAGGCGATCGAGAAGCACAAGATCTCCGCGACGATGCTCGTCCCCACCATGATCTACCTGCTGATGGACCATCCCGACCTGCCGAAGCGGGACGTATCCAGCCTGCAGACGCTGTTCTACGGCGCGTCGGCGATGTCGCCTGCCCGGCTGAAGGAGGGCATCGAGAAGTTCGGCCAGATCTTCTTCCAGTTCTACGGGCAGACCGAATGCGGAATGACGATCGCGGTGCTGCGGAAGGAGGAGCACCTGCCGGACGACCCGAGTCGCCTCGCGACGTGCGGACGCCCCGTGCCCTGGCTGAACGTGGCGCTGCTCGACGACGACCTCAACGAGGTCCCGCAGGGTGAACTCGGCGAGATCTGCGTCCGCGGCCCCCTCGTCATGAAGGGGTACTGGAACAAACCCGACGAGACCGCCGAGGCGTTCCGCGGCGGATGGCTGCACACGGGCGACATTGCGCGCAAGGACAAAGACGGTTTCATGACAATCGTCGACCGCAAGAAGGACATGATCGTCACCGGCGGATTCAACGTGTTCCCCCGCGAGATCGAGGACGTCATCTCGGCGCACCCCGCCGTTGGCTCGGTCGCGGTGGTCGGCGTTCCGGACGCCAAGTGGGGTGAGGCCGTCAAGGCGTGCGTGGTGCTGCGGGCAGGACAGACGGTGGAGGCCGCCGAACTCGTCGAACGGGTGCGGGCCGCGAAGGGACCGGTGCACGCCCCCAAGTCGATCGATTTCGTCGACACCCTGCCCCTGACCCCGCTGGGCAAACTGGACAAGAAGGCGCTGCGCTCCCGGTACTGGGAAAGTGCAGACCGAGCGGTCGGATAGCACGACCGGGGCGAGAAACAAGGTACCTGGTCTGCGGCGTGGCGCCCGCGCCTATAGTCTGCCCAAGTACTTCGCGGCGGGGCCGCGTTCAGTCGGTGACGAGGATGCGCGGTGGATTCACAGGCAATATCGCTGGTCCGGTCGAGTTTCAAGGCTATCGCGGCAGTGCCGGACGGGCCCCAGACTCTGTCGCGGTCCTTCTATGCCCTGCTGTTCGCCCGGTATCCCGAAGCCCGTGACTTCTTCCCCGCCGCCATGGACGAGCAACGCGACCGGCTGATCGCCGCCGTCCAGTACGTGATCGAGCGGCTCGAGGAGGACTCCGGGCAGATCCTCGCCTATCTCGCCCAGCTCGGCCGGGACCACCGCAAGTACGGCATCGAGGACGCGCACTACGTTGCCGTCGGCAACTCCCTGATCGCCGCCGTCGAGCAATTCCCCTCGACCGAGCCGTGGACCGACGAACTCGAGCAGGCGTGGCGCGACGTCCTCGCGGTCGTCGCCGCCACCATGATGGACGCGGCCAACGCCGAGAGCGGCCCGCCGGCGTGGGGCGCGACCGTCATCGAGCACCTGCAGGTCCGCAAGGACGTCTCGATCATCCGACTGCAGCTCGACGAGCCGATGACGTACACCGCAGGCCAGTTCGTGAGTGTGCAGGTGCCCTCGCGGCCCCGGATGTGGCGGTACCTGTCGCCGGCGAACCCCGCCAACGACCAGGGCATCATCGAGTTCCACGTCCGCCGCGTGTCGGGCGGCTGGGTGAGCCCCGCCGTCGTCACCCAGACACTCGTGGGCGAGCGGTGGGTGGTCGGGTCCCCGCTCGGCGACCTCGGAATCCGCTACGACAACGGTCGCGACATCTTGATGATCGGATCGGGGACCGGCATCGCCCCGCTGCGCGCACAGATCCTCCAGATGTCGCAGCGCGGCCAGGACCGGCGCGTCCACCTCTTCTTCGCCGGCCGGTACCCCTGCGACCTCTACGACCTGGGCACCCTGTGGGCGCTCGCGGAGCAGAATCCGTGGCTGACCGTCGTCCCGGTCACCGAGGAGGATCAGGACCCGTGGTGGTACACGGGCCCGAGCAGTGTCGCGATACCCGGCATGCACCGCAGGCTGACCGGCAAGGTCGGGCAGGTCGTCGCCGATTTCGGGACGTGGGCCGAGCGAGACATCCAGCTCGTCGGCTCCGAGGCCATGATCAACACCACCAAGTTCCGGCTGCATGCGGCAGGCACGCCGCCGGAGAACATCCGGCACGACCCGTCCTACTGATCGGCCCGCTCAGTACGGGTCGAACTGAATGTTCTCGGTGGGTGTCCCGGTGTCACGGAGACGGTCGAGGGTGGCGCGGACCATCGCCGCCGAACCGCACACCAGTACCTGGTGCTCGGTGAACGCGCCGTAGGACGTGACGACGTCGGGCAGCGAGCCCTCGATGAGGTCGTCCTCGGTGAACCCCACATCCACTCTGGTGCGCTCGTACCACTCGTCGGTCCAATCAGGATCGACCACGTTCTCCACCACCGGAATGACGGTGAGCCACGGCAGATTCTGCAGCAGCAGGTACAGCATGTCGGACGCGTAGAGATCGCGCGGCGTCCGATCGCCCGTGAACAGGAACACCCGCGGCGGGTTCGGCCTGCGGGACAGGTCCAGCAGGATCGACCGGAACGGTGCCAGGCCGGTGCCGCCGGCGATCATGATGACGTCCGGTCCGTCCTCGTCGACGGACATCGTGCCGCGCGGTTCGAGAATCTGCCACTGGTCGCCCGGCGACGTCCCCGTGACGATGTCGCCGCTGACCCAGCCGCCCGGCACCGTGCGGACGTGGAATTCGAGTTTGCCGTCCAGCGACGGCGGAAGCGCGGGGGAGAGTCTGCGCAGCAGCCGCGGGTTCTGGGGCACGCTCACGTCCACGTACTGTCCCGGCGCGAACGGGACGTAGTCGCCGACGAGGCGGACGACGGCGAGGTCGTGCCGCAGTCGGTGATGTTCGACGACGGTGCTGGTCCAGGTGGTCTGCGTGGCTTGCATGGCGTGATGCTCTCCCGACGGTCGAACCGGATGGCGGATGGGCAAGGGGCTAGATCAGGGGGTCGTGGCGGATCAGCTCGGGCGGGGTGCCCCCGGCCTGCAGGGCGTACACGGTGGTCTTGATCATCGCCGGCGACCCGGAGATCTGGATCTGCCGGTCCGCCCACGAACCGAATTGCGCGACCACCCGGCCGAGCTGGCCCTGGAGTCGCTGATGCAACCCCGGCGGCGCCTCGGGGGCGGGAATCGTGTGCCACCACGGGTCCTCGTCCTCCTCGGAGACGGGAACCACGGTGAGCCACGGATTGCTCAGCGACAGGTGCCACAGGGTCTCGATGTCGTACAGATCGCACGGATACTTGCCGCCCACGAACATGTGGACGCGCGGGTTGTTCGACCGCATCGCCATGTCCATCACCTGGGCGCGCAGCGGTGCGATGCCCGTCCCCGAACCGATCATCAGGACGTCCTGCCCGCTCTCGCGGTCCACCTCCAGCCCGCCGAGCGGCGAGCTGAGCAGCCAGCGGTCGCCGACCTGCGTCTCGTTCACGATGGCCGGACTGACCCATCCGCCCGACACGCGGCGGACGTGGAATTCGAGCTGGCCGTACGGGTTGGCGGGGATGGCCGCCGACAGGTACCGCCACATCCGGGGCCGCTGCGGGATCTGGACGCTGAGGTACTGGCCCGCCCCGTAGGGGATGGGGGAGTCGGTCTCGAGACGGACGATCGCGAGGTCCTCGAGGCGGCGCTCGTGATCGACGACGGTGGCGCCCCAGGCGGCGGGCAGGTCGTCGTTGTCCGCGGCGTCGGCCATCGTGTTCAGGAGGAGGTCGAGCAGTTCCGTCCAGGCCGCGGTCAGCGACGGCGTCCAGATGGCCTGGGTGAAGGAGCTCTGCACGGCGACCAGCAGCGCATGGCCCGCCGCGAAGTAGTGCCTGCCCTCGACGCCGTACTTGCGGTGGTCGCGGCCGAGCTGCCCGAGGAAACCGAGGACCCGGTCTACGTCCTCGAGGTTGTCGATGACGAACTGCAGAGCCTGGAACAGGCGATGACTCTGCTGATCCAGTGCAGCCGGGAAGAGCGCGCGGAATTCGGGGTGTTCGGCGAACAGGGTGGCGTAGAACGTGGTGGTGAGCCGGTGGTGACCGTGTTCGGTGGACACGATCGACGAAAAGCTGGCGCGCAGACGCGAAATCACGAGCGGGTCGAGGCAATCTCGTGTCAAGCCGTCCCCTGCCTCCGTGCCTGCTGATGTCGAACACCCGCATTCTAGCCGTCCTCGGCACCGGACCTCGGGTTACGGCACCGGCCGGTTCGGCCGCCGACCCCGGCGTTTCGGCGGGTCGCTATCGAGCCGTGACCACCGGCAGGGCACGATGTGCATCGAGAATCGGACCGGGTTACCGAGGGGGCTCCATGAGAGTTGGCGTTGCGCGGGATCGGGATCGGTTTCGCGTCGGGATACGCAGCGCCGGCTCGGTCCGTCGCACGGGTGCCGTCGTGCTGGCGGTCGGCGCCCTGATGGCGTCGAGCGCGGGAACGATCGCCTCCGCGGAACCCCGGGCGACGGTCGAATCGATCACGGCCGACGAGGCGCCCGACGGTTCGCGGTTGGTCGAGGTCGCCCCGGTCGGCGAATCGCAGATGAACTTCACCGTCCACTCGACCGCCATGGACAAGGACGTCACCGTCCGGGTCATCCGGGCTGCGTCCGAGAAGCGTCCCACCGTCTACATGCTCGGCGGCGTCGAGGGGAACTCCGAACAGTTCGGCTGGGAGCAGAAGGCGGACGTCGAGAAGTTCTTCTCCGACAAGGACGTCAACGTCGTCATCCCGTTCGGTGGGCAGTCCAGTTACTACGCCGACTGGCAGAAGGACGATCCCGAACTCGGGCGGAACAAGTGGCAGACGTTCCTGACGAAGGAACTGCCGCCCATCGTCGACTCGGCGCTCGACACGACCGGCAAGAACGCGATCGCCGGGTTGTCCATGTCGGCCACCAGCGTGCTCAACCTCGCGATCTCGAAGCCCGGGCTGTATCGGAGCGTCGGGGCGTACAGCGGGTGCGCGATGACGAGCGACCCGGTGGCCCGCCGATTCGTCGAGATCACGGTCGCGGACTTCGGCGGCAACCCGGAGAACATGTGGGGTGCGCCCGACGATCCGCTGTGGGCCGCGAACGATCCGTACGTCAACGCCGAGAAACTCCGGGGCACCACCCTCTACATCTCCAACGGCAGCGGCCTGCCGGGACCGTACGACACCCTGGATGCCCGGACCGTCGGCGGCGACCGCCGCGCGCTCGCGACGCAGGTCGTGGTCGGCGGTGTCATCGAGGCCGTCACGAACGACTGCACGATGCGGCTCGCGGAGAAACTTCGGGCCCTCGACATTCCCGCCACGGTCGACCTCCGTCCGGTGGGCACGCACTCGTGGGGGTACTGGCGTGACGACCTCTCCGCGTCCTGGCCGATGATGGCGGCCGCGATCGGGGCGTGATTTCCCGCCCCGCGGAGTGTCGCGGGGCGAGATGATGGGGTGGTCAGAAAAAATTCAAAGTTGAGCGGAACAGACTCAACTCTTCGCGCGTTAAGAAGATGACAGCGTCGCCACGTGCCACCCGGCCCCCGGCGGCGAACCGCTCTACAACGCCAGAAGAGGTGACCAGTGGACTCGTTCAATCCGACCACCAAGACCCAGGCCGCGATGACCGCTGCGCTCCAGTCGGCGTCGTCGGCCGGTAATCCCGACATCAGGCCCGCGCATCTGCTCGTGGCCCTGCTCGACCAGACCGACGGCATCGCCGCCCCGCTGCTGAAGGCGGTCGGCGTCGACCCTGCCGCGGTCCACCGCGAAGCGCAGAATCTCGTCGACCGGCTGCCCAAGACGACGGGCGCCACCACCACACCGCAACTCGGCCGGGAGGCCCTCGCCGCCCTCACCGCAGCGCAGCGCCTCGCCACCGAACTCGACGACGAGTACGTGTCGACGGAACACCTGATGGTCGGACTCGCATCGGGTGAGTCCGACGTGGCCGGGCTGCTCAGCCGGCACGGCGCCACCCCCGAGGCGCTGCGCGACGCGTTCACCACCGTCCGCGGCAGCGCGCGCGTCACCAGCCCCGACCCCGAGGGGACGTACCAGGCGCTCGAGAAGTACTCCACCGACCTCACGGCCGCCGCCCGCAACGGCAAGCTCGACCCGGTGATCGGCCGCGACAACGAGATCCGCCGCGTCGTGCAGGTCCTCAGCCGCCGCACCAAGAACAACCCGGTGCTGATCGGTGAACCCGGGGTCGGCAAGACCGCCATCGTCGAGGGGCTGGCCCAGCGCATCGTGCAGGGCGACGTCCCCGAATCGCTGCGGGGCAAGTCGGTGATCTCCCTCGACCTCGGATCGATGGTCGCCGGAGCCAAGTACCGCGGCGAATTCGAGGAGCGGCTCAAGGCCGTGCTCGACGACATCAAGAACTCGGCCGGTCAGGTCATCACGTTCATCGACGAACTCCACACGATCGTGGGTGCGGGTGCCACCGGTGAGTCGGCGATGGACGCCGGCAACATGATCAAGCCGATGCTCGCCCGCGGTGAGCTGCGGCTCGTCGGCGCGACCACCCTCGAGGAGTACCGCAAATACATCGAGAAGGATGCCGCCCTCGAACGCCGCTTCCAGCAGGTGCTGGTGGGCGAACCGTCCGTCGAGGACACCGTCGGCATCCTGCGCGGACTCAAGGAGCGGTACGAGGTGCACCACGGTGTGCGCATCACCGACTCCGCGCTCGTCGCGGCCGCCACGCTCAGCGACCGCTACATCACGTCCCGGTTCCTGCCGGACAAGGCGATCGACCTCGTGGACGAGGCCGCGTCCCGGCTGCGGATGGAGATCGACTCGCGACCCGAGGAGATCGACACCGTCGAACGCATCGTCCGCCGCCTCGAGATCGAGGAGATGGCGCTGCAGAAGGAATCCGACGCGGCGTCGAAGGACCGGCTCGAGAAGCTGCGTCAGGAACTGGCCGACGAACGGGAGAAGCTCAATCAGCTGACCACCCGCTGGCAGAACGAGAAGCAGGCCATCGACTCCGTGCGCGGAGTCAAGGTGCAGCTCGAGACGCTGCGCGGTGAGGAAGAGCGCGCCGAACGCGACGGCGACCTCGGCCGGGCCGCGGAACTGCGCTACGGGCGGATCCCGCAGCTCGAGAAGGAACTCGAGCAGGCCGCTCGCGAGTCCGGTGCCGCCGCCGACGGTGACGTCATGCTCAAGGAGGAAGTCGGTCCCGACGACGTCGCCGACGTGGTCGCGGCATGGACCGGCATCCCCGCCGGCCGCATGATGGAGGGCGAGACCGCCAAGCTGCTGCGGATGGAATCCGAACTCGGCAAGCGGGTCGTCGGCCAGGAAGAGGCCGTCGTCGCCGTGTCGGACGCCGTCCGCCGCGCCCGCGCCGGAGTCGCCGACCCCAACCGGCCCACCGGATCGTTCCTGTTCCTCGGACCCACCGGCGTCGGTAAGACGGAGCTCGCGAAGTCCCTCGCGGATTTCCTGTTCGACGACGAACGCGCCATGGTCCGCATCGACATGTCCGAGTACAGCGAGAAGCATTCGGTGGCCCGGCTCGTCGGCGCGCCGCCCGGCTACGTCGGGTACGAGGCGGGCGGGCAGCTCACCGAGGCCGTGCGACGGCGTCCGTACACGGTGGTGCTGTTCGACGAGGTGGAGAAGGCGCACCCCGACGTCTTCGACATCCTGCTCGCCGTCCTCGACGAAGGCCGGCTGACGGACGGTCAGGGGCGGACGGTCGACTTCCGCAACACCATCCTGATCCTCACGTCCAACCTCGGTGCGGGCGGATCCCGGGAGCAGGTGATGGATGCGGTGCGGCACGCGTTCAAGCCGGAGTTCATCAACCGGCTCGACGACGTCGTGATCTTCGAACCGCTCACCGAGGAGCAGCTCGAGTCGATCGTCGACATCCAGCTCGAGCAGCTGTCGCGCCGGCTCGCGGCGCGGCGGCTGACGCTGGACGTGTCCGACTCGGCCCGCTTCTGGCTGGCCGTCCGCGGCTACGACCCCATGTACGGGGCCAGGCCGCTGCGCCGGCTGATCCAGCAGGCGATCGGCGACCAGCTCGCGAAGCTGCTGCTCGCCGGCGACGTCAAGGACGGGGACACCGTCCCCGTGAAGGTGTCCGAGACCGGGGACGCGCTCGTCCTCGGTTGATCCCCCACGTGAGTGGCACGGTGGGCTCCCGCACGCCGTGCCACTCACCTGTGTTTTCACAGGGCCGTCTTAAGTTTCGCCATTACCCTGGACCGTCCGTAACCGCAGGACACCGGCCACACGAACCCGAGGGAGGGGCCGATCATGACGAACCCCGACGATCCGCGCACCCCGCAGGAACGCGCGTACGACGGCACGGAGTCGTGGACCACCGACGATTCCGCGTCGCGGGCTCGGGACGAGGACCCGACGCAGGCATGGTCGCGGCAGGACCAGCCGACCGAGCACTTCGGCTCGTCGGACCAGGGCCACCGCACCGAGTACCTGGGGTCCGCCGGCGGACCGACCGAGCAGTTCTACACCTCCGACCCGACCGCGGCGTACGGGCAGAACCAGCCCAATCCGACGCAGGCGTACCCGACCTACGACCCGCGGTTCGACCAGCAGGCTCCGCCGCCGAACGCCACACAGGCGTATCCGCCGTACGAGGCCCAGCAGTACCAGGGCGGGTATCCGACGGGGCAGTATCCGAACGCCCAGTACCCGGGATCGCAGTACCAGGCGCCGGTCGCGGAGGCCACCGAGGAGAAGAAGCCTCGCCGGATCGGCACGTGGATCGCGGCCGCGGCCGCCGCGTTGTTGCTGATCGCGGTCATCGGCTTCGGTGTCGCCCTCTTCACGACGGCGCCGAACAACTCTTCGAGTACCACCGCGGCGGGCCCCACCACGTCCCGCCCGCCGGCCACCACCGCGCCGCCGAAGACGACCACGCCGCCGTCGACCACCACCGAGTCGCCGCTCGATCAACTTCCTGGCGGAATCGGCGAGGCCATCGGGGCTGCGGGTGCCGCGTTCGGAACGATCAGCACCAACGACGGTTCCACGCTCACGCTCGACGCCCTCGGTGGTTCGAAGCTGACGGTCCAGACCAACGCGCAGACCCACGTGATCGCACTCGACGGCACCACGGTCGCCGATCTGAAACCCGGATTCACCGTCATGGTGCAGGGGACGAAAGTCGAGAACGGCACGATGATGGCCGAGACGATCATCAGCACCGAGCTGCCCAAGCTCGGTGGCAACTGAGTTCACCCGTGTCGGCGGACACGGCCGTCGGGCCGGTTCGGGCAAAACCGACACGGGGTGTCCCGGTACCGCCTACCCTCGTTACGCCCTCGACTCGCTAGGCTGATCAACGATGACCGGAATGTGGTTCTTACTGGCGTTGATCGCACTCGCAGGCGCGTGCGCGTTGCTCTATTTCGATCGCTCGCGTCGTGATCAGACGGGTCGTGTGCGGCAGATCTGGGCCAAGGCCCAGGGCTACACGTACGACAACGTCGAAGAGCGGCTGCCCGCCCAGTTCCATCGGGCCGCGCTGGCCAAGCAGGAGTACCTCAGCGCCATCGACGTGGTGAAGGGCGAACGCCGCGGCGAGTCGTTCATCCTGTTCGACCTCGAGGAGACCGCGACCATCGTCGCGGTGCGCCGCCGGGTGGGTTCGGACGTCGACATCGACCTCCGCCTCAAGTCGACCCCGCCGCCGAAGGATTCGGACCTCGACCTCCTCGGCGCCATCGGACCGCGCGTCGTGTTCGCCACCGATCTCGAGATCGCCCGCAGGGTCTGCGATCAGCGGATGGTGGCGTTCACCGAGTCGGTGCCGGCGCACGTGAACATGCTGTGGAGCGAGGGGGAGTGGACCCTCGGTTCGCTGCCCATCGGCAGCAGCGGGCGGGAATGGGATTCGGCCATCGAGGCCGTCGCCCGGCTGTCCGGCATCCTGCACGTCCTGCCCCCGGTGACCGAGCCGAGCGGACTCGACCGTGGCCATCACGACCCCAGCAGGCCGCGGCTGCGTGACGGCGCCCCCGTCGAAGCGCGCCCGGCACCGGAGAAACGCCCCGCTCCGCAGGGACGTCCCGCTCCGCAGGGACGTCCCGCACTGCAGGGACGTCCCGCGCCGGAGAAGCGTCCCGCACCGCAGGGACGTCCGACGCAGCAGGGACGTCCCGCATCCCAGGAGCGTTCCGCATCCCAGGGACGTCCGACCCCGGAAGCGCGCCCGGCCACACCGCCGCGTCCCTCACCTCCGCCGGGCGCTCCGCGCTCGTGAGTGCGAAGCGAGTCTCCGGACTCGTTAACCGCGCACAGGCGCGCAGCGCCTTGCTACCGTCACCGGTATGTCGACGCCCCCCAGCTCAGCCCGACCCGTTGCCCTCGTCACCGGCCCGACGTCGGGGCTCGGTGCCGGTTTCGCGAGGAAGTTCGCGTCCCTCGGTTACGACCTCGTGCTCGTCGCCCGTGACGACACCCGCCTGCACGCCCTCGCCGACGAGATGAAGGCGCTGTTCGACACCGAGTCCGAGATCCTGCAGGCCGATCTGGCGACGGCGTCGGGGCGCGAGGAGGTGGCGCAACGCCTCGGGAAGGGTGTCGAAGTACTGGTCAACAACGCCGGATTCGGCACGTCGGGCGAATTCTGGACCGCGACGCCGGAGCTGTTGCAGTCCCAACTGGACGTGAACGTCACCGCCGTCATGCAGCTGACCCGCGCGGCGTTGCCCGGCATGATCGCGGCGGCGAACGGCACCGTCATCAACGTGGCGAGCGTCGCGGGACTGCTGTCCGGACGGGGGTCGACCTATTCGGCGAGCAAGGCGTACGTGATCTCGTTCTCCGAGGGATTGGCGAACGGGCTGGGCGGCACGGGTGTGCGGATCCAGGCGCTGTGCCCAGGATTCATCCGCACCGAGTTCCACGAGCGCGCGGGCATCGAGATGAGTTCGATTCCGAATGCGATGTGGCTGAGTGTCGACCAGGTCGTCGCCGCGTCGCTGGCGGATCTCGAGGCCGGCAAGGTCGTGAGCATTCCCGGCCTCCAGTACAAGGTGCTGACGACCGCCGGACGTCTCGTCCCGAAGAGTCTGGTCCGGCGGCTGGCCAACGTGTTCGGCCGGGGGCGTGCCCGGACGTAGAGGTGGGTAGGGTTTCTGGCATGAGTGATCGTGAGGATCTGGCCGCGTTGGTGCGCGAGCTGGCTGTTGTGCACGGCAAGGTGACGTTGTCTTCGGGCAAGGAAGCCGACTACTACGTGGACCTTCGCCGCGCCACGCTGCATCACGAGGCGGGCCCGCTGATCGGGAAGTTGCTGCGTGAACTGGTGGCGGACTGGGATTTCGACGCCGTCGGCGGGCTGACGATGGGCGCCGACCCGGTGGCGATGGCCGTGATGCACGCCCCGGGCAGGCCGATCGACTCGTTCGTGGTGCGCAAGGCCGCGAAGGCGCACGGGATGCAGCGGCAGATCGAGGGACCGGACGTCGTCGGCAAGCGTGTCCTCGTCGTCGAGGACACCACCACGACGGGCAACTCGCCGCTCACCGCGGTGAAGGCGCTGCGCGACGTCGGGGCGATCGTCGTGGGTGTCGCGACCGTCGTCGACCGGGCGACCGGGGCCGGCGAGGTGATCGCGGCCGAGGGTCTCGAGTACCGTTCGCTCCTCGGTCTTCCCGACCTGAACCTCTGATACAGGTGAGTGGCGAAGCGTGCCGGGGCACACTTCGCCACTCACGTCGGGGAGTCAGTCGGCGTCGCCGGCCGTGACGGCCAGTGCCTCGTCGACGCTGTGCGGTTCGGGATCGTGCTCGTCGACGTGGGCGAGGACCTTGCGGCCGGTCGCGAGGACGAGGATCGCGGCGGCGGTGCACACCGCGCCGACCCAGAACGGCAGGTGGATGTTGCTCTCACCGAGCTTGCCCGCGACCCACGGTGCCGCGGCCCCGCCGACGAAGCGGACGAAGCTGTAGGCCGCGGACGCCGTCGACCGCTCGACGGGGGCGGAGATCATCACGGTCTCGGTGATGAGGGTGTTGTTGACACCGAGGAACAGCCCGGCGAGGACGACGCCGACGATGAGCACGGTCTTGTTCTCGGTGAATGCGGCCATCATGGCGAGGTCGAGGGCGAACAGCGCGAGTGCCACCATCATCATCGGCAGCGTGCCGAAGCGCCGCTGCAGGCGCGGGGCGAGGAACACCGACGCGACCGCCAGCGCGAGGCCCCATCCGAAGAAGATGAATCCGATCGAGTACGTGCCCATGTCCAGCGGGAACGGCGTGTACGCGAGCAGTGTGAAGAAGCCGTAGTTGTAGAGCAGCGCGGTGATCGCGACGGTGAGCAGGCCGCGGTGGCGCAGGGCGAGGAACGGCGCGGCGATCGACGTGCGGTGCTCCGGCTTGGGGGCGGACGGCAGCATCACGACGATCAGGATGAATGCGACGGCCATCAGGGCTGCGACGCCGAAGAACGGTGCGCGCCAGCTGATGTTGCCGAGGACACCGCCGACCAGCGGGCCGACGGCGATGCCGATGCCCAGTGCGGCCTCGTAGAGGATGATGGCGCGCGCGACGCCGCCGCTGGCCGCGCCGACGATGGCGGCGAGTGCGGTCGCGATGAACAGGGCGTTGCCCAGTCCCCATCCGGCGCGGAAGCCGACGATCTGGGCGATGGTGCCGGAGCTTCCGGCCAGCGCCGCGAACACGACGATGACGGCGAGACCGGTCAGGAGGGTCTTCTTGGCGCCGATCCGGCTCGACACCACACCGGTGACCAGCATCGCGACACCGGTGACCAGCATGTAGCTGGTGAACAGCAGCGACACCTGGGACGGGGTCGCGTCCAACTGTTCGCCGATCGGCTTCAGGATGGGGTCGACGAGCCCGATGCCCATGAACGCGATGACGCTGGCGAAGGCGACGGCCCACACCGACTTCGGCTGGTGGAGGAGGCTCGGTGGCGCCTCGCTGCTGTTCGTGACGGTTGCGGTCGTGGTGCTCACGGCCACCTCCTTCGATGTGTTTCGGGTTGGATGGGTCGTCAGGCGCGGGCCGACGACTTGACGATCGAACGCAGTTCCGACAGGCCCTGCGTCAGTCGTTCGAGCTGCTCGGGTTCGAGGTCCGCGAAGTGCGGGGCGAGGGCGCCCGCGATCTCGTTGCGGGCCACGGTCAGCCAGTCGCGTCCGGGATCTGTGATGGACACCCGGACTGCCCGGGCGTCGTCCGGATCGGGCCGGCGGGCCACGTATCCGCGATCGGCGAGCTTCTGGAGCAGGGCGGTCGCGGACGGTTGCGAGCAGCGGTCGATGCGGGCGAACTCGCTGATGCGGAGCTCGCCGTGGTCGTCGAGCAGGGCGAGGGCACGGGTCCACGGCCGGGGATGGTCCTCGGATCCGAAGGAGCTCGCGAGCCTGGTGAATCGGTGAGAATTCGTGACCAGGTCGACGAGCAGGCTCTGCAGCCGCGTGTCGTCGTCCATGGAAAACATATTACATAGGCTAACTAACTATGTACACGGACGCCGGCTGTTCCACCCGTCACACGACGGTGAACGGCCGGCGCGTGGACCGGGGGGTCAGGCCGACCGGCGCGCGACTTCCTCCACCTGACGCCGCAGCGTGGCATCGGTGTGGCGGATCGCCTGCGCAACGAAGGGCTCGATGATCCTGCCGAGCGCCTTGCCCGCGAGCCCGCCGGGCAGGTCGTAGCGGAAATCGACCGTCAGGCGGGTCTCGGTCTCGCCGGCGGCGTCGAACTGCCACCGCGAGTGGGTGTACAGGCCGTCGATCGATTCGAGCTCGATCAGCGAATTGTGTTCCCATCCGGTGACCTTCACGACGGAACCGAGGGTCTTGGGGCCGATCTTCATCGCGGCGTCGTAGACGGCGCCGAGCCCCCGGTCCTGTTCGCCGATCGGGTCGAACTTCGTGATCCCGAACATCCAGGACGGGACGTGGCGATAGTCGTCGACGTAGTCGAACGCGCCCGTGACCGGTGCGCCGGCGACGGTAGTGTGATGGATCTCGATCATCGTGACTTTCCTGACGGGTGGGGGGAGGGGGACGGCTGTGTCCGGTACGGCCGGACGGCGTAGTTCTCGAGGTCGAGACGGGCGAGGCGGCGGCGCAGGGGCCCGGTGGACCACGGCCATGCGGCGAAGTTTCCTGTGGTGAGGTCGACGTCGTGGTTCCAGCGGGCCGAGTGGAAGATGTCGCTGCCGAAATCGTCGATCCGGGGCACGGCGGGGTGCTGGGTTCGGTGATGGGGCCCGCCGCGCAGGTCACGCCATCCCGGGTTGGGGTTGAACGAGAACGAGTGCACCGGCGCAGGAATGTCGACACCGCACCCGGGGTAGGTGTTCTCGCGCCACACGCCGCCGACGCGATCGGACTTCTCCGGGACGACGAAGTCCGTGATGCCCGCGCGTTCGAGCTTGGCGGCGGCGATCCCGGACGGTCCGGCCCCGACCACGACGACGCGCAGGTGCCGCTCGTCGCCGCTGCTCTCGGGTGCTGCGGCGTGCTCGGGGGTGGTCGCTGTCATGGTCGCTTTCCTGGGTGGATACGGAACCTGCGCCGTCAGTCCATTAGTCCATTTAACTGAGACGTGGTGTCACAGTAAAAGGAGCGAGGCACCTTGGCAAGTGGTCGCCGATCATTTGCGTCTTGACTTATATAAGCGAAGGCTGAAATATGGTCGGCATGCACGCCTTCGACGTACTCGGCGATCCGGTCCGTCGCCGGATCCTCGAGCTGATCGCGGACGACGAGAAGACGTCCGGTGCGGTCAGCGACGTCATCCGTGCCGAGTTCGGCATCTCGCAACCCGCGGTGTCTCAGCATCTGAAGGTTCTGCGGGAGAACGGTTTCGCCACTGTCCGGAGCGACGGTCCGCGACGGCTGTATGCGGTGCAGACCGAACCGCTTCGCGATATCGACATGTGGCTCGGCCAGTTCCGGCGTTTCTGGACGCCGCGACTCGACGCACTGGCCACAGAGATCGCGCGGGGGCGACGCGAGCAGCGACTGTCCGGCGAGGACGGCAAAGACCCGAAGCAAGGGAGCGATCGATGATCGATGTGACGGAACAGATCAACGCGGTGCGCCGCTCGGTGGGCAGTCGGACGCTCGAGGCGGGCGAGGCCCGCATCGTGACCATCGGCCGCACCTACGACGCCACCGTGGAGGAGGTGTGGGAGGCCTGCACCGACGCCGAGCGAATCCCGCGGTGGTTCATGCCGGTGACGGGCGATCTGCGGCTGAACGGTCGCTACCAGCTCGAAGGGAACGCCGGCGGCGAGATCCTCACGTGTGATCCGCCGAACGGATTCACCGCGACCTGGGAGTACGGCGGCGACGTCAGCTGGATCGACGTGTCCGTCACCGCGGACCCGGGCGGGGGCACCCGCTTCGAGCTTCGGCACACGGCGCACGTCGACGACAAGTTCTGGGACGAATACGGGCCCGGGGCGACCGGTGTCGGGTGGGAACTCGGGGTACTGGGTCTGTTCCTGTACCTGGGGTCTGGGGAGTCGATGGACCCGAAGGAGAGCGAGGCCTGGTCGGCGAGCGAAGAGGGCAAGGAGTTCATCACGGCGAGCAGCGCGAAGTGGCGGGACGCGAGCATCGCGTTCGGCACTCCGGAAGTCGCGGCGACCGCGGCGGGCGATCGCACGACCGCGTTCTACACCGGAGTCGAGTCCGAGGCGGGCTGAAGCGGGTCCTGGAAGAATGGCGTGTGTGACCGAGCGCAAACCTCCCGGGGTGAGCTTCGAGAGCTGGATCGACAAGCAGATCCGGCTGGCTCAGGAGCGCGGCGACTTCGACGATCTCCCCGGCGCGGGCAAGCCGATTCCGGCGGGCGACGTCGACGACGAACTGTGGTGGGTGAAGAACTACCTCCGGCGCGAGAATCTGCCCACCGACTCGTTGCTCCCCACGCCGCTGCAGCTGCGCAAGGAGATCGAGCGGCTGCCCGACACGATCCGGGGAATGCCGTCCGAGCAGGCGGTGCGGGACGTGGTGGCGCAGCTCAACCTGCAGATCGTCGAGTGGTTGCGGGCGCCGTCCGGCCCGCGGATCCCGGTGAGCCCGGTCGACGCGGACGAGGTCGTCGCAACGTGGCGGCGGCAGAAGCAGTACGTGCGGAAGCCGCAACAGGCAGCGCACCCGCAATCGGAACCGGACCCGCCCCGCGCCGGTAGGCGGTGGTGGCGGCGGGGGCGGTGACCGGTCATTCCTTACGGAAATCGCCCGATTCCATCACCCGGGACACGAGCAGTCCGGCGACCAGTCCCCAGAAGGCCGCCCCGATGTTGAGGAACTGCACGCTCGAGACGGTCACCAGAAACGTGACGAGCGCGCCCAGCGTGTATCGGGAGCCGAACGCGGCGACGAACGACCCCTGAAGTGCCCGGAGCATCGCCAGACCGCCGAGCGTCGCGACGAACGCGGCAGGGGTGGCCAGCATGAGCTGAACGAACAGCGGGGCGAACAGGCCGACGACCACGGCGAGCAGTCCGCAGACGACGGCCGCCGTGTACTGCCGGGTGCGCTGCCCCGACGCCACCAGCAGGGCGTTGGTCGGCCCCGTCAGGCACGTCGACACGGCTCCGACGGCGGAGGTGGCGAGGGACCAGACCCCGCACAGGACGGTGCCGACATTCATCGGCGGCTTGTGTCCGGCGGATGTCAGCACGGCCGCCCCCTGACCGTTCTGCACGACGATGACCGTGATCGCCAGCGGGATGACCAGTTCGGCGATCGCCTGCCAGGTGAACTGCGGAGCCTGGAACATCGGCGCCGCAATCCACGGTGTGCCCGTGCCGGTGGGCTGGAAGCGGCCCGTGACCGTGACCGCGGCCGCCCCGACGAGCAGTGCGCCGAGAATCGGGGGCATCCACCGGCCGAGCGCGGCGCGGGACGCGAGGAGGACGAAGGAGGCGACCATCGGAACGGCCACGGCCGCATCGGTTCCCACGGCGTGAACGAGGTCGGTCCCGAATTTCAGGAAGACGCCGGCGACCATGGCCATGACGATCGGCATCGGGAGCATCGCCATGACCTGGCGCACCCGTCCGGTCAGGCCGAGGGCGAGGATCAGGAGCCCGGTCACGAGGAACGCTCCGAGCACCTCGGGCCACGACAGGTGGGTGAGTGAGCCGCCGACGATGATCGTGCCGGGGATCGTCCAGAAGAACGCGAGCGGTTGACGGTACAGCCAGCTGGCGAGGGCGGTGAGGATGCCGTTGAGGAAGAAGACGCCGAAGATCCACGACGCCAACTGCCCGGGCGGCAGCCCGCCCGCGGAACCGGCGGCCAGGATCACGGCCACGGGACCGGTCGCGGAGAAGATCAGCCCGATCAGCCCGTTGGCGGCGTAGGCGCCGCCGAGGTCGCGGAGCAGGCGGCGGGGGCCGGCGGGCGGCCACGGCGGTCGTTCGAAGCGAGGGGGACGCGTCTGCGCGTCTTCGCTGCGGGTCGGTTCCTCGGTGGTCGTCATGAGGCCTTCCTGCTCGGTGCGATGCTCACAACGTACGCATAGCGGGCAAGATTTTCTCTGTGCGTACACATGGTGTGGTCCGGATCATAACCGCCCACGTCCCGGGGTTCCGGGCGGGGCAGTCGAACCCTGGGTGGAGTGCATTCCATCCCTGGGGGCAGCGACACCCGGCCGCCGCCACGACAGACTCGTAAGCGTCGACCCGACACCATCCGCACCGACCGATCATGCGAAGAAGGGCCACATGGTGGAACTCAGCCGAAATCCCCGAGAGCGAAGGGCCGCGTACGCGCGGCGCACCACGATGGCATTGGAGGGCGAACCACGATCAGCTGTCGAGCGGACATCGACGTTCCTGGCCTACGGCCTGCTGGCGTTGTTCGGCGGGCTCGGCGTCTTCGGAACGATCTGTTCCGTCGATGCCATTCCGGACGGCGCACGCATCGCCGTCGTCCAACCGGCGCCGACGCAGTCGCATCCGCTCGACCTGCCGCAACCGGCGCCGGACGGTCCCGAGGAACCCGCCCACACCGGCGTCTGAGTCAGGACGCGACGTCGTCGCGCAGTGCCGCGAGTTCGAGCAGGCGCGGCAGCATGTCCGGCGATGCGATCGAGGGCAACAGCAGGCCCCACATGTCGGCCAGCCGCTCGTACAGGTCGGCACGCCCGCTCAGCGCCTCGGACACCAACTGCATACCCGTGAACGAACTGACCAGGAAACGGGCCAGCGCCGCGGGATCGACTGTCGCGCGCAGTTCCCCGGCCTCCCGTGCCTTGCCCGCGAGTGCGACGAGGGTGTCGGTCCAGTCGATGTAGGGATCGGTGGCCGGGCCGCGCGACGTCCCGAGTTCCAGGGTCAGGCGCACACCCGCCCGCACGATCGGCTCGGTCAGCAGCTGGCGCGCCATCTCCTTGGCGCACAACAGGATCGCCTCCATCGGTGACTGCGCCGTCGCGAGCACGCGCTGCGCCGCCAGCATCGCCATCGCGTGCTGCTCCTTGATCACCGCCCAGGCCAGCGCCTCCTTGGACTCGAAGTGAAAGTACAAGGCGCCCTTCGTCACGTCGGCGTAGGAGAGGATGCCGCTCAGGCTCGCGCCGCCGTACCCGAGCTTCTCGAAGCTCAGTGCCGCACCCTCTAATACTTGATGGCGGGTGGCCGCCGCGCGCGCCTGTTTTGCCATCACCTGTGCCTCACAATCGCGGATTCTCCGTGGCATCCACTCTCCAGTCAACCACTGTTCGGACCGGTAACCTCGGCACATCCGAAAGCGTGGGAGGAAGACGTGAAGTCGAAGAACAACTGGGGTGTCGAGCACGCGGTATTCGCCGGTGCGACGCTGGCCACCGTGGTCGGAGCCGTCACCGGGCGGGAACGGTTGCAGCGCGTGGCGAAACCACTGATCGCGCCCGCGCTCGCCGCCCGGGTGCTGCGGCGGCGTACGGACACCGACCCCGCCGACGTCGCGCTCCTCCTCGCCGGTCTCACCGCCGCGACCGTGGGGGACGTCTTCATGATCGACCCCGACGACGACGCCCGTCTCGTGCGCGGCGCGTCCTCGTTCGCCGTCATGCAGGTCGGCTACTCCGCGCTGCTGCTGCGCCGCGGCGCCCGGCCCACCGTGCCCGCATTGCTGCCCCGGCTCGCGGCGTGGGCAGGCGCGGCGGTACTTCTCCGCGGACGGGCGAAGGAGGTCGCCGCACCGCTGACCGCGTACGGTGCGCTGCTCGGCACCACGTCGACACTCTCGGCCGACCCGTCCCTCGCGCCCGGCGCCGACGTGTTCGCGAATGTGGCCGTGCCGGGAACCGACCGGCGCAGCTGGCTCGGCGTGGGCGGGATGCTGTTCACCGCCTCCGACGGCCTGATCGTGGTGCGGCGCTTGCTCATCCGCGGAGAACGGGGGAGGGCCGCGGCCGAAGGAGCGATCCTCGCCAGCTACGCGGCAGCCCAGCTGCTGCTCGTCGAGGGGATGCTCGCGCTCGGGCGTCGCCGGATCACGGGCAGAGCATGATGTGGTCCCGGTCCTCCGGGTCCACCAGGATGGTGATCGTCTCGCCGGGCACGAAGCGCGTCGCATTCTCCCGCCGCACCTCGTACACCACCCGTCCGGCGTAACTCTCCGATCCCGGCACGGTCAGCCGGAGGTCCAGTTCGGTGAGCTCTCCGTCGTCCGGGGTGCGGCGAAGCGGGGTGACGTGCTCGATGCGGGCCCAGCCCTCGAGTCCGTGCCGTTCGAGTTTGCGGTCGGCGCGGCTGGGCCGCCCGGCCGCCATCATCCCGAATCCCAGCGCCGAGCCGAAGGCCGCAACCAATCCCATGATCTGGTACGGGATGGTGGCCGGCGGGGTGTGCTGGATCAACCATCCCAGCCAGACGGCGAGGACGATGACGTAGCCGACCGTGACGAAGCAGACCGTCCGCACGATGCGCTGATGATTCATCGAATGCCTCCACCTCCAGATTAACCCGTCCCGGCCTCGCCGAAGCGGCCCCGCCGCCGCACTGCCGTTAGAGTGCAGTGTCGGCAGCAGGTAAGTATGTGTGGAGGTGGCCGTATGGCGTGGCGTCGGGTGTCGTTGGTGTGTCTGAGCATTGGCTCGGCCATGCTGCTCGCAGGGTGTGGAGGGTCCTCGGACGCGGTAGCTCCGCCGACGTCCACGACGACGGCCGCGGCCCCTGTGACCACCACCACGACGACGGTTCCGCCGACCACCACGACCACGACCGTCGCGCCGCCGCCGACGACGACGGAGGCGCCGACCACGACGCTCGTCGACGTCCCGTACGAGCACAACGAGTCGTACTTCTTCACGTCCCCGGACGGCGGCTTCCAGTGCGGCATCATCAAGCTGCCGAACCGCACCGAGGCCGGCTGCCAGGGGTCGACGAGCCCGGTGCCGCCGCGCCCGGACGACTGCATGGTCGACTGGGGTCACGGCATCCGCGTCGAGAACGACGGCGAGGCGTCGTTCATGTGCGCGGGCGGCCTCGTCTACACCTCGGGCGGCGACGAACCGGACGCGGCACTGCCCGCCGGGTCGAAACTGACGAAGCTCGGCTACACCTGCGGCACCACCGCCACGGCCGTCACGTGCACCAACGACGAGACGTCGCACGGATTCACCGTCGCCCCCGATTCGAACAAGACGTTCTGACGTCGTGAGTGGAGTCGAGACGGGCCTGGTGGAGGCCGAGGCCGTGGCCGAGGTCGCCGAGACGGGTCCCACCGAATGGGGAGAGAACCCGAACGGCGTCGGCCCGTGGGCCGAGGAGCACGACACCCCGGCCCCCACCGACCCGCGGTACGACCCCGAACTGCTGGCCGGTGGCGATCGCCGCAACGTGGTCGACGCCTACCGGTACTGGACGCGGGAAGCGATCGTCGCGGACATCGACAGCCGTCGCCACCCGCTCCACGTGGCCATCGAGAACTTCGGGCACGACGCGAACATCGGGACGGTGGTGCGCACCGCCAACGCGTTCGCCGCCGCGGCGGTCCACATCGTGGGACGTCGACGGTGGAACCGGCGCGGCGCCATGGTCACCGACCGGTACCAGCACGTCCTCCACCACCCGGACGTCGACGGCCTCGTCGACTTCGCGCGTGAGAGAGGTCTCACCATCGTGGCCGTCGACAACACGCCCGGGTCGGTGCCGATCGAGACGGCGAGCCTGCCCCGCGACTGCGTGCTCCTGTTCGGCCAGGAGGGGCCGGGAGTCACCGACCAGGCGAAAGATGTTGCGGCGATGACGGTGTCGATTGCGCAGTTCGGTTCCACCCGCAGCATCAACGCGGGTGTCGCCGCAGGAATCGCCATGCATGCGTGGGTTCGTCAGCACGCAGACCTCGACCGTGCGTGGTAGCGGAACCCCTGGCGAATAGGCAAGATCAACTCTTATGCAGGACTCGTGGTCGGCGCGCGCGGACGCCGCTGAAGAAGCGGTGGTGAGCAGGCACCTTCGCCGGCTGTGGGCGCTCCCGGGCACCACCCTGGGCGTCGTCGCCTGGCCGGCGGTGCGGCGCGAGCGGCTGTTCCTCAGCTGGCACTACTGGTGGCAGGCCCACCTGCTCGACTGCGCCGTCGACGCGCTCGAACGCGACCCCACGCCGCGCCGTCGTCGTCGCATCGTCAAACTGGCGCGCAGCCACCGCCTGCGGAACATCTCGGGCTGGACCAACAACTACTACGACGACATGGCCTGGCTGGGCATCGCCCTCGAGCGGGCCCAGCGAATGCACTTCATAGACAACAGAAGTGCGGTGCAGACGCTCGAATCCCAGTTGTTCGACGCCTGGGCGCCCGAGGCGGGAGGCGGCATCCCGTGGCGGAAGGGCTCGAATTTCTACAACGCGCCCGCCAACGGACCGGCCGGGATCATGCTGGCCCGCACCGGAAAGCTGTGGCGCGCCCAGGCCACGGCCGACTGGATCGACGACACGCTGCGGGACGTGCACACCAACCTGATCGCGGACGGCATCCACCCCGGCGGCGAGATCGAGAAGAACATCTACTCCTACTGTCAGGGCGTCGTGCTCGGACTCGAAACCGAACTCGCCGTGCGCCTCGGCTCGCCCCGGCACCGCAACCGGACCCACCGGCTGGTCGACGCCATCGACGAACACCTCGCACCCCACGGCGTCATCGACGGCGGCGGTGGGGGAGACGGCGGCCTGTTCAACGGGATCCTCGCACGGTATCTGGCGCTGACCGCGGTGATGCTGCCGTGGGAGTCGCCCGCCGACATCCGGGCCCGGGAGATCGCCGCCCAGCTCGTGCTGACCTCCGCGGAATCGGCGTGGGAGAACCGGCTGCAGATCGAGGGGCAGCCGCTGTTCGGCCACGATTGGACCCGGCAGGCGCAACTGCCGGGGATGGGCGGGGGAATCGCCACGTTCACCGGGGGCACCGTGCGCTCGTCCGGGATCCCGGAACGCGACATGTCCGTGCAGCTCGGTGGCTGGATGCTGATGGAGGCCGCGCACATGGTGTCCGCGGCGGGGTATCCGCGACGCTAGGCGACGGTTCGAATCACGCGAAAATTAACCGTATCGCCCCGGATTCGGCGCTGTTAGACAGTTCGTTATGTCAGATCAACAGCGGCAGCTGAGTCTCAATGCGTTCATCTACCCGGCCGGGCACCACGAGTCGGCGTGGCGTCACCCGCTCACGACGCCCGAGCGGCTGTACGACGTCTCCTACTTCCAGGAGATCGCGCAGACAGCGGAAGCCGCGAAGCTGGACGCGATCTTCTTCGCCGACGGCCCCGCCCTGCGCAGCGACGTCGAGCACGGCGCCGCCGGAGCACTCGAGCCCATCACGCTGCTGACGGCCATCGCGACGGCCACCGAACGGATCGGGCTGATCGCGACCGCGTCCACGACGTATTTCGAGCCCTACAACCTCGCACGGCTGTTCGCGTCGCTCGACCACATCTCCCGCGGCCGGGCCGGCTGGAACATCGTGACCACCGGAACCGACGTGGCGGCAGCCAACTTCGGACTGCCCAGCCATCCGGACCATGCCGACCGTTACGCGCGGGCGCGGGAATTCGTCGACGCGACCGTCAAGCTGTGGGACAGCTGGGAGGACGACGCCATCCTGATCGACAAGGCCGCAGGCATCTACGCGGACCCGTCCAAGATCCACGAGATCAACTACGTCGGACGCCACCTGCGGGTGCGGGGACCGTTCAACGCGCCGCGCTCGCCGCAGGGACACCCGGTGCTGGTGCAGGCGGGTGCGTCCAACGAGGGCCGCGCGTTCGCGGGACAGTACGCCGAGGCCATCTTCACCGCGCACCAGCGACTGTCGGACGGGCAGGCGTTCTACGCGGACGTCAAGCAGCGCGCGGTACAGTTCGGCCGCAACCCGGAGCACGTGAAGATCCTCCCCGGCATCAGCCCGTTCCTCGGCGACACCGAGGCCGAGGCGCGGGACCTGGAGCGGGAGTTCAACGAACTGACCTCGCCCGAGTACGGGATCGCTCAACTCGAGGCTCTCACGGGCTCGAGCGTGCGGCACCTCGATCTCGACGCCCCGGTGCCTGCCGGACTGTTCGGGGACGCCGGCGACGTCACGGACAACAAGCAGAGCCGTCTACAGGTGATCGCCGGCATCGTCGAACGGGAGAACCCGACGCTGCGCGGACTGCTGCACCGTCTCGCCGGTGCGCGTGGGCACCGGGTCGTCGTCGGGACGCCGGTGCAGGTCGCCGACACCATCGAGGAATGGTTCACGCAGGGCGCGGCGGACGGGTTCAACGTCATGCCGCCGTACTACCCGGGCGGTCTCGAGGTGTTCGCGCAGAAGGTGGTCCCGATCCTGCAGGAGCGTGGACTGTTCCGCACCGAGTACTCGGGCACCACGCTGCGCGACCACTTCGGGTTGCCGCGCCCCGAGAGCCAGTACGCGGACGCGTCGCGCACCGTCGCGCTGTAGTCGCACGAGCCGGGCAGGCCGGCGACGCCGAGGCTTAATGAAAACAGTTATCATTTCTGGATGACTGTCATCCGGCCAGTCCCCGTCACCGTCCTGTCCGGCTTCCTCGGCGCGGGCAAGACCACCTTGCTCAACCATCTCCTCGCGAACCGGGACGGCAGGCGCGTCGCCGTCATCGTCAACGACATGAGCGACGTCAACATCGTCCCCCAAGCACATCGTGCAGGGGGTCCCCCGGCGGCCCTCGTGGCCGGGCAGGGGCACCTGGACCGGACGCAGGAGAAACTCGTCGAACTCACCAACGGCTGCATCTGCTGCACCCTGCGGGAAGATCTCGTCGAGGCGGTGGCGCGGCTGGCGCGGGAGGGCCGGTTCGACCACCTCGTCATCGAATCGACCGGCATCTCCGAACCGATGCCCGTGGCCGCCACGTTCGACTGGGAGTTCGAGGACGGGTTCACCCAGCTCGGTCGCCGCCCTCGACACGATGGTGACAGTCGTGGACGCGTCGACGTTCCTCGGCGAACTGGCCAGGGGGGAGCGTCTCGACGACCGGAACCTCGAGGCCGGGGACGGCGACGAGCGCAGCATCTCCGACCTCATCGTCGATCAGGTCGAATTCGCCGACGTCATCCTGCTGAACAAGACGGATCTGGTGAGCGAGGGTGCCGCGGGGGCCGTCGAGGCGACCCTGCGCAGGCTCAACCCCACCGCGACACCGCTGCGCAGCACGCGCGGCGTCGTCGATCCCGGCGCGGTACTCGGGACGGGCCTATACGACCCGGAGGTGTCGGCCGAGCTGCCCGGCTGGGCGGAGGAACTGGCGGCGGGCCACACCCCGGAAACCGAGGAATACGGCATCCGCAGCGTCACCTACCGGGCGTCGCGGCCGTTCCACCCGGCCCGGCTCGAGCAGGCGCTGGGACAGTTCACCGGCCTGCTCCGCAGCAAGGGCTTCTGCTGGATCGCGAGCCGCCCCGGCCTCGCCGCCGTCTGGTCGCGGGCCGGCCCGAATCTCGTGATCGAACCCGCCCAGCTGTGGGCGTCCACGGACGAACGTCCGGGGCAGGAGATCGTGTTCATCGGCGTCCGCCTCGATCCCGACGGACCGCGGCGGATCCTCGACCCGGCGCTGCTCACCGACGACGAGCTGGCGTCAGGACCGGCGGCGTGGGTGCGGTTCGACGACCCGCTGCCCGCGTGGGAGCCGGCGCATCAGCACTAGTCCAGTACTTCTTCGACGGCCACATCTTCGGGTGGCCGCGCCATCTCCTGCCGGTAGTGCCACACCCCGAGGACCGTGCCGATCACCAGCAGTGTGACCATCCCGGCGAGCACCGCAGGCATCAGCCACGACACCCGGTCGAGGAACGAGCCGAAGTAGAAGCCGATGAGCAGCAGTACGGGTGCCCAGAAGATGGCGCCGATAGTGCTGGCGATCGTGTATTTGGTGTGGTTCATCTTGGCCGCACCGGCGACCAGCGGGCACAGGGTGCGGATCCACGGAATCCAGCGCGCGACGAGAACTGCCCAGAAGCCGTGCTTCTCCAGCAGCACATTCACCTTGTGGAGGTTGGCGTAGTTGAGATACTTCCCGCCCTTGCGGGCGTGGATGCGGTTGCCGGTGCGGTGACCGATGACGTACCCCACCTGGTTTCCGCAGATGGCGGCGATCATCGCGCCGACCGACAACGCCCACACGTGACCGGTGCCCGACGCATGGTTGGCCAGCACGATGCCCGCGGTGATCAGCATCGAGTCGCCGGGCAGGAACAGGCCCAGGATCACCGCGCACTCGATGAACACGAACACGAGGACGACGACCCAGACCAGCGCTGGGCCGGCCGAGACGAGAGGCCCGAAGCTGCCTGCTGCCGTGGTGACCATCGTCAGTGCGCTACCCCGATCGGTGTCAGGAAGTGGGATCGGTGGGGGTGGTGACCGGTTGCGGATCCTCGGTCGTGGAGTTCGTGCCCTGACGGGACTTCACGATGCGCTTGCCCACCTCCACGATGATCGGCAGCACGGACACGAAAACGATCAGCAGGAAGATGACGTCGACGTTGTCGCGGATGAACTCGATCTGCCCGAGCAGGTAGCCGAGCAGCGTGACGCCGGCACCCCACAGGATGCCGCCGACGATGTTGTACGTCAGGAACAGCGAGTACCTCATCCGCGACGCACCCGCGACGACCGGCGCGAACGTACGCACGATCGGAACGAATCGGGCCAGGATGATCGTGATCGGGCCGTGCTTCTCGAAGAACGCGTGCGACTCGTCGATGTACTTCTTCTTGAAGAATCGCGCGTCGTTGCTCTTGAACAGGGCGGTGCCGCCCTTGCTGCCGATGAAGTAGCCGACCTGGTCGCCGAGGATCGCGGCGATCGGGATCAGAACCAGCAGCACCCAGAGGGGCGCGAACGGTTCGATCTCCGTCGACTTCGACGCCGCGATGAGTCCCGCGGTGAACAGAAGCGAGTCGCCGGGGAGCAGGGGGAACAGCAAACCCGACTCGATGAAGACGACCAGGAGGAGCCCGACGAGCACCCACGTGCCGAAGGAGTTGAGGAGGTTCACCGGGTCGAGGAATCCCGGCAACAACGCGAGGTTGGTCACGGAATCCGATGCTGCCTGCACAATCACGGCCCTCAGCGTACCGGCGGAATCCCCGACTGTCGGAATAGTGCAGGTCATGGAGTTTCGGCCGCGCCGCGGACCCGCCGAAACGGGGTGCCGCGACAGCCACCGGGAGACGTACGCTACCGGTATTGCCATACTGCAAGGACCACATCGCGCGCTGCGCTGATCGCGCGCGCCGAAATCGACTCTTTATGGAGGACTGCCGCCGTGCCAATCGCGACTCCCGAGGTCTACGCCGAGATGCTTGGTCGGGCCAAGGAGCACTCCTTTGCCTTCCCCGCCATCAACTGCACTTCTTCCGAAACCATCAACGCCGCCATCAAGGGCTTCGCGGACGCCGGCAGTGACGGCATCATCCAGTTCTCGACCGGTGGCGCCGAGTTCGGTTCGGGCCTGGGTGTCAAGGACATGGTGACCGGCGCGGTCGCACTCGCCGAGTTCGCTCACGTGATCGCCGCGAAGTACGACGTCACGATCGCGCTGCACACCGACCACTGCCCCAAGGACAAGCTCGACACGTTCGTCCGCCCGCTGCTCGAGATCTCGCGCCAGCGCGTCGAGGCCGGCCGTAACCCGCTGTTCCAGTCCCACATGTGGGACGGTTCGGCCGTTCCGATCGACGAGAACCTGGAGATCGCCCAGGAACTCCTCGCGAAGGCGAAGGCCGCCAACATCATCCTCGAGGTCGAGATCGGCGTCGTCGGTGGTGAAGAGGACGGCGTGGAAGCCGAGATCAACGACAAGCTCTACACCTCGCCCGAGGACTTCGAGAAGACCGTCGACGCGCTCGGCACCGGCGAGAACGGCAAGTACCTGCTGGCCGCCACGTTCGGCAACGTGCACGGCGTCTACAAGCCGGGCAACGTGAAGCTGCGTCCCGAGGTGCTCGAGACCGGCCAGAAGGTCGCCGCCGCGAAGCTCGGCCTGTCCGACGGCTCGCAGCCGTTCGACTTCGTCTTCCACGGCGGATCGGGCTCGCTGAAGTCGGAGATCGAGGCCGCGCTGAACTACGGCGTCGTGAAGATGAACGTCGACACCGACACCCAGTACGCGTTCACCCGTCCGCTCGTGGGCCACATGTTCAGCAACTACGACGGCGTGCTGAAGGTCGACGGCGAGGTCGGCAACAAGAAGGTCTACGACCCGCGCAGCTACCTGAAGAAGGCGGAGGCCGGCATGACCGCCCGTGTCATCGAGGCCTGCAACGACCTCAAGTCCGCGGGACGTTCCGTCTCCGGATAGGCCCTTCGGGCCCGTGCGCCTTTCCGGTAGCTGCGGCTACCGGAAAGGCGCACAGTCGTTTACCTGGGGTCGCAGATCTTCCAGGTGCCGTCGACCTTTTCGAGGTTGAACGTGCGCCACGACTGCTCGCCCGGGTTGGCGGCCGTGTGGGCCTTCACCTGGGCGATGGCCGTGTCACCGGTGATCTGCACCGCGTCGACGTTGCCGACCACCGGAATGTTCTGCTGCGTCACGGCGACCTGGTGGACCTCGGCGAAATCCTGATCGGAAATGCCCTGGTAGTACTCGGCGAGGCTGCCGCAGGTGCTGGTGCGCAGCGTCGCCAGGTCGCCCTGGGTGAGAGCCGCGACGAACGTGTCGATCGTTCCCTGCACCTGGGCTTCGGGTGAGTTCTCGGCCTGGTTGTTGTTGTAGACCACGATCCCGGCGACCGCGATGGCGGCAACGACGATGACGCCGGCGGCGATCGCGGCGAACAGCCACGCCTTTCCGTGCTTCTTCGCGGGCTTCTCGGCCGCGGCGACGCGTTGCGGCGCGCTCTGCTGAGGCGGCAGCACTCGCTGCGGTGCGGCCTTCGGCGGTGCGGGCGCCGGTCGCGGGGGAGCGGGCGGCGGGGAGACGGGCCGCCCGTTCTGCGGCTGCTGAGTCTGGTTCGCCTGAGGCGCCGGCCGGGGTGGCGGCGGCGTCGACGGGACGGCGGGCCTGGTCACCGGGATCGCGACCGTCTCGTCGCCGGACGGCGTCTTCGCCTGGCCCCGCTGGTTCTGCGCCTTCGGGTTCTGAGTGGTGGGGTTCTGAGTGTTCGGGGTGCGGTGCATCTGCACCGTCGCGGCCTCGGGTGCGGCCTGTCCACCCCTCTGCGTGGGGATCGCGGCAGTGGCCGCCTCGGACGCCTTCTCCCGCGGGCGGGGCGCCGGGGGCGTTGGCAGTTCGGACTGCGGCTCGGCGGGATTCTCCGCCGGCTTCTCGGGTGCCTTCTTCTGCGGGGGCTTCGGCTCGGGCGACTTCGGCGCGGTGGGCTCGGCGTCCGCAGTAGGCGCTGCCTCGGGCGAGGACTTTGCCTTCGGCGCGGGCTGCGCGGACTTCGCAGGTTTCGCGGTCGCGTCGGCGGCCTTGCCGGCGGTGGTGTCGGCCGCAGCCGGGCCGGACGGTGTGTCCGTGGCCGGCTTCTGAGTCGGATCGTCTTTCTTCGGGTCCTGCACGCGCTGCCCCTCGGTCTGCAGAGAAATGAACGTTGGAGGCAGCCTAACGACATCGCGAGTCATCGGAGACCACGACAGGGCGCGTCGCGGACGCGGGCCGACGCAGTGACCGCGCCGCGGCGGGGGCACAATAGGCGCATGACGTCTTTCGGTGACCTTCTCGGACCACAGCCCACGCTGCTTCCCGGGGACGACGAGGCCGAGTCGGCCCTGTTGAACCACGAGGATCCGGCTTCCGTCGCAGCCGCCCATCCCACCGCATCCATCGCATGGGCCTACCTGGCCGAGGCTGCCCTCGACGCCGACCAGACCATCACGGCGTACGCGTACGCGCGAACCGGGTACCACCGTGGCCTGGACCAATTGCGTCGCAACGGCTGGAAGGGTTTCGGCCCGGTTCCGTACAGCCACGAACCCAACCGTGGTTTCCTCCGGTGCGTCGCCGTGCTGGCGAAGGCAGCGAAGGCGATCGGCGAAACGGACGAGTACGCGCGGTGCCTCGATCTGCTCGAGGACTGCGATCCCCGAGCCGCCGAAGCGCTTGGCGTCGGTTAACGTCCTCAGCTCGGCGAAAGTCCGTGGCCGGGACGGGCTGAGGACTTCGGCCCAGCGGCTGCGGGTGTCGGCATTGCCCATCCTGCAGTGCGCGATCGCGGCCGGCGCGGCCTGGTGGGTGGCGACGGTGGTGATCGGTCACCCGACGCCGTTCTTCGCGCCGATCGCCGCGGTGGTGTCGCTCGGGTTGTCGCTGGGCGCCCGCCTGCGTCGTTCCGTCGAGTTGGTGGCCGGTGTCACGATCGGGATCGGGGTCGGCGATCTCATCGTCTCCGTTATCGGGAGTGGCACCTGGCAGATCACGCTCGTCGTGGTGCTGGCGATGTCGGCGGCAGTGTTGCTGAACAGCGGTCCGATCTTCTCGATGCAGGCGGCCAACTCCGCGGTGCTCGTGGCGACGCTGCTTCCGCCCGGCGGCGCCGCGGGAGTCAACCGCATGGTGGACGCCCTGACGGGTGGTCTGGTGGGCATCGCCGTCGTCGCGCTGATTCCCACGCATCCGGTGGGTCGGGCGCGCAAGTACGCCGCGAACGTCCTCGGGACGGCGTCCGAGGTGATGCAGCTGGTGGCCGACGGGTTGGTGGCCAACGACGACAAGCCCATCGAGGAGGCGCTGCAGAAGGCGCGGGCCACGCAGGCGTCCATCGACACGCTGCGGACCCACCTTGCGGGCGGCCGCGAGATCAGCCGCATCTCTCCGCTGTACTGGAACACCCGGGGCAGGCTCGAGCGACTCACCGCGGCCGCGGATCCACTCGACAACGCGCTGCGCAACATCCGGGTTCTCGCGCGGCGTTCGCTCACGCTGGTGCGGGACGACGAGATCCTCAACCCGCGGCTCGTCGACCAGGTGGAGAAGCTTGCCCACGCGTTGGAAACTCTTCGGCTGATGGCGCTCGCGGATCCCGGTCAGCAACCCGACCAGGCCGAGGCGGCGCGGGTGCTGCGGTCGGTGGCGTCCGGATTGAAGCCGGAACTGGTGGAGAACGCGGGTCTGTCGGCGACGGTCGTCTTCGCGCAGATCCGGTCCCTGACCGTCGATCTTCTGCAGGTCGCGGGGCTGAAGCGCATCTCGGCGATCGCGACGCTGCCGCCGACGGTGGAGAAACCGGCGTATCGTCCCGAACTCTGACCGCCCGAGCACGCTGTTGAACATATGCGCATGTACGCATATGATCGGCACAACTCGGGAGGAGGCTCACGCATGGGAGTCGGTCACGGACATTCGCACGGCCACACACAGGGCGCCGGCGAGGTAGGCCCGTCGCGGGGGCGGATCCGCCGAATGGTGATCGCTCTCGTCATCCTTCTCGCGTTCCTGGTCCTCGAGGTCGTCGTCGGTCTGACCGTCAACTCGCTGTCGCTGCTCGCCGACGCCGGGCACATGCTCACCGACGTCGTCGGAATGTCGATGGGCCTCGTCGCCCTCCTCCTCGCCCGCAAGGGCAGTGCCACCGCCGCCCGGACCTTCGGCTGGCACCGCGCCGAAGTGCTCACGGCCATGGCCAACGCCGCGATGCTGCTCGCCGTCGCGATCTGGGTGTTCTACGAGGCCATCTCCCGCATCGGCGACGTCCCCGAACTTCCCGGCATGGCACTGATCCTCACCGCATCCGTCGGTCTCGTCGCGAACCTCGTGGTGATGCTCATGCTGCGCGCCGATTCCAAGGACAGCCTGGCCGTCCGCGGCGCCTACCTCGAAGTGCTCGCGGACGCCGTCGGCAGTGTGGGCGTGCTCATCGCCGGCGGCGTCGTGCTGGTGTTCGGCTGGAGTTACGCCGACATCATCGTCGGTGTCCTCATCTCGTTGTGGGTGGTGCCGCGGGCGATGAAACTGGCCGCCGCGTCACTGCGCATCCTCACCCAGGCCTCACCCGAGGACGTCGACGTCGAATCGGTGCAAGCGGACCTCGAGGCGCTTCCCGGGGTCACCGGCGTGCACGACCTGCACGTGTGGACGCTCACCACGGGAATGGACGTGGCCACCGTCCACCTCACCACCGACGCCGACTCGTCCGCCGTCCTCGAAGCGGCGCGGACCGTCCTCGAGAGCCACCACCTCTCGCATGCGACCGTGCAGGTCGAGTCCACCGCCAACGGGCGCCACTGCGCCGAGAACGTCACCTGGTAGACCCTGTCTGTTTCGTCCGGTATCGCGGCGGGAAATCGTCGTGGGACGACTCACGGAAGGGAACACCATGTCCACTCTCGCAGCGTTCGCACGACCCGCCGCCGTTGCCGCACTCGGTGCGGCCGCCCTCTTCGCAGCACCCACCGCCGCCTCCGCCGCGCCGTTCATGCCCGACCCGCTGGCGAACTGCAAGCCGGCCGCGACGCTGGATGTCGAAAAGGAAGGCAACCAGGTCGAGTGGGAGTTCGAGGGGCCGGAGAACGCCACGACCGATGCTCAGGTGACCTACCTCAACTTCGGCGGTCAGGCGCCGACACTCGGCACGTCCGGGCCGCTCACGAACGGTGAGGGTGTCGAGAAGGAACTGCCCGGATTCACCGGACATCTGATTCCCGGCGGAACCTACGACCCCGACGGGCCGAAGGGACCGTTGGAGGCCTGCACAGTCGGCTTCGGATTCGCCGTCACGCAGTGACCGTCACTTGGTGAACCGGATGACCTCCGCACCCGGCCGCCACAGATCGACGTACAGGTGCTCGCCGTCGACGGTGGTGTGCACCACCTCGTCGAGGTCGAGTTCGAAGACGTCCGCCTCGGGGATCTCGTCGGGGTAGTGGTCGACGATCTGCTGTTTCCGTTCCCCGAGGATCTCCCGGGCGTGGCCGCTGATCTTGGCGTCGCCGCCCTCCATCGTGTGGTGACCGGGGTTGCTGTGGAGGGAGTACCGCGGATCGCGTTGCAGGTCTTGTACTTTGCGTGCGCCGACCATCGAACCGAGCAGCAACGCGCCGTCGTGGAACTCGACCTCGGTGCCGCTCACCCGCGGGGAGCCGTCCTTGCGGAGCGTGGCCAGCACGTGGTGTTTGTGCGCCTCGAAGCGAGCGGCGACGGCCTTGGCGAGGTCGGGTGCTTCTGTCTCGAACTGTGCCCAGTTGGTCATGTGGACCAGTGTGCGCCCCAATCCCTGACATCTACTGTCAGGGATTTTCTCTAGACTCGGAGGATGCGTTCGAGTCGGCTCGTCGAGGTGATGCTTCGTCTGGAGGGCAGCCGCGGTGCCACCGCGCAACAACTCGCGGACGAACTGGGTGTGTCGGTGCGCACCGTGTATCGCGACGTCACGGCGTTGTCCGCGGCGGGGGTTCCGGTGTGGACGGAGAGCGGACCCGGGGGCGGGATCCGGTTGCTGGACGGCTGGCAGTCGAAACTCGGCGGCATGACGGGGGAGGAGACGTCCGCGTTGATGTTGCTCGGGGTCCCGTCGATCGCCGAGGATCTCGGTCTGCGCGACGTCACCGCGGCGGCGCAGTCGAAGTTGCTGGGGGCGTTGCCGGTTCCGCTGCGGGCCGGGGCGCAGCTGTGGCGGGACCGGCTCTACGTCGACGCCCCCGGCTGGTTCGACGGACCACGCGACAACGGCGATCTCCCGGTCGTCGCGTCCGCGGTGCTCGAGGGCCGGCGTCTGGGCATCCGGTACCGCAAGGGGAACCGCTCGGCGGCAAGAACACTCGACCCCCTGGGTTTGGTCGCGAAGGCCGGCGTCTGGTATCTCGTCGCACGGCATCGGGGACGGACGCTGTCGTACCGCGTGTCGCGGATCAGTGATGCGACCGTGCTGGGGCAGCCGGCGGTGCGGCCCGACAGTTTCGATCTGGGTGCGTGGTGGACCGCGTCGGTGGCCGAATTCGACCGTGCTCTCCTGCGATTCCGGTGCAGGGTGCGGCTCTCGCCCACGGCGTGGCGCCGGCTGCCCCGGGTGGTCGGGGTGGAGGCCGCTCGCGTCGAACCCGGCCCGCCCGACGACGACGGCTGGGTCACCGTCGACCTGCTGCTCGAGGCCGAGGATGTGGCCCTCGACCAGCTGACCGTTCTCGGCGGGGGAGTCGAAGTGCTCCAGCCGCAGTCGCTGCGGGAATTGCTGCGTGCGGTGGGAGAGGCGATCACCCGCCGGAACGGTTGAGCCGGCCGTTCGGGCGCTACTGGATTCGTTCGAGGACGGTGGCGTTGGCGAGTCCGCCCGCCTCGCACATGGTCTGCAGCCCGAACCGTGCCCCGCGCTGCTCCATGGCGTTCACCAGCGTGGTCATGAGCCGCACGCCGCTGGCCCCCAACGGATGTCCGAGCGCGATCGCGCCGCCGTGCACGTTGACGCGGTCCAGGTCGGCTCCGGTCTCCGCCGCCCAGGCCAGAACCACCGGCGCGAAGGCCTCGTTGACCTCGAAGAGGTCGATGTCGGAGATATCGAGGCCGCTGCGCTGCAGCACCTTACGCGTCGCGGGAATGACAGCGGTGAGCATCATCAACGGGTCGTCGCCGACGACGGAGAAGCTGTGGAGCCGGGCCAGAGGCCGCAGTCCGAGGCGTCCCGCGATCTCGCTCGTGGTGATCATGAGCGCCGCACTGCCGTCCGACAGGGGACTGCTGTTGCCCGCGGTGATCGACCAGTCGATCTGCGGGAACCGCTCGCCGTAGACGTCGCTGCGGAATGCGGGTCGCAGGCCGTCGAGTGCGGCCGCCGTCGTGTCCGGCCGGATGGCCTCGTCGACGCTCAGTTCCGGGAGGACGGCGAGTTCCTTCGTGAAGTTCCCGGCAGTCGTTGCCGCCGCGGCCTTGTGGTGGCTGCGCAGCGCGAACTCGTCCAACTGGGTACGCGAGAGTCCCCACCGGGCGGCGATGAGTTCGGCGCTGATGCCCTGCGGGACGAGGCCGTCGGGGTAGCGGCGTTCGAAGCCGACGCCCATCGATTCGCGTCCGATGCTGCTGGACCCCATCGGAACTCGGCTCATCGATTCGACACCGGCGGCGACGACGATGTCGTAGGCGCCCGACAGCACGCCCTGCGCGGCGAAGTGGACGGCCTGCTGGCTGCTGCCGCACTGCCGGTCGACGGTCGTGCCGGGGACGGACTCGGGGAATCCGGCGGCGAGAAGCGCACTGCGGGTGATGTTCTGGCTCTGGTCGCCGACCTGGGTGACGGTGCCGCCGATCACGTCGTCGATCAGTGCGGGATCGATTCCGGTGCGCTCGACGAGGGTTGACAGGCTGTGGGCGAGGAGGTCGACAGGATGCACCCCGTGCAGGGCGCCCGAGGGCTTGCCCTTGCCGATCGGCGTGCGGACGGCCTCGACGATGACGGCGTCTCTCATGGCTCTTCCTTTCGCTGCCGTGAGTACTTGTCAACCGCGGGCGGTTAACAAGTACTCACGGGTGGGGTCATGCACCTGGCTATTGAGTGCCATAGTCAGCAATGTACACCTGACTATGGAATGTGCAAGTCAGCTATGATGGGGGTCATGGATGCGGCACGGTTGGACGGCTTTCTCGCAGATCGCGACACCTGGCGGGCCACGCACTGCTCGATCGGCAAGGCGATGGACGTGATCGGCACACGGTCGGCCGTCCTGATCCTGCGCGAGGCCTACTACGGCACCACGCGATTCGACGACTTCGCGAAACGGGTCGGGATCACCGAGGCCGTGGCGGCGTCCCGGCTGCGCGAGTTGACCGCCGAGGGCCTGTTCGAGCGGCAACCCTACAAAGAGCCCGGGCAGCGCACCCGCTACGAGTACGTGCTCACCGAGAAGGGCCACGACCTCCTGCCTGCCGTGCTCGCGCTGATGCAGTGGGGTGACAAATACCTTCAGGGCGAGTACGGACCGCCGATCGGACTGCAGGACGACGCCACCGGCGAACCCGTCCGCGTCGAGGTCCGCAGTCCGGGCCGGGAGGTGCCACTGGCGGAACTGCGGCTGACCCCCATGCGTCCCCGCCCGTGAGTACTTCTCAACCGCGGGCGGTTGAGAAGTACTCACGGGTCAGAGCCAGAAGCGCATCAGATAGTTGCCGTACTGCGCGTAGATCTCCGGCACCCCGGACAGTTCGAACAGCCGGTAGATGAGGTCGAAGAACACCACGTTGATCGACGGCACGAACAGCAGCGCCACGAGGATCAGCAGTCCGTACGGTGTGAACTGGTCGACGGACCTGCGGGTGCGGGGCGGCAGGAACGGCTCGAGGGCGGCGTACCCGTCGAGTCCGGGGACCGGCAGGAGGTTGAGGACGGTCGCCATCACCTGCAGGAATGCGAGAAAGCTCAGGCCCGTCCAGAACACCAGGTGGTCGCCGCCCAGCCCGAACCAGCGGATCACCACAAGGAGGACGATCGCCGACACCAGATTCACGGCGGGTCCGGCGAGTGACACCCGTGCCTGCACCTTCGGCGGAAACAGCCCGGTGCGCAGGTACACCGCACCGCCGGGCAAGCCGATCCCGCCGAGCGCGATGAACAGCACCGGCAGGCCGATCGACAGCAGGGGGTGGCTGTATTTCACCGGGTTGAGCGTGAGGTAGCCGCGCACCTCGACGTCGGTGTCGCCGTGGCGCCACGCCGTGTACGCGTGCGCGAACTCGTGCAGGCAGAGCGTCACCACCCATCCTGCGACCACCAGCACGAACACCCCGACGTGGCCGAGGACCGATTCCCGCTCGGCACGCCAGGCGAGGACACCGCCGGCGACCGCGACCGCGACGACGAGCAGGAAGACCGGACTGGGACGGACAGCGGTGGTCCGCGCCCCGGGCAGGTTCATCGGACCAGCAGCCACTCTTGGTCGTGGCGGTAGAACGTCGAACGCTTGACGTCGCGAGGGTTCGGCACGCCGTCGCGGGTGAGGGCCGCGGCGGGCGACCCCAACTGCACGGCGCGACCCTCGACCCAGCGGCGCGGCAGCCAGCGCCTGCGAGGTTCGACCGACGCGCGCAGGCCGGGCATCCGTGGGGTCGGGGTGACGTTCATGTTCGTCGTCGTCCCCGAGAACAACCGGTTGTCGTCGACGTAGGCCTCGCCGACGAGCGGGCCGCCGTCCGGGCCCGTGACGGTGGCGCATCCGACGAGCGCGATCCCCGCGTCGTCGCGGATGAGGGGGACCGGTTTGGCTGTCCCCTTCAGCGCGGTGCGGGCGCCGCGGGCGCCGGCGGACAGGTGGTAGGCCTCCGTCGCCTCCGAACGGTGCTCCGCGACGTAGGCGAGTTCGATGTGCAGCCGTTCGGTGCGCATCAGCCGGGTCAGGGTGGCGGCGAGGGCGGCGTCGCTGCCCACCACGATCAGTCGCGGATCCGCGACCACCTGCAGCTTGGAGAAGACTTCGTCGAAGTCGTCCTTGTCCGGAACAGGGGGTGCGCTCGAGGCGGAAATGGAGCCCAGAGGTAGGGGAAGCGGCGCGTCGCCGCAAATGAGCACTACGGGGGTCAACGCCACTCCTCGCCCGGATGTCCCGCCGCGATTTCCGCAGCTTCCCTTTCGGATCATCCTAGTGGCACGCCCGAGTTGGCCTCCCCGGCCGTACTGTGGGGTCTGTTCTCCGCACCCTCGGCTAGACTGTTCCCCCGGCCACTGCCTACGAACGGCAGGACCACGCAGTCGGATACGACTGTACGTCGACCGTAGGAGACAACGTCATGCCGGCAATCGTCCTGATCGGCGCCCAGTGGGGCGACGAGGGCAAGGGCAAAGCTACCGATCTACTGGGCGGACGCCTGCAGTGGGTGGTGCGCTACCAGGGCGGTAACAACGCCGGACACACAGTGGTACTTCCGAACGGCGACAAGTTCGCACTGCATCTCATCCCGTCCGGAATCCTCACTCCGGGAGTCACGAACGTCATCGGAAACGGTGTGGTGGTGGACCCGGGAGTGCTGCTCACCGAACTCGCCGGACTCGACGGTCGGGGCGTGGACACCAGCCGCCTGCTGCTCTCGGCCGATGCGCACCTGATCATGCCTTACCACGTTGCCATCGACAAGGTCACCGAACGCTTCCTCGGGGCCAAGAAGATCGGCACCACCGGCCGCGGCATTGGGCCGTGCTACCAGGACAAACTCGCGCGTGTCGGCGTCCGCGTGCAGGACGTGCTGGACGAGAAGATCCTCACTCAGAAGGTCGAGGCGGCACTCGAGTTCAAGAACCAGGTGCTCGTCAAGATCTACAACCGCAAGGCCCTCGACCCGCAGCAGGTCGTCGACGAGGTGCTCGAGCAGGCCGACGGTTTCAAGCACCGCATCGCGGACACGCGTCTGCAGCTCAACGAGGCGCTCGAGCGCGGCGAGACGGTGCTGCTCGAGGGTTCGCAGGGCACGCTCCTCGACGTCGACCACGGCACCTACCCGTACGTGACGTCGTCCAACCCGACGTCCGGTGGCGCAGCGGTCGGTTCGGGCATCGGACCCACCAAGATCACGACGGTGCTGGGCATTCTCAAGGCGTACACCACCCGCGTCGGTTCGGGCCCGTTCCCGACCGAATTGTTCGACCAGAACGGCGAATACCTCGCCAAGACCGGCGGCGAGGTGGGTGTCACCACCGGCCGTGCCCGGCGCACCGGATGGTTCGACGCCGTGATCGCCCGCTACGCAACGCGTGTCAACGGCATCACCGACTACTTCCTCACCAAGCTCGACGTGCTCAGCAGCCTCGACACCATCCCGATCTGCGTCGGCTACGACGTCGACGGCGTGCGGCACGACGAGATGCCCATGTCGCAGACCGACGTTCACCACGCGAAGCCGATCTACGAAGAGATGCCCGGCTGGTGGGAAGACATCTCCCACGCCCGGACGTTCGAGGAGCTTCCGAAGAACGCGCAGAACTACGTCCTGCGTCTCGAGGAACTGTCGGGTGCGTACATCTCCTGCATCGGCGTCGGCCCCGGCCGCGACGAGACCATCGTCCGCCGCGACGTGGTGCGGTAGTCCGTACTCCTCGCGCCGAATGTGGCATCGGTCCAGTTGAATTCAACCGATGCGACATTCGGCGATCCGCGATACATTCGAGCCGATGATCAGGACTGTCGAAGCGAGCACCCGGACACCTCCCGGTCGGTGGTACGACAGCTTCCGCGCAGTGGCCGCCGTCCTGGAGGCGTTCGGATGCGACCCGTCGGACGCCGGCAGGTGTGTGGCGGTGGTGGCGACGGATCTCGGTGTCTGGGTGTTCGAGGGTGATCCGAGGTCGACGGTGGACGCGTTCATCCATGCCGTGGAGCGGGCGATCGTCGCCGGCGGGCAGGCGTTCGTGCTGGGATGCGCCGCTGTGAGCGGGACGGATCAGAAGGTCGTGCGGACGCTGCGGGTTCCTGACGGGGACAGGATGGCTGCGGCCGCCGCGATGGCGCGCGAACTCGTCGCCGATACGCAGGAGCCGATCAGAACAGCACCGGGTCGTCGAAACCGGGAGTGTGCTCGAGGGCCAGCAGTTCACGTTTGGTGAGCGTGCCGCCACCGGCGGAGAAGCCGCCCACCTGCCCGCCGGCGGCGAGGACGCGGTGGCACGGGATCACGACCGGCAGCGTGTTGCGGCCCAGCGCCTGACCGACGGCCTGCGCGGCGCCGGGCTTGCCGAGTTCCGCGGCGATGTCGCCGTAGGTGAGGGTGGTGCCCGGGTCGATCGCGCGGGTGATGTCGTATACGTGGCAGTCGAATTCGGGGACCCCCTCGAAGTCGAGTTCGATCCACCGTAGATCGTCGAGTGCGCCGCCGAGATGTTCACGTATTCCGTCGATGGCCCGCTGGATGGGCGCAGGAGGTTGGTGCTCCACCGCGTCCGGGAAGCAGTGTTCGAGACGCTGCCGCGTGGATTCGGGTGAACCTTCGGGCAATTGCACACCCACGATCCCCGCGGCCCGCCACGCGATGGCGCAGGTGCCGAGGGCGGTGTCGAACAGGGCGATTCCTGTGGTCACCAGCCCAGTATGCCTCCGACCTCCGACACGTACCGTCCGTGAACCGCGGTCGGCGGAAGTTCGATCAGCGGCCGCAGCCGCCGGAGCCCTGACATCTCGGATCAGGCCAGTCCGGATTTTCTGGACTGCTCGGCTGGTCGGGGAAGATGCCGCCGAGGGGTGCGCCGATCCGGAACTGCTCCAGGCGAAATATGTCTTTACCTCCCTCTTTGGGGCCGAAATGCGCGACGGCCGCGGCCAGGAGGGCCATGCACAGGAGCGTGATCAGTGTCGTCATGGATCCGAGCTTCGCGAGAACTGGCTTGGAGTTGAATAGCCAAGTGGTCGATACTGGACTGCATGATGACTCGTGTACTCGGAGCACGCTCCCTGGCCAGAGACCTCGGCAACTGGCAGGACGACAGTGGCCGCCGCTCGGCGGCGCGACCCGCCTACCGGGCACTGGCCGAGAGCATCCGCCTGCTCGTCCACGACGGCCGCATCCCGCTGGGTGTCGCGTTGCCGAGCGAACGCGAACTGGCGTCGGTGCTGGAGTTGAGCCGGACCACGATCACGTCGTCGTATTCGGTGCTCCGGGACGAGGGGTATCTCATCAGCAGGCAGGGCTCGCGCAGCACGGTCGCGCTGCCGCTCGGGGCGCGGCAGAACGGGCTGATGTTCCGGGCACACCAGCCCGGGTCCGACGGTGCGGTGGTCGACCTCAGTTACGCCGCGATGGCCGCTCCCGCCGAAGCGGTCGAACAGGCCTACGCCTATGCGTTGCAATCACTTCCGCAGTTCCTTCCGACTCACGGAATGGAGCCGGTGGGCATCGGCGCGTTGCGGGACGTGATTGCGGCCCGCTACCGGGCGCGCGGACTGGAGACCTCGCCCGAGCAGATCATGGTCACGTCCGGTGCCCAGCACGCGCTGCGGCTGCTCCTCAACGTGCTGACGGCGCCGGGGGAGCGGGTGCTGGTCGATCACCCCACGTACCCCAACGCGCTGGAGGCGATCCGCAGGGTCGGTGCGCGTCCGGTCCCCGTTCCCGTCCGGCCGGAAGGTGGCGCGTCGGGGGCGTGGGATCTCGACGGAATCCGCAGCGCGGCCCGGCAGACCGCGGCCCGGATGGCGTACCTGATTCCGGACTTCCACAACCCCACCGGGCTGTGCCTGGACGCGTCCGGGCGGGCCGAGCTGGCGCGAATTGCGCGCGACACCCGCATGACGCTGGTGGTGGACGAGACGATGGTCGACCTGTGGCTCGACGAGCCGTCACCGGGCCCGGTCGCGGCGTACGGCAAGGGAGCGGCGAAGTCGGAGGTCGTGACGATCGGGTCGGCGGCCAAGTCGTTCTGGGGTGGGCTGCGCGTCGGCTGGATTCGTGCGGATCCGGCGCTGATCACCCGGCTCGCCGGGGCGCGAGCGGCGGTCGATCTGGGGACCCCGGTGATGGACCAGCTCGCGGCGGCGCATTTGCTCTCCGACGACGACCTCGTTCTCGCGCGTCGCCGTGCGGAGCTGCGGGAACAGCGGGGCGCGATGCTCGACGCGCTCGCCGACCGCCTCCCGGACTGGATCCCGACCATCGGTTCGGGAGGGATGTCGCTGTGGCTGCGGATGCCCGCGCCGGTCTCGACGGCGCTGGCGGCGACGGCCCCCAACTTCGGGGTGCTGCTGGCGGCGGGACCGCGGTTCGGGGTGGAGGGCGCGTTCGAGCGGTTCGTCCGGCTCCCGTACGCGCGGACGTCCGACGAGTTGCGCCGCGGCGTCGACGGCATCGCGGCGGCGTACGAGACGCTGGCCGTCGACCGTGAGCTCGCGGAACCGTCCCTCGTCGTCTGAGCACGTGAGTGGCAAAGCGTGCTCGAGCACGCTTTGCCACTCACCTGGGGGTCAGGTCCAGACGGTGTCGATGTCGACGCCCTCGCGGGCCGGCGGGGTGGGAGCGCCGGCGGGGGTGCGGGAGAACCGCGGCGCAGGGGCGTGCTGGGTGACGCCGTCGAGGTCGATCAGCGACCCGCGGGCGGCGATGTGCTCGTTGGACGGCGCCTCCTCGAACGTCAGCACCGGGGACACGCAGGCGTCGGTGCCGAGGAAGATGGCCGCCCACTCGTCGCGGGTCTTCGACAGGAACTTCTCGGCGAAGACCTTCTTCATCTGCGGCCACGCCGACATGTCCATCTGCTGCGGCAGTTCGGCGGGGTCGAGTTCGAGGCCCTGCAGCAGCAGGGCGTAGAACTGCGGCTCGATCGAGCCCACGGCCATGTACTTGCCGTCGGACGTCTCGTAGGTGTCGTAGAACGGCGCACCGGTGTCGAGCAGGTTGACGCCCCGCTCGTCGGACCAGACGCCGCGGCCGCGGAACGCCCACATCATGTGCGACAGGGCCAGCGCGCCGTCGACCATCGCCGCATCGACGACCTGCCCCTTGCCGGACGACTGGCGTTCCACCAGCGCCGACAGGATCCCGAAGATCAGGAACATCGAACCACCGCCGAAGTCGCCGACCATGTTCAGCGGCGGCACGGGACGCTCTCCCTTGCGGCCGATGGCGTGCAGGACGCCGGTCAGTGAGATGTAGTTGATGTCGTGGCCCGCGGCGCTGGCGAGTGGGCCCTCCTGGCCCCAGCCGGTCATCCGTCCGTACACGAGCCGCTCGTTGCGCTCGAGGCAGACGTCCGGGCCCAGGCCCATGCGTTCGGTGACCCCGGGGCGGAAGCCCTCGATCACGACGTCGGCGCGTTCGATGAGCCCGAGCACCTTCTCGACCTGCGCGGGGTCCTTCAGGTTGGCCTCGACGACGCGGCGGCCGCGCTGGATCTGGTCGTACGGACCGTCCGGCGGGATCACTCCCGGCCGCTGGACGCAGACCACGTCGGCGCCGAGATCGGCCAGGAGGGCGGCGGCGTGCGGGCCCGGTCCGAGGCCTGCGAATTCGACGACGCGAATGCCCGCGAGGGGGCCCTTCTTCTCTGAAACTGGAGCAGACACGCGAGTTCCTCATTCCGGTGCGAGACGACCTGTCGAATCGACGTTAACTTGCGGTCGCCGGGCCGTGTGCCCCGGGTCACGGGATACCGTCGCGGGTGACCCCGCACTCTTGCCTGCCCACGGGTGCGCGGGGCACAGTTGATTCATGAGTCTTCAGGGTGAGCTCGTGAGTTTCGTGGCCAGCACCGATCTGGACGTCTCGGAGATGTTCTACGTGGAGACCCTCGGGCTGACGCGCGTCTCACGGGACGAGTTCGCATTGGCCCTCGACTGCAACGGGGCTCTGCTCCGGGTCACGCTGGTGCAGGCGAAGGCCGACACCGGGTACACGGTGCTGGGGTGGAAGGTCCCCGACCTGAACAAGGTCGTCGAATCACTGCGCAGCAAGGGCATCGAGTTCACCGAGTACCCGGGGATGGATCAGGACGAGCACGCGGCGTGGCTCGCACCGGACGGCATCCGTGTCGCGTGGTTCCGGGATCCGCACGGCAATGTGCTGTCGCTGTTCGAGGATCCGAACTGACGAGCGTCAGCCGCGGCCGGCGAGCAGTGCCTCGGTAGCGGTCCACAGCCGCGCGGCGAGTCCGGCGTCCCGTGCGTCCTTGCCGGGCTGAACGACTTTGCAGCCCTTGACGTACTGGCCGGTGAATTTGCCGCTCTCCGTGGCGGTCGCGGTCCACACCGCCGTCTCCGCTGCCTTGGCGACCTCGGCCATGAACGGTGTCAGGAGTGTGCCGACCACCTGATGGCCGAACGGCAGACCCCGGCCGAGGGCGGTGCCGCGGACGAATCCGGGGTCGGCGCAATTGACGACCAGCCTCGCGGGGTCGGACCGGCGCGCCAACTCGCGGGTGAACAGGGTCAGGGCGAGTTTCGAGTTGTTGTACGCGCGCTGGCCGCGGAACGTGTCCTTCGCACCGTCGAGGTCGTCGAAGTCGAGGCTGCCGCTGCGATGTCCCGACGAACTGATGTCGACGATCCGCGACGGGCGCCGGTACCCGGCGGCGTCGGCGGTCGACGCCCGCGCCATCGCCGGAGCCAGCGTCGTCGCCAGCACGAACGGCGCGAGGTAGTTCACGGCGAACGTCTCTTCGATGCCGTCGACCGTCAGCCGGCGCTGCCCCACGTCGACGCCCGCGTTGTTCACCAGCACGTCGATCCGCGGGAACCGATGCAGCAGTTCCCCGGACAGCGTGCGGACCCGGCCGAGCGAGGACAGATCGGCCAGCGCCGAGTGCAGTCGGTCGCGGTCCGCGCTCTCGGACAGGTCGGCGATCGCCGCGTCGATCCTGTCCTGGTCCCGGCCGACCAGGACGACGGTGGCGCCGCGCTGCGCGAGTTGGCGGCAGGTCTCCAGGCCGAGGCCCGAGGTGGCGCCGGTGACCACCATGGTGCGGCCTGCGAGGTCGTTCGACTCGGTCATTCTCGCCTCCCGAATGCAGGTCTCTACGAGAGTAGGGCAACCGGCAGGGGCGCAACGGGGAACGAGCCGACGGTCCCGCTAGCGCCGGTGCTCGTACCCCAGCCAGGCCCGCCGGCGCTCACCGAGCGGATCGTTCTCCACCCTGCTCGTGTCGTCGATGACGAGCGTCTCCCGGCGCTCCGGCGAGTACCGCGGCCATCCCGGTGCGGGCGTCCCGTGCCGGGCGAAATGCAGCCAGTGCGACTGGACGGTGTCGGTGACGGCCCGCAACCCGCGGCGTCCCCCGAGCGCGGTGAGCAACCGCGCCCACGTCCCGGTCAGCCCGAACACCGCGTACAACTCCGTGGCGTGGGTGGCGCCCAACCCGAGGATGCGGAGCAACCGGGGTGCGAAGTCGTACCGGTAGCTGTAGGTCGGGGCGACGGTCGTGTGGCCCTGTGCGCACAGGACGGACGGTTCCCAGAACGTCACGTCGCCGCCGAGGTCCGCGGCCGCTCGCCGGCCGGGATAGCCGGGGTAGGCGGCGATCGCCCGCTCCTTCACCGACGCGTCGACGTGCGAGAACATCTTGTCGATCCGGGTGGGATCGGTGGGCAGGATGTTCAGGAACCGGGGAAAGACCCTGCCCTCGTGGCGGTTCGTGCCGATGATCAGCGGAACGGGATGCCCGGATCCGGACGCGAAACTGTCGAGCGGGTGGGCGGGAAGGAAGAAGCCGTCGACGACGGGGGCGAACGCGCGGGTTCCGGGTTCCTCGTCGGCGCCCCGGTGCGCCAGCGTCGTCCCCGCCGCGACGAAATCGGCCGGGTCGGCGCTCTCGAGCCACGTCGCGGCCTCGGACAGCGGGACCCCGGCGATCTCGAGGAATTCGCGCGACCACCGCGCCGCCCGGTCGGGGTGGTAGGCGGAGGCCACCGGCGGGCTCTCGGCGATCGCCCGGGCGAAGAGGCCTTTCGCGGCGGGGGTGGTCATCAGGGTGGTGACGGCGTTGGCGCCGGCGGATTCGCCGAAGACGGTGACATTGTCGGGGTCGCCGCCGAATTCGGCGATGTTGCGCTGGACCCATTCGAGTGCGGCCACCTGGTCGCGGAGGCCGAGGTTGGAGTCGAAAGGTCTTTCGGGGGTGGAGAATTGGGTGAAGTCGAGGTATCCGAGCGATCCGAGGCGGTAGTTGATCGACACGTACACGATGTCGCCGCGGCGGACCAGCGACTGGCCGCCGTAGAGCGACGAGGACGAGGTTCCGCCGGAGTAGGCGCCGCCGTGGATGAACACCATCACCGGTCGCGGACGTGCCGATGCGGAACCGGGGGCGAGCACGTTGAGGGTGAGACAGTCCTCGTCGGTCTCGCCGCGCTGCGGTGCGGGGGACCCGAAGTGGAACGCCCGCCGGACCCCCGACCACGGTTCGACCGGGTGCGGGGCCCGCAACCGCAGCGGCCCGACCGGGGGAGCGGCGTAGGGGATGCCCCGCCACGCTGCCAGGTCGTCGATCCGGCGCCCTCCGACGGCGCCGGCATCGGTGTCGACTTCCAGAGCGCTCACAGGCCCTGCCCGTGGTAGCCCGAATACCCCTCCCATGCCAGCCTGCGCTCCCGGCGCGGGTCGTCCTGGACGGTGGTGACGGTGTCGAACACGAGTGTTGCCCTCCGGTTGGTGTCGTACTGCGGCCACGACACCAACGGTGTTCCCCGCGAAGCGAAGTGCAGCCAGTGTCGCTGCACATTATCCGTCACATCCTTCAGGCCGCGTCGTCCGCCCGGCAGGGTGAGGCCGCGGCCGATCAGAGTGTCGGCGATGTCGAACACGGCGAACAGTTCGAACCCGTGCGTGGCGTCCAGGCCGAGCCATTTCATCGCACGGGGCGCGAAATCGAAACGGTAGCTGAAGGTGGGGGCGTACGCGGAGTGGGCCTCGGCCAGTTCGATCGACGGCCTCCAGAACGTCAGATCGCCGCCCAGGTCGACGGCGGCGTCCGGAGCCGGGTAGCCCGGATACGCCGCGGTGACGCGGGCCTCGGCGGCGGGGTCGGTGAGTGCGAACATCCGCCCGATCCGGTCGGGGTCCGTCGGCAGCGCGTCGAGGAATTTCGGGAACAGGGTGCCCTCGCGGGCGTTGGTGCCGATGATCAGCGGAACCCGGTGCGCCGAGCCGGCGGCGAACGCGTCGAGCGGCGGCTCGGGCAGGAAGTCGCCGTCGATCACGGGTCCGAACGGGTGCAGTCCCGGCGTCTCCGAGAGCACCTTCGCGCCGAGACGGTTCCCCGCGCGGCCCAGTGCGCCGACGGGTGACGAGGCGAGCGCCTCTGCGGCGGTGCCGGGTTCGGCTCCGAGCAGCGTCACGTAGTCGGATGCCCACCGGGCGGCCCGGTCCGCCGTCGTAACGAGTCCGGGCGCGGAACTCTCCGAGATGGCCCGCGCGAAGAGGGCTTTCGCGGCGGGGGTGGTCATCAGGGTGGTGACGGCGTTGGCGCCGGCGGATTCGCCGAAGACGGTGACATTGTCGGGGTCGCCGCCGAATTCGGCGATGTTGCGCTGGACCCATTCGAGTGCGGCCACCTGGTCGCGGAGGCCGAGGTTGGAGTCGAAAGGTCTTTCGGGGGTGGAGAATTGGGTGAAGTCGAGGTATCCGAGCGATCCGAGGCGGTAGTTGATCGACACGTACACGATGTCGCCGCGGCGGACCAGCGACTGGCCGCCGTAGAGCGCGGTGGCCGACATGCCCAGCGTGTACGCGCCGCCGTGGATGAACACCATCACCGGGCGCGCCCCGGACGTGCCGGGTGTGGCCAGCACGTTGAGCGTCAGGCAGTTCTCGCTGCTCGGCTGATACTTGCCCGGTCGCAGCGCGGTGAACTTCTTGTGCTGCACGGCGGCGTCGCCGAACTCGGTGGCGTCGAGCTCACCGGACCACGGCGTGACCGGCCGGGGTGCGCGCAACCGCAGCGGACCCACCGGGGGCGCGGCGTAGGGAATTCCCCGCCACGCGACCAGGTCGCCGACCCGCCGGCCACGGACCACCCCTGCGGTCGTCCTCACCAGTGTGTCGGTCGTGAGAGTGTCAGACGCCATGTCGGCGACTATACGGAGACCGCCTGGGACGACGCTGCCATCGCCCGTGGTGCTCCGTTCGGGTCAGCGCCGAGCCTCCAGTAGCCGCAGCCACACCTCGCTGACGGTCGGGTACGACGGGACCGCGTGCCACAGCGTGTCGAGCGGTACCTTCCCGACCAGCGCGACGGTGGCGGCGTGGACGAGTTCGGCGACGTCGGTGCCCGCGAACGTCGCTCCGACCAGGGTGTCGGTGGTCCGATCGACCACGAGTTTCGCGTGACCACTGAAATCGTCGCGGGACAGGGACGAGCCGGCGACGGCGATGTCGACCTCGACGGTCTCGACGTCCACGCCGGCGTCGCGTGCCTCCTGCTCGGTGATCCCGACGGCCGAGACCTCCGGATCGGCGAACACCACCTGGGGGATCTGCCCGTGGTCGGCGGTGGCCCGGAATCGGGACCCGTCCAGCGGCCTGCCCTCGGCGCGGGCGGCGATGACGTCTCCGCACACCCGGCCCTGGTACTTGCCCATGTGGGTGAGCAGCGCGCGACCGTTGGCGTCGCCGACCGCGTACAACCACTCGTCGGCCGTCGTCAGATGGTCGTCGGTGGTGAGGTATCCGCGGGAGTTCAGCAGTCGCGCGTCGAGGCCGAGCGACGACGTTGCCGGTGTGCGCCCGGTCGCGACGACGACCTCGTCGACGACGAGCGGGTCCTGGCCCGCGACGTCGAGGGTCACGGGGCCCCCGTGGATGCGGCCGATCCCGGTGTCCCGGGCGTCGGTCCGTTCGACGCCGCGCAGGTCCGCCCCGAACAGGATCCGCGCACCCTTCTTCTCCAGCGTGCGGGCCACCCGCTCCCCGGCGAACGGTTCGTTCTTCGGGAGCAGCGCCCGGCCGCGGACCACCATCGTCAGTTCCTCGACGCCGAGGTCCAGCAGCCACGTCGCGCTCTCACAGGCCACGACGCCGCCGCCGACGACGGCGACCCGGCGGGGAACCTCCCTCAGGTTGGTGGCGTCCCGCGAGATCCACGGCAACGCCGCCCGCAGGCCGGGGGTGTCCGGGACCGTGGCGGTCGTCCCGGTGGCGACCACGACGGCGTGCCGCGCGCGCAGCTCGCGGGAATCGCCGACCGTCACCGTGCGGTCCCCGGTGATGCGTGCCGATCCCCGGATGACGTCGATCCCCGCCGCGTCGGCCCACATCACCTGCGACGAGTCGTCGTGGTTGTTGGTGAAGGAGTCGCGGCGCGCCAGCACGGCGTCCACGTCGAGCGGACCGGCGGACACCCCGGGCATGTTGCGGGCCGCGCCGAGGACCTCACCCGGACGCAGCAGCGCCTTGCTCGGCATGCAGGCCCAGTAGGAGCATTCCCCGCCGACGAGTTCGTGCTCGATCAGCGCCGCGGTGCGGTCGCTGCCGGCGATGGCGTAACTCGCCGCGTTCTCACCGGCGGGACCGCCGCCGATCACGATGACATCGAACTCTTCCGCGCCGCTTCCGGAGTCAGTCATACCTGCAACCGTAAGCCGGTCGGTGCGCGATGTCAGACGTTCCGGCGGGCCTCCCGCGTTGTTACCGCCGAGTAGATACTGTGTCGGGATGACTCGGCAGAAGATTCTGATCACGGGGGCGAGCTCCGGGCTCGGCGCGGAGATGGCCCGCCGGTTCGCGGCCCAGGGACGAGACCTCGCGCTGTGCGCACGACGCGTCGAACGACTCGAGGCCGTCCGGGACGAATTGCAGGCATCGCATCCCGGGATCGCCGTCGCCGTCCGCGCACTCGACGTCACCGACCACGACGCCGTGATCCGGGTGTTCGGCGAACTGCGCGACGAACTCGGCGGAGTCGACCGCGTCATCGTCAACGCGGGTCTCGGCAAGGGAGCCAGGATCGGAACGGGCCGGGCCGACGCCAATCTCGCCACCGCCCGCACCAACTTCGTCGGCACCCTGTCGCAGTGCGAGGCGGCGCTCGGCATCTTCCGCAAGCAGAACTCCGGACATCTGGTGCTCGTGTCCTCGATCAGCGCCGACCGGGGTCTGCCCGGCCCGAAGGCGGCGTATTCGGCGAGCAAGGCAGGGGTCTCGGCACTCGGCGAGGCACTGACCGCGGAACTGGCGAAGAGCCCGATCGCGGTGACCACCCTGCTCCCCGGATACATCGCCACCGACATGTCGAGCAAGGCCGGCGACAGTTCCGCGCTGACGGCAACCCTCGACGACGGTGTCGACGCGATGGTGTCGGCCATCGAGAAGGAAACGAACCGCGCTGCGCTGCCCGGCATCAAGTGGCGGGGAATCGACGTTGCGTTGCGGTTCCTTCCTCATGCGTGGACATCCCGCTTCGTGTAGGACTGACCTATGACGACCGCCCAGGAATCCTCGTCCCTCGGCTTGCAGCGTTCGCGACCGCGGGTCGTCATCATCGGGGGAGGGTTCGGCGGCATCTACGCGGCCCGCCGGCTGCGCGACGTCGACGCGGACGTCACCCTGCTCGACCGCGGAACCAGCCACGTCTTCCAGCCGCTGCTGTACCAATGCGCGACGGGCCTGCTGTCCGAGGGGGAGATCAGCAGCCCGCTGCGCCACCTGCTGCGCGGGGTCCGCAACGTGCACGTCGCCCTCGGCGAGGCGCAGGGAATCGACGCGGTCAGCCGGGTCCTGACCGCCAGCCGCTTCGACGGCTCCACGTTCGAACTTCCCTACGACTACCTGATCGTCGCGGCCGGCATGCGGCAGGCATACCACGGGCACGACGAGTACATCCAGTGGGCGCCGGGGATGAAGACCCTCGACGACGCCCTCGCCATTCGCCGGAAACTGATCTGCGCCTTCGAGATGGCCGAATCGCTGCCCACCGCGGAAGAGCGCAGGCCGTGGCTGACATTCGCCGTCGCGGGCGGTGGACCCACCGGAGTCGAACTCGCGGGCCAGATCCGGGAACTCGCCATGCACGCCCTGGCCAACGAGTTCCAGTCCATCGACCCCTGCGAGGCCCGGGTGCTGCTGTTCCACGGCGGCGACCGCGTACTCCCGTCGTTCAACCGCAAACTGTCCGCGGCGGCGCAGCGGACGCTCGACAAGGTCGGCGTCGAAACGCACCTCGGTGTGCACGTCACCGACGTCTGCGAGACCAGCATCGAGACCACGGCCAAGAACGCGGCCCGCACCAAGAAGCGCTACGGGGCCCGCACGGTCCTGTGGACCGCGGGCGTCGAGGCCGTGCCGTTCGCCGCAGCTCTCGCGAATGCGCTCGGCGTGAAGCAGATTCAAGGCGGGCGCATCGCCGTCGAACCCGACCTCACGGTGCCCGGGCACCCGAACGTCTGGGTGATCGGCGACCTGATGTCGCTGAACGACCTCCCCGGGGTGGCCGAGGTCGCGATGCAGGGCGGCAGGCACGTCGGAGGGTGCATCGCCCGCACGATCGCAGGCGGAACACAAGACCGCACACCCTTCAAATACCGCGACCTCGGCAGCGCCGCCTACATCGCCCGGAGGCACGCACTGCTCCAGGCAGGGCCGATCCGGATGTCCGGGTTCCTGGGCTGGGTGTCCTGGGGTGCCATCCACATCGCGTTCCTCGCCGGGTACCGCAACCGGTTCGGCACCCTGCTCAACTGGGCGGTCACGCTGGCGTCGCGGACGCGTCGGGAGCGGGCGATCACGTACGGCGACCCGGAGTCGGCGCGGCAGCCGTACACCGATCTCACGACCGGGTCGTAGCCTTCACCAGGCCCGCGCGGTGAGGCCGTGCCGGGCGAGGACCTCTCCTGCCCGCTGCCGGAGCGCTGCGCGGTCCGGGCTGTCCAGCGACTCGAGCGCGAGGCCGTAGTTGCCGCCGAAGCGGCTGAGGTAGGCGGACAGCCGGGTGCGGCTGGTCACGACACCCGGATGCACGGCGCGGGTGGCGATGCCGGTGGCCCGGTGACCGCCGATCGTGGCGAGCGCATCGGGCAGCGGTCCGATGTTGGAACACAGCACGTCCCGCTCGCCGGGGTTGCCGGTGAGGGCGTGCGCCACGCGGTCGGGCACCAGTTGCAGCATCTCCTCCGGAAAACCGGCCGGGCTGGTCATCGCGGGTGCGGCGAACGCGGCGCGGCTCGCCGCCCGCACGTCCGCGACGGTGTCCTGCGGGGTCACGTCCACCTCGACCACGGCGACGGAGTTCGCGGTCCCCGTCGGGTCGCCCCGACCGCGCAGATCCATCGGCACGCTGATCGTCAGCGGCCGCGTCTCGCCGTCCCGCCGCGCCAACTCGGCCACCACGGTCAGGAACAGGCTGTTCGGGGTGCCGCCCGCCTGCTCCGCGACGGCGTCCCACCGCTCGGCGTCCACGTCCAGCACCACCCCCACAGGTGAGCGGCAAAGCGTGCCGGGCGACGCTTTGCCGCTCACGTGCAGGAAGCGGCGCAGTTCCGCGCGACGGGACCCGCTCACCATCAGACCGGCGACCGCGCGGGCCGTCCCCTCCGTCACGCGGCGGGCGAGCCGCGTGGCGTCCCACATGTCCGCGACAGCGCCTCCCGCACCAACCGCGTCCGACGGCGGCGCGCCCTGCAGGGCGTCCGCGATCGCGGCCGCCAGTCCGCGCGCGTCCGCGATCACGTGGGAACACACCAGCGACAGCACCGTGCCCCCACCGGTCGGTCGTGCGCAGGCCAGCCGCCAGCCGGGACCACGTTCGGGGTCCACCGGCAACGCGGCCTGCCCGTCCGCCCACGCCAGGACCGCCCCTGCCTCGATCTCCGCGTATTCGACGGGAAAGGCGTCCGCGCTCGGCTCGAACCGGGGCCGCGCGCCGGGAACCCGCGGACGCACGACCCGCCTGCCCAGCGGCCCCCGCGCGAGGTCGGCGATCAGGGAATCGAGCGTCGCGGCGTCCACCCGGCCGTCGGTGCGCCACAGTCCCTGCATCACGATCGGCGTTCCCCACCCCCGGTGGGTGCGCAGGAACATCTCGTCGACGACGCTCAATCGGGCGCTCACCAGCGAAGTGTACGACCGGTCGCGTCGGTCGCCGGAGGTCGGCCTCTGGACAACCGGCGCATACTGGAAGTGCAGCGCTGTACGGGACCGCACACGGAGAACACCATGGTTAGCGTCGAGAAATGGAAGGTGTGGGGTTCCGTCGTGGAGGTCGACGTCACCGAAGGCGCCGCCCTTCCCGAGGCCGCAGCGCTGATCGCGGCCGTCATCGACGACGCCGAATCGGTCTGCGACATCCACCGCGGCGACGCCGAGATCCACGCCGTCAACCTGTCACAGGGTGCGCCCGTCAAGGTCAGCAGGAGGATGTCCGCACTGCTGCGTTCGGCGCTGTGGGCTGCCCGGATGACCGACGGGGTGGTGAACCCGCTCGCCACCGAATCCCCCGACGAGGACCTGATCCCCACCGTGCATCCGGAACCCAGTTTCCTCGACGTCCAGATCGACGACGACGTCGTGTTCGCACCGTGGGGCGCCTCGTTCGACATCACCGACACCGCCAAGGCCGACACGGTGGATCGGGCGGCGGAACTGGTCGCCCGCCAGCTCGAATGCGGGGCCGCCGTCCGCATCGGCGACGTCATCGCGACGGCCGGGCACTGTCCCGCCGGCGGCTGGCAGATCCCGGTGCCCGGCGACGGCGAGGTCGAACTGGTGAACGGGACGGCGATGGCGACGGCGGTCGCGCCGCCGGTCACCGAACCACCCACCACCACCGAATGGGAGACGGTGACGGTGATCGCCGACGACGCACTCTGGGCGTACGCGGCCAGCGTCGCCGCCCTCGCCCGCGGCATCGGCGCGATCCGGTGGATCGAACAGCACGAGCTGCGTGCCCGGCTGGTGGACCGCTCCGGCCGGGTCTACACCACCGAGAGCTGGTGAATCAGGCCCGTCCGCGCTGACGGCGGTACCAGCGCACCAGGCTGTCCGTCGACGAATCACTCTGCGCGGCCGGTTCTTCCGCGGCGGTGAGCACCGGCTGCAGCTCGACGGCCTGGGTCTTGCCGAGTTCGACACCCCACTGGTCGAACGAGTCGATGCCCCACACGACACCCTCGACGAACACCTGGTGCTCGTACAGGGCGATCAGCTGGCCGATCACCGACGGCGTGAGCTTCGGCGCGAGGATCGTCGTCGACGGCCGGTTACCCGGCATGACCTTGTGCGGCACCAGATCCTCGGGGGTGCCCTCGGCCGCGATCTCCTCGGCCGTCTTGCCGAACGCCAAGACCTTCGTCTGGGCGAAGAAGTTGCTCATCAGCAGGTCGTGCATGCTGCCGGTGCCGTCCGCGGTCGGCAGGTCGTCGGTGGGCTCGCCGAAACCGATGAAATCGGACGGCACGAGCCGCGTGCCCTGGTGCAGGAGCTGGTAGAAGGCGTGCTGCCCGTTGGTTCCGGGTTCGCCCCAGAAGATCTCACCGGTGGACGCGGGGACGGGGGAGCCGTCGGCGCGCACCGACTTGCCGTTGGATTCCATCGTCAACTGCTGCAGATAGGCCGGGAACCGCACGAGGTCGTTGGAATACGGCAGCACGGCACGGGATTCGGCGCCGAAGAAGTTCGAGTACCAGAGTCCGATCAGGCCGAGCAGGACCGGCGCGTTCTCCTCGAGCGGCGCCGTCCGGAAGTGCTCGTCCACGGCGTGGAATCCGGCGAGGAACTCCGCGAAACGTTCCTTGCCGATCGCCGCCATCACCGACAGTCCGATGGCGGAATCGACCGAGTACCGGCCGCCGACCCAATCCCAGAATCCGAACATGTTGGCGGTGTCGATGCCGAACTCCGCCACCCGGTCCGCGTGTGTCGAGACGGCGACGAAATGCTTTGCGACCGCTTCGTTTCCGAGGCCCAGGCCGCTGAGTAGCCACCGCCGGGCGGCCGTGGCGTTGGTGAGCGTCTCGAGGGTCGAGAACGTCTTGGACGCCACGATGAACACGGTGGTGGCCGGGTCGAGGCCGTTGAGGCTGCGCACCAGGTCGGCGGGGTCGACGTTGGAGATGAACCGGACGCTGATGCCGGCGTCGGCGTAGTGCCGCAGCGCGCGGTACACCATCACCGGACCCAGATCCGAACCACCGATGCCGATGTTGACGACGGTCGTGATTCGCTCGCCCGTCGCGCCGCGCCACTCGCCGGAGCGCACCCGATCGGTGAAATCGCCCATGCGATCGAGGACGTCGTGGACGTCGGTCACGACGTCCTGGCCGTCGACGACGAGTGTGGCGTCGACGGGCAGCCTCAGCGCGGTGTGGAGGACGGCGCGGTCCTCGGACGTGTTGATGTGCTCGCCCGCGAACATCGCGTCACGGCGGGCCTCCAGGTCGACGCTGCGCGCCAACTCGAGGAGCAACCCGATCGTGTCGCGGTCGATGCGGTGCTTGCTGTAGTCGATGTACAGGTCGCCGGCCGAGACGGTGAGTTCCTGACCGCGTGCCGGGTCCTTCTCGAAGAGCTCTCGAAGATGGACGGTCTGAATCTGAGCGTGATGATCACGCAATTTCTGCCAGGCAGCGGTTCCGGTGATGTCTGAGCTCACGAGATTTGAGCTTAATGCCCGCGCGTCGAAACTTCCGTGCGAACTTCGGTGCGGCGCATGATGGACGTCATGGATGCTGTCGAACTCATGCGAACCGTTCCCACGACCCTCTTCCTCGGCGGCGAGAAGCGCGACGCCGAGAACGGTGCCACGTTCACCGTTTTCGACCCGGCCACCGGCGACGCCCTCACCGAGGTGGCGGACGCCAGTCCGGGCGACGCGATGAAGGCCCTCGACTCTGCGGTGGCGGCGCAGCGGGAGTGGGCGGCCACCCCGGCCCGGGAGCGCGGGGAACTCCTGCGCGCGGTGTTCGAGAAGATCACCGCCCGGGCCGACGACTTCGCGCTGCTGATGACGCTGGAGATGGGCAAGGCGCTGCCGGAGAGTGCGGCCGAGGTCAAGTACGGCGCCGAGTTCTTCCGGTGGTTCAGCGAGGAAGCCGTGCGTATCGCCGGTCGCTACACCCCGGCGCCCGCGGGGAACGGACGCATCCTGGTGACCAAGCAGCCCGTCGGGCCCTGTCTGGCGATCACGCCGTGGAACTTCCCGCTCGCGATGGGCACCCGCAAGATCGGACCCGCCCTGGCCGCCGGCTGCACGATGATCGTCAAACCCGCCTCCGAGACGCCGCTGACGATGCTGCTGCTCGCCGAGGTCATGGCCGACGCGGGACTGCCGAAGGGCGTGCTGTCCGTGCTGCCGACGTCGAGGTCGGGCGAGGTGACCGGTCCGCTGATCGACGACCCGCGACTGCGGAAGCTCACGTTCACGGGCTCGACCGGGGTCGGACGGATGCTCGTCGAGAAGTCCGCGAAGGGGCTGCTGCGCACCTCGATGGAACTCGGCGGGAACGCGCCCTTCGTGGTCTTCGACGACGCGGACGTCGACAAGGCGGTGGCGGGCGCCCTCCTCGCCAAGATGCGCAACGGCGGCGAGGCCTGCACCGCGGCCAATCGCTTCCACGTCGCGAACAGCGTGCGGGAGGAATTCACCGCGAAACTCGTCGACAAGCTGTCCTCGTACAAGCTGGGCCCCGGCACCGATCCCGACACGACCCTCGGCCCGCTGATCAACGCGGACCAGCTCGAGAAGGTCGGGGAACTGGTGCAGGACGCCGTCGGCGCTGGCGCCCGGGTGCGGCTCGGCGGCGTCGCCCCGGAAGGCTCCGGCTACTTCTACCCGGCGACGGTGCTGGACGAGATTCCCGCCCAGGCTCGGATCCTGAAGGAGGAGGTGTTCGGACCGGTGGCCGCGATCGCCGGGTTCGACACCGAGGAGGAGGGGATCGCCGCGGCCAACGACACGGAGTTCGGCCTGGCGGCGTACATCTTCACCCGCGATCTGGATCGTGCGCTCCGGGTGGCCGACGCCATCGAATCGGGCATGGTCGGCGTCAATCGCGGGGTCATCTCGGACACCGCTGCCCCCTTCGGCGGCGTCAAAGCGTCAGGCTTCGGGCGCGAAGGGGGGAGTGAAGGCATCGAGGAGTACCTGGAGACCAAGTACGTGGCACTCGAACCGTGACGACCGCCGTCGGGGGACGGGCGGCCGCGTCGGGAAACTCAGTGACCGAGGCGGCCGCGCCCGAGGCGCAGCAGCAGCATGGCGAGCGTGTGGCCTTCCTGGCCCAGCTCGTTGAACCGCTCGAGCACCTTCATCTCACGGCTGTGGACGAGGCGGGGACCGCCGGACGCCATCCGGGTGCGCCCGATGAGCTGCGAGACCTCGGCGCGGCGCTTGATCGCGGCGAGAATCTCGGCGTCGAGCTTGTCGATCTCCTGGCGGAGAACCTCGATCTCGGCCTCGCTGGTGGGAACAGCGGTGTCCTTTGCGGCTGAAGCGACGGTCTGAGTGCTCATTGGTTCGTCTCCCTCTTGTCAGAACTTGGATCGTTGTTGTGGCTCGAGTCGTTACCGATCCAGGCTCATTTGACGAAAAAAGCCCCGGATCCGGTGCGGACCTCGGGGCTCGTGAGCTGTTCAGTTCACGGGCACCGGAGGCCGGTACCCGTAAAAAAATCGCCACAGGGGGCGCGACGGCGGACTGAACATGTGTACCAGTTTGCCATGGCGGCACCGCGCAGGCCAAGCCGCTGTGACGCTGTCGGTACACGCCGGTAAGTTTGATAGACGTTAACGATTCCCCGAAGCAGTGGGATTTCCAGCTCTGACAGCACCTGCAACCGACCCAGAGGAGGGCTGGACATGTCTGACGTCATCAACACTGGTGTGGCCTCGTTCTGCCACAGCCAGGATCACCCTGGCAGCGTTCCGGTCCCGGTTGTCGGAGTGTCCGCAAGCGTGGCACCGGAAAGTGCGTTCGGCGAGTTCCAACTGCTGCTTGGCTCTCGCAAAGCAATTGGAGCACGTCATCGTCGTGTACGCGGGCCGAACCATCACCACCTTCCGGCCCGCTCGACGGCCGCGCTCGACCAGTTCTCGTTTAGCCGTTCCGACCGCAGCATCCGCGGACTTACGGGCCATCGTCGTTTTGGAGAGAACGCTGGGCTTGAAGTCCTCGACCGCAATCAGTTGGTGACGGTCGACCACACGTCGCGCCCAGACCCTGGCCTCGTGCAGGTTCTGTCGGGCAGCCTTCTTCCTAATTGCAGCTGCTTGGCGTTTTGCAAGCAGGTAGCCCTTGGATTGGGCTTTGCCTTTCGGTCGACGACGCCGGGCCATCTTTCGTTGCGCCTTCGCCACCTCCGCAACGCAGCGTCGTCGGTGGCCGCGGTACGGCAGGTCGAACTCCGGGTCCGTGGTGGTCGCGGTGGTAGCAACACCCCAGTCCACCCCGATAGCACCGGCAGCTTCGGGAACGCGTTCGATCTCCCGCCGCACTACGAACGACGCGTACCAGTGTCCGAGGTTGTCCCGGTAGATGCGAACACTTGTCGGCAGCGAGGGCAACTCACGCGACCACACCACCGGAATCGTCACGCCTTTGGCCAGAGCCAGTCTCCCGTCTATGAGGCGAAAGCCGCGGGTGGTGTACTCGACGGATGGTTTTGTTGTTTTCCGCGCCTTGTAGCCGGGTCGGCCGCGGCCCTTGACGGCGAAGGAATGGTTGAGCGACTGACCGTACGTCCGCAACATCTGCTGTTGGGCGACCTGCGACCCGGTGCGAAGCCACGTGTTGCGTGCTCGGGCTTCGGTAAGGAGTCTCGACAGCTTGCTGAACGACGGCTTGCCGCCCAACTTCTGCTGGTGAACGGCCTCATTCCACAGGAACCGGCAGCGATCCCACTCCGCAATCAACGCGCGCTGCGCCGTTGCGCCAGGGCGCAACCGGTAGGTGTAACGCACGACCTCCCCCATGCCCGAACTCTAGCGAGAGGCACCGACATATATCCGCAACCATGCCGCCCCAAACATCCCACGGATAGCTTCGGGAGTACTCCGGGTGATGGTAAATGAACACTATCTCCGGCACCGCTTCTCCCCCGAGCGCCGAGTCGACTCCGCACACCGCCGCGCCGGCGCGCACGGGGTCCGACGCGCTCCTCCAGGGCCTCAACCCACCGCAACGGGAAGCGGTCGTGCACGCCGGATCTCCGCTGCTGATCGTCGCGGGTGCGGGCTCGGGCAAGACGGCTGTGCTCACCCGCCGCATCGCCTATCTGCTGGCCGAGCGGGGGGTGATGCCCGGACAGATCCTGGCCATCACGTTCACCAACAAGGCCGCCGCCGAGATGCGGGAACGGGTCGCCCACCTCGTCGGCCCCCGGGCCAACAGCATGTGGGTGTCCACGTTCCACTCCAGCTGTGTGCGGATCCTGCGGGCCCAGGCGGCGCTGCTTCCCGGCCTCAACTCGAACTTCTCCATCTACGACGCGGACGATTCGCGGCGACTGCTGACGATGATCGCCAAGGATCTGAACATCGACACCAAGCGCTACTCGGCGCGGCTGCTCGCCACTCACATCTCGAATCTCAAGAACGAGTTGATCGACCCGGAGCAGGCTACTGCCGACGCCGACAAGGAGCCTGCGGAACTGCCGCGGCTGATCGCCAAGGTGTACGGCCACTACCAGCAGCGGTTGCGTTCGGCGAACGCACTGGACTTCGACGACCTGATCGGCGAGACGGTCGCGATGCTGCAGGCGTTCCCCCAGGTGGCCGAGTACTACCGACGACGGTTCCGGCACGTGCTGGTCGACGAATACCAGGACACGAACCACGCCCAGTACATGCTGGTGCGTGAACTGGTCGGCGGCACCGCGGACGGCGAGGACGCGGACCACCGGGTCACCCCGGCCGAACTGTGTGTGGTGGGCGACGCGGATCAGTCGATCTACGCGTTCCGCGGCGCCACGATCCGCAACATCGAGGAGTTCGAACGCGACTACCCGGACGCCCGCACCATCCTGCTGGAGCAGAACTACCGCTCCACCCAGAACATCCTGTCGGCGGCCAACTCGGTGATCTCGAAGAACACCGGCCGGCGCGAGAAGCGGCTGTGGACCGATTCGGGCGAGGGCGAACTCATCACCGGGTACGTCGCGGACAACGAGCACGACGAGGCGTCGTTCGTGGCGTCCGAGATCGACAAGCTCGTCGATTCGGGCGATGCGAAGTTCGGTGACGTCGCGGTGTTCTACCGCACCAACAACTCGTCCCGCGCCCTCGAAGAGATCTTCATCCGGCTCGGCGTTCCGTACAAGGTCGTCGGCGGGGTGCGGTTCTACGAGCGCAAGGAGGTGCGCGACATCGTCGCGTATCTCCGGGTCCTCGCCAACGAGGACGACACCGTCAGCCTCCGCCGGATCCTCAACACCCCGCGCCGCGGCATCGGTGACCGCGCGGAGGCGTGTGTGGCCGTCCACTCCGAACAGCGGGGCATCAGTTTCGCCGAGGCGCTGCGGGACGGTGGGGAGGGCCGGGTGCGGCTGCTCAACACCCGTTCCCAGAAGGCCATCGCGTCGTTCCTCGAGCTGATGGACGGACTGCGGGTGCTGATGCCACCCGAGACGACGGCCGACGACGTCGTCCCCGACCAGCTCGGCGACATCGGCGACGTCGTCGAGGCTGTCCTGGAGCGGACGGGCTACCGCGCCGAACTCGCGGCGAGCAGCGACCCCCAGGACGGGGCGCGCCTCGACAACCTCAACGAACTCGTCAGTGTGGCGCGGGAGTTCAGCTCCGACGCGCGGAACGCCGCCGGACTGGTGGAACCGACGGAGGACGGCGACGTCGACGCCAGGGACGGTGAACCCGACCCCGGTTCCCTCGCGGCCTTCCTCGAACGGGTGTCCCTGGTCGCGGACTCCGATCAGCTGCCCGACAACGACGAGGGCGTCGTCACGCTGATGACTTTGCACACCGCGAAGGGGCTCGAATTCCCCGTCGTCTTCGTCACCGGGTGGGAAGACGGCCAGTTCCCGCACATGCGGGCGCTCGGCGACCCCGCGGAACTGTCGGAGGAGCGGCGGCTCGCGTACGTGGGCATCACCCGTGCCCGGCAGCGGCTGTACCTGACGCGTGCCGTCATGCGGTCGGCGTGGGGTCAGCCCATCCAGAACCCGGAGTCGCGGTTCCTGCAGGAGATCCCGTCGGATCTCGTGCACTGGCGCCGCGAAGACCCGGGCCCCCGCATGGGTTCCGGTGGTGCGATCGGCGGTGGCCGCGCGCGTGGATCGGGATACGGGCAGGGGTTCGGCGGCGGCTCCGGTTACGGCGGCGGGTCGGCGAGCACCCCCAGCTTCGGCGCCGCGCGCTCCCGCAACAACAACCTGGTCCTCGCGGTCGGCGACCGGGTCAGTCACGACAAGTACGGCCTCGGCACTGTCCTCGAGACCAAGGGGGCCGGGCCGACCGCGACGGTCACGATCGATTTCGGCAGCGCGGGCAGGGTCCGGCTGATGCTGATCGGTGGCGTCCCGATGGTCAAGCTGTAGAGCCGACGAAACACGACTGCGGCGCATGCAATGCATGCGCCGCAGTCCTCATGTGTTCGGGTGGTGCGGAGCGGGTCAGTCCATCTCGGGGCCGAGGCTGATGCCGCGGGAGGCCAGCCAGGGCAGGGGATCGATCTTGTTCTCGCCCGCGAGGTGCACCTCGAAGTGCAGGTGCGGGCCGGTGGAGAAGCCGCGGTTGCCGACGGTCGCGATCTGGTCGCCCGCCATGACTTTCTGGCCGACGGTGACGGTGGAGGTGTTGATGTGGCCGTACACGGTGATGGTGCCGTCGGCGTGTTTGAGGCGGACCCACATGCCGAACCCGGAAGCCGGACCCGAGTCGATGACCTCGCCGTCGGCGACGGCCACGATGGGGGTGCCGATGGGGGCGGCGATGTCGACGCCTGCGTGCAGGGTGCCCCAGCGGCTTCCGAAGTTGGAGGTGAAGGTTCCCACGGCGGGGAGGACGAACAGGGGGCGTCGGGCAGCGGCTTCGCGGGCGGCGCGCTCTTCGCTGAAACGCTGTCCCTTGGCGAGCAGGTTGCTGAACTGCGACAGGTCGGTCGGGTTCGCGATGTTGAGGACCTGCGGGGCGTTCGACTCGGCGGCGGCGGTGTCGGAGACCGTGGAGTACTGCGCGGCCTGCGGTTCCGCGGTGGTTCCGATGGAGCTCGACTCGTCACTGGCGAGTGCGACCTCGGAGTGATCGGAGGAGCTGGACGATCCGCTGGTGACTGCGGCCTGGCCTGCGGCAACTACGGCGCCTGCTGCGACTGCGAGGACTGCGGCGCGGCCCTTGAGAGCTGAGGGGGGAGTCGGGATCCGGTGGGCTCCGCGGCGGGAGTGGGAGGGTGCGCCCTCGAGGGACTCGGAACCGCTGCGGGGGATGAAGCCGGGGATCTCGGACTCGGTGTCGACGGTCTCGACGCCGTTGCCGGCGTCGACGCTGTCGTAGGTGGAGCGTGTGGACTGCGAATTGCGGAAGAACATGCTGGAAATCTCAGAACTATCGGTCTCGGGATGATGCTCGACCGACTGTGGGGGATACGTGGGCGCGACTTCGTCCTTGTGACCCCGCAACTCGTCATCGTGGTGACTCACAAAACGGCTGGCCGTGAACTGGCTGCGATGGTGCATACGCCCGTCCGTCCTCCTGCTCGTGACCTGCCTGTGACTTAGACCTTGGCGACGGTAACGAAACGGTTGCGATGCGCGCAACCTGTAACGCGGAGGAACGGCTACATGTGACGGGCATCACAAAGTGAGCTGGGGAAACGTCGAACCGGCTTTTCGTCTCGGTTCAATCTCGCCCGTGCGCACGCGTGTCACAACCCGGGTGAGGCGGTGGGTAAGCGCTAGCGTCGGCCTGTGGCGTCATCAACTCGATCCCCGGACGGGCGCAGGGCCGAGCCCGAACGCATTCCTTCGTCCGGCGGCACCGGTGTGACGGCCGTCGACGAGCCCGATCCCGTCCGCGCGCGCCGGGGGACCCTGCTCGCGGTCGTGCTGGGCCTCGTCGGAAGTCTCGGGGTGGCGTCGGCGCCCATCCTGCAGGCTGTCCGCACGGTCGACGGGGCGGCAGCGCCGTCCGCGGTCGGCGCTGCCGCGGTGTGGGCCGCCGTCTTCGCCGTCGCGACACCAGTACTGGCCGTTCCCGCGGTTCTCGCCCGGCGCACCGCGGTGGCGGGGGCATTGCTGGCGGGTGCAGGCGCCGTGTCCGTCGGCGCCGCCGTCCTCGACACGCAGCTGTGGTCGGACGCCATCGACGCCAATCGTCTCGAATTGTTCCGGCCCGAGACGGCGGCCGAGCTGGCCGCCGGGACCGGCGCCTACGCCGCCCTCGCCGGGCACGCGTTGATCGCCTTCGCGGGCCTGCTCGGCATGGTCGCGGTCCACCGGGCTTCGCTGATGGACGGATACGGCGACGCCCGCAGCGCCGAACAGGTCGGGCGGGCGACGGGCGCCCGCATCGGCTTCCTGCCGTCTGCCGTCGCGGTGGCCGCCGCCGTCGTCCTGGTCGGCGCACTGTTCGCTCCCGCCTTCGTGTCCGAGGATCCCGTCATCCTCGTCCCGACCGTCGTCGAGTCGGACCTCGCCGCGTCCGCGGGCGCCGGGATCCTGGCGGCGGCCGTCCTGATCGTCGTCGCCTCGGCGCTGGCATCGATTTCGCCCCCCGTGGCGTCCGGCGCCCTCGTCGGGGCAGGCCTGGCCGCGCTCGGCGTGGTCGGGACGCGCCTGGTCGCGGGGCTCGCCGCGGGCGAACGGATCCAGCCCGGTCCCGGCGCGGTGTGGGGGACCGTCGGCGCCGGCGTCCTGGTGCTCGTCGGCGCCTGCATCCCGATGATCGACCGGGCCCGCGACGGCAGGATCCTGAAGGCACTGGCCGCCTCGCCGTCCGCGGCGGCGCAGGGCGGCCCGGCGAAGCCGGGGGCGGTCACCCCGTCCGCGAAGGGCGTCGCCAAGGCGGCGCTGCGAGCCGAGGCGGCCGCGGCCCGCGCCCGGATCGTGCGATGGCACGTCGCTGCCGGGGCCACCGGAATCGTCACCGCCCTGCTGGCCGCCACCGGGGCGCTGCTCCCCGTCCTCGACATCCCCGGCGACACGGCACGCCCCGACGTCTACGCCACCCGGGTCGTGCTCGTCGCGGCTCTCGTCCTCGTCGTCGGTTGCGTCTGGCTGCTGCTGTCGGAGTTCGCGTCCGCCGTCCGACCCGCGGTCGGGGTGCTGTGGGTGACGATCCCGTACTCCGTCGCCGCCGTGTCGCAGTCCGTGGTGCTCGCCACCGACGTGCCGGGGATCGGCGCCGGAATCGGTGCCGTGCTGCTGTGGTGTGCGGCCGTCACCGCGGGTGTCACCGGGGTGCTGACGTGGTTCGCGGGCTCGGCGGAACGCGAGGAGATCGACACGTCCGACGAGCCCTCTACCTCGACCCCGGTCCTCGCGGTCGGCGGCCTCGGTGCCGTCGCCGCGTTCGCCGGACTGGGACTGCCGCTCTTCCACGGGACCGATGCCCGCGGCGACGAGTACGCGCCCGCGTCGTTCGCGGAGGTCCCGTGGAACCTCGACGTGTGGGGACGCGTGCTGCTCGGGGTCGCGGTCGTTCTCGCAGTGATAGTTGCCTCACGTGCCCGGCCCGCCAGGGCGGTCGCGTTGCTGCTCGGTGCGGCCGTTGCCGTGGGGGTTTACCTCGTGTCGTGGCCGCTGACCGTCGCCCGGGTCACCGACCCCGAAATGGGGGCCGGTGTCGTCCCGGCAACGGTGGGCATAGTGTTGATTGCGGCTGCCGCGGCCCTCACTCCACGCCGCAGAAATCGGTGAGGTCCGTCCCGTTTGCAGCGGTGAGGCCCGCCTCAGTGCGTGATATCGCGTGATGTGGACCACATAGCAGACACGCGGGCGCAGACCGGGCCCGGCAACTGGTTAAAGTCCAAAACAGACCCGCTCCTACCCCTCGAGCGGGTGTCAACGCAGACGAGACGGTGAGCAGATGGATCTCTTCGAATACCAGGCGAAGGAACTCTTCGCCAAGCACGAGGTGCCGACTTCGGCTGGGCGTGTTACCGACACGGTGGCCGGCGCACGCGAGATTGCCGAAGAAATCGGCAAGCCCGTGATGGTCAAGGCGCAGGTCAAGGTCGGCGGCCGCGGCAAGGCGGGTGGCGTCAAGTACTCCGCCGACGTCGACGCAGCGCAGGCCAACGCCGAGGCGATCCTGGGCCTCGACATCAAGGGTCATATCGTCAAGAAGCTGCTGGTCGCAGAGGCGAGTGACATCGCCGAGGAGTACTACATCTCCTTCCTGCTCGACCGCACCAACCGCACCTACCTGGCCATGTGCTCGGTCGAGGGTGGCGTCGAGATCGAGGTCACCGCCGAGGAGAACCCCGACGCACTCGCGAAGATCCCCGTGGACGCCGTCAAGGGCGTCGACCTCGCGTTCGCGCGCAGCATCGCCGAGGCAGGAAAGCTGCCCGCCGAGGTGCTCGACGCAGCGGCCGTGACGATCCAGAAGCTGTGGGAGGTCTTCATCAAGGAAGACGCTCTCCTCGTCGAGGTCAACCCGCTCGTCCGCACCCCGGACGACCAGATCCTCGCGCTCGACGGCAAGGTCACGCTGGACGAGAACGCCGCGTTCCGTCAGCCCGGCCACGAGGCGTTCGAGGACAAGGACGCCACCGACCCGCTCGAGCTCAAGGCCAAGGAAAACGACCTCAACTACGTCAAGCTCGACGGTGAGGTCGGCATCATCGGTAACGGCGCCGGTCTGGTCATGTCGACCCTGGACGTCGTCGCCTACGCAGGTGAGAAGCACGGTGGCGTGAAGCCCGCCAACTTCCTCGACATCGGTGGCGGCGCCTCCGCAGAGGTCATGGCGAACGGCCTGGACGTCATCCTGAACGACGCGCAGGTCAAGAGCGTGTTCGTGAACGTTTTCGGTGGCATCACCGCGTGTGACGCGGTCGCCAACGGCATCGTCGGCGCCCTGAAGACGCTGGGTGACGAGGCCAACAAGCCGCTGGTCGTCCGCCTGGACGGCAACAACGTCGAAGAGGGTCGTCGTATCCTCGCCGAGGCCGCCCACCCGCTGGTCACGGTCGTCGGAACCATGGACGAGGCTGCCGACAAGGCCGCCGAGCTGGCCTTCGCCGCAAAGTAAAGGGACTTAAATCACATGGCTATCTTCCTGACCAAGGACTCCAAGGTCATCGTCCAGGGCATCACCGGCGGCGAGGGCACGAAGCACACCGCGCTCATGCTCAAGGCAGGCACCCAGGTCGTCGGCGGTGTCAACGCCCGTAAGGCCGGCACCACCGTGACCCACGACGGCGGCGTCGAGCTGCCCGTCTTCGGCACCGTCGCCGAGGCCATCGAGAAGACCGGCGCGGACGTCTCCATCGCGTTCGTTCCCCCGGCCTTCGCGAAGGACGCCATCGTCGAGGCCATCGACGCGGAGATCCCGCTGCTCGTGGTCATCACCGAGGGCATCCCCGTGCAGGACTCGGCGTACGCCTGGGCGTACAACGAGTCCAAGGGCAACAAGACCCGCATCATCGGACCCAACTGCCCCGGCATCATCACCCCCGGCGAGTCGCTGGTCGGCATCACCCCGGCCAACATCGCAGGCACCGGCCCGATCGGCCTCGTGTCCAAGTCGGGCACGCTGACCTACCAGATGATGTTCGAACTGCGTGACTTCGGCTTCTCCACCGCCATCGGCATCGGCGGCGACCCGGTCATCGGCACCACCCACATCGACGCCATCGAGGCGTTCGAGAAGGACCCCGAGACCAAGGTCATCGTGATGATCGGTGAGATCGGTGGCGACGCCGAGGAGCGTGCCGCCGATTACATCAAGGCGAACGTCACCAAGCCGGTCGTCGGCTACGTCGCGGGCTTCACCGCCCCCGAGGGCAAGACCATGGGCCACGCAGGCGCCATCGTCTCCGGTTCCTCGGGCACCGCGCAGGCCAAGAAGGACGCCCTCGAGGCTGCCGGCGTGAAGGTCGGCAAGACGCCGTCCGAGACCGCGGCACTCGCTCGCGAGATCCTGCAGAGCCTGACCGTTCAGGCCTAGGCCCTCCGGGCCCGTGCGCCTTTCTGGTTGCTCCGGCTACCAGAAAGGCGCACGGGTCGTTCAGGCGTCGACCCACATTTCCCCGGCCGGATCGAGTGTCCCCGTCCCCGACGTGACGGCAGCGACCAGATCGGCCAGCTCCGCAGAGTCCCTCGCCGCGAGGGTGAGGACCGCGGATTCCGCGTACGCCGTGTCCACCACGACGACGCCCCGCCCCCGCAACTCCGACTCGACCCGTCCCGCCTCGGCGTGACCGACGGCGAGGGTGTGCAGGTGGCGACGTTCCCTCCGCACGAGCGGTGCGGCATCGACCGCGGCGGCCACCGCGCCCGAGTAGGCGCGCACCAGTCCGCCCGCCCCCAGTTTGATTCCACCGAAGTACCGGGTCACGACCACCGCGACGTCGACGAGGTCGCGGGCCTTGAGCACCTGCAGCATCGGAATGCCCGCGGTGCCACCGGGTTCGCCGTCGTCGTTCGCGCGCTCGACCCGGTCGGACGGCCCGTTGCCGACGATGAACGCCGAACAGTGATGTCGCGCATCGGGATACGCGCCGCGTCGGTCCTGGACGAAAGCCTGCGCCGCGTCGGCGTCCTCGATGCGACGCAGGGCCGCGATGAAGCGTGAGTGCTTCACCTCCGTCTCGAGCGTGAGATCGGCGGCGCGGGGAGCGAGGGTGTACGGCACCGGACCATTGTCTCCTGCGCTGCTCCTGGCCCCGCACACGCGACCGACAGCGGTGACCGACGGGTATACGTAGGCTAGTTTCGGAAAGAGCGCACGCAGACGACCACTTGTCGACTAGGAGAAGTCATGACGTTCACGCCCGGAGGGCCGAGTTACGGTCCGCCCGCGCAACCGACTGCAGGGGGAGAATCGAAAGGCCTGGGCTTCTTCCTCCTGATCGGTGTCGCAGTTCTCGGTGTCCTCAACCTGCTGCTCGGATTCGCGCCGTACGCCACGCTGGCGCGAGAATCCGTGAACTCGTTCGAAGCCAACACGGACGGGCTCGGACTGCTGTTCCTCGGTGGTCTGCTCGCCGCGGCGTCCCTCCTGCCGAAGCAGTCCTATGCGGGTGCGGCCGCGGCGGCGTCCGTCGCGGGCTGGGTCGTCGCGTTGTTCGTCTTCCTGAACGTCGACGCGGATTCCGGCTGGGGCGCAATCCTCATCCTCGTTCTCGGCTTCATCCAGTCGGCCGTGGCCGTGGCGGCCGTGCTGTTCGACATCGGCGTGCTGAAGCAGCCGGCGCCCAAGCCGGCCGCAGCCGCGGGCTTCGGTCAGCCCGGCCAGACCCCGCAGGGGTACGGCCAGGGCGCCCCGCAGGGGTACGGGCAGGGTCCGCAGCAGTCGTACGGACCGCAGCCGCAGGGCTACGGCCAGAGCGCGCCACAGGGCTACGGCCAGAGCGCGCCACAGGGCTACGGCCAGCAGAGCCAGTCGCAGCCCGGCTACGGGCAGCAGAGCCAGTCGCAGCCCGGCTACGGCCAGCAGGGTTACGGCCAGCAGGGCCAGCCCTCGCAGAGCCAGCCCGGCTACACCCAGGGCTACGGACAGCCGCAGCAGCCGGGCTACGGCGCGGGCGCGGGATCCGCGTCGTACGACGCCCCGACCACCGCCTACCAGCAGCCGCAGTACCAGGGGTACTCGCAGCCCTCGACCCCGTCGCAGCCCACCGGAACGCCCAGCTCGCAGTACCCGGCCGGGACCAGCTACGGTTCGGCGCAGCACGCGGCGCCGGCGTACGGGTCGCAGGCCGAGTCCTCGCCCGTGGAGCGCACTCTCGAGTACGGCGAGCAGCCGTCCACCGAGGCGAAGCCGGCCGAGTCGGCCGAGAAGCCCGAATCGGAGGGGTACAGCGCACCCACCCAGGCGTTCGACACGCGCGCCGACAGGGACGACAAGTAGCGGTCCATCCAGTAGGTGGCCTCCGACCGAACCTGGTCGGAGGCCACTTCTGTGCGGCGCGCCTGACCGCTGCCGCGGCGTCGGAGTGCCACTCTCGAGGGGATGAGTTCTTTGGTTGATCGTGCGCAGCGTGCCGCACAGGGTGCACGACGGCGAGCCGTCCGTGACGATGAGCGGCGAGCCGTCCGTGACGACGAGCGGCGAGCCGTCCGCGATGATGCGCGGCGCGCCGTCCGCGATGATGCGCGGCGCGCCGTCCGCGATGATGCGCGGCGCGCCCCGCGACAGCGTCCTGTGCCCGACGCGGACGAGCTGCGGGCGCTGCTGTCGGTCGCGTTCCGGCCCGCGGGGGTCACGGTCGTCCTGCTGTCGGCACTCATCGTCGTCACGCTGGTGGCGGCGAACAGTGACCTCACGGGAACGTTCGGTGCCATCGCGGCGTCGTGGCTGGCGATTCACCAGGTGCCGTTGACGATCGACGGGACGTCGCTCGGTGTCCTCCCGCTGATCCCGACGGCGGGGATGATGTGGGCGGTCGCCCGCGGGTGCGCGGCGGTGGTGCATCCGGCGTCCTCGCGGCGGCACGCTCTGCAGGTGATCGGCGCTGCGGTGACCGGACCGCTGGTTGTGACAGCCATCGCCCTCGCGGTCATCGCGGACGCGTCGGCGGTGATCCCGTTGTCCTCCCCGAACGCGCTCGCCGCGTTCGGGTGGGTGCTGTCGGTGCATGTGCTCGCGGCGGGGATCGGCGTGACGGTCGCGATGTGGCCGACGCTCGGTGCGGAGGTTCCGTCGTGGGTCCGGGACGCGGTGCGGCCGGGACTGCGCGCGATGACGGCGATCGTCGGTGCCGGCGCGGTGCTGGTCACGATCTCGCTGCTGATGGAGTGGTCCACGGTCGGGTCGCTGCTCGAACGCGGGGACGGTGTCGTCGGAACGCTCGGACTGACGATCCTCTCCGTGCTGTACCTGCCGAACGTGGTGGTGGGTGCCGCGGCCGCCGTCATGGGCGGGACCGCGCAGATCGGGGACGTCTCGGTCAGCGTGTTCGGCAACGTCGGTGGTTCGCTGCCACCGTTGCCGCTGCTCGGCGCGGTTCCCGACGGGGTGTCGGGCGGCGCGTGGCCGGCGTTGCTGGTGATTCCGCTGCTGATCGGTGTGATGCTCGGACGCGACTGCGGACGTCGCGTCGCCGGGCAGGAGGCACTGCTCACCGTGCTGACCGCCGCCGCGGGTGTGGGTGTGGTGACGGCCGTGCTCGGACTCGTGTCCGGCGGGCGGCTCGGCGCCTTCGGAACGGTCGAGCTGAACTGGTGGGCGTTCGGGCTGCTCACGTTCGCGTGGCTCGGACTCGCGGGCGCCGTGACGGCGGTGGTCGTCGCCTGGCATCGGAGCCGGGGCGTCGACGACGAGGCCGACACGGCGGACGAGGAACCGCACCTTCCCGGCGCGGAGGAGGTTCCGGCGATCGCTGCCCCGATCACCGAGGAATGGGAGGTCCCGGCAGCCGCGCCCGGCCGGGTGATCGAGGCCGAACTCGTCGACGACACCGAAGAGCGGGCAGCGTCGGTTGCACCGCAGGACACCGACGCCGAGGCCGAGGTCGTCGTGGACGCCGAGGTCGAGGAAGACGCGGCGACGGCGGCACCCGAAGGGGCCGGGACGGCGGGCGAGGCCCCGGAAGCCGACCTGCCCCGAGGACCCGCAACCCCCAGCGACTAGGCTCTTGGTCGGTCGACGATGCGACCGCCCCCTTTCGATTCACCCGGCCTTTCGATTGTTCAGGAGTAGAGCGCTGACTTCCTCGCGTGACCACCTGAGGCCCACGACCGGTTCGCCGGCGCGGATCGTCGTACTCGCCTCCGGTGCGGGAACGCTCCTGAGGTCGCTGATCGAAGCAACACGCACCGACGGGTATCCCGCCGAGATCGTCGCCGTCGGCGTGGACCGTGACTGCGACGCGACCACCCATGCGAACACGGCGGGCATTCCGCACTTCCGGGTGAGCCTGCGCGACCACGCGGACCGGTCCGCCTGGGATGTCGCGCTGACCGAGGCCGTCGCGTCGCACCAGCCGTCGCTCGTGGTGTCGGCGGGATTCATGAAGATCCTCGGCCCCGCCTTCCTGGACCGCTTCGGCGGTCGCATCATCAACACGCATCCCGCGTTGCTGCCCGCGTTCCCCGGCGCGCACGCGGTCCCGGATGCGCTGGCCTACGGCGTCAAGGTGTCGGGATCGACGGTCCACCTCGTGGACGCGGGGGTCGACACCGGCCCGATCCTGGCGCAGGAGCCCGTGCCGGTGCTCGACGGCGACGACGAGTCGACCCTGCACGAGCGCATCAAGACTGTGGAGCGACGGTTGTTGGCGGACGTCATCGCCGCTGTCGCCACCCGTGGAGTTGTTTCCGATGGACGAAAGGCCGTGATCCCCAGTGAGTGAACGCAAGGCAGTACGCCGAGCGCTCGTCAGCGTCTACGACAAGACCGGTCTGGTCGAACTGGCTACGGGCCTGCACAAGGCAGGTGTCGAGCTGGTGTCGACAGGGTCGACCGCAGCGAAGATCGCCGACGCCGGCATCCCGGTCACCCCCGTCGAGGCGCTGACGGGCTTCCCCGAGTGCCTCGAGGGCCGGGTCAAGACCCTGCACCCGCGGGTGCACGCCGGCGTCCTCGCGGACACCCGGAAGCCCGAGCACCTCGCGCAGCTGGAGGAGCTGGGCATCGAGGCGTTCCAGCTGGTGGTCGTGAACCTGTACCCGTTCACCCAGACCGTCGCCTCGGGTGCGACCCCCGACGAATGCGTCGAGCAGATCGACATCGGCGGACCGTCCATGGTGCGCGCCGCCGCGAAGAACCACCCGTCGGTGGCCGTCGTGGTGGATCCCGCCCGCTACGACGACGTGCTCACCGCGATCGCCGACGGCGGATTCACGCTGTCCGAGCGCACCGCCCTCGCCGCGCAGGCGTTCCAGCACACCGCGTCGTACGACGTCGCGGTCGCGAGCTGGATGACGTCCACGCTGGTGGACAGCGGTGACTCGCAGTTCCCCGAATGGGCAGGCGCCACCTGGGACCGCTCGGCCGTCCTGCGGTACGGCGAGAACCCGCACCAGGCCGCGGCCCTCTACGTGAACTCCGCCGCCCCGGCCGGTCTGGCCCAGGCCGAGCAGCTGCACGGCAAGGAAATGTCATACAACAACTACACCGACGGCGACGCGGCGTGGCGTGCGGCATTCGACTTCAGTGAGCCGGCTGTCGCGATCATCAAGCACGCGAACCCGTGTGGCATCGCGGTCGGAGCCGACATCGCCGAGGCCCACCGCAAGGCACACGCCTGCGACCCGGTCAGCGCATACGGCGGAGTCATCGCCGCGAACCGCGAGATCACCGTCGAGATGGCCGAGCAGGTCGCCGACATCTTCACCGAGGTGATCATCGCCCCGTCCTACGCGGATGGCGCGCTCGGCGTGCTGCAGCGCAAGAAGAACGTCCGTGTCCTTCTCGCGAAGGCGCCCACCGCGACGGGAATCGAACTGCGTCCCGTGTCCGGTGGCGCACTCCTCCAGGAGCGCGACGTGCTCGATGCCGAGGGCGACGACCCCGCCAACTGGACCCTGGCCGTCGGCGACGCCGCCGACGAGCAGACCTTGAAGGACCTCGAATTCGCGTGGCGCGCGTGCCGTTCGGTGAAGTCCAACGCCATCCTGCTCGCCTCCGACGGTGCGTCGGTCGGCGTCGGCATGGGCCAGGTCAACCGCGTCGACTCCGCGCACCTCGCGGTGCAGCGGGCCGGTGACCGGGTGGTCGGGTCGGTGGGCGCGTCGGACGCGTTCTTCCCGTTCCCCGACGGACTGCAGGTTCTCGCGAACGCCGGCGTCAAGGCAGTCGTGCAGCCGGGTGGTTCCGTCCGCGACAACGAGGTGATCGATGCGGCCAAGGAAGCCGGCATCACCATGTACCTGACGGGTGCGCGGCACTTCGCGCACTAGCGTTCGGCACCTCTCGAACGGGTCTCGGCATCGCGCCGGGGCCCGTTCTGCGTTGTCAGGCGGCTGCGGCCCCGTGCGCGCGGCCGGTGCCCTCGAGTTCACGCGGCGAACCGGTGATGACCACGCGGGCGGCACCGCGACTGCGGACCTCGCTGATCAGTTCGCCCAGTCCGGCCTCGTGGGCGGCGTCGCAGTGCGACAGGTCGAGGGTGACGGCGTAACCGGTGAGATCGTCCGGCAGGTCCAGATACGGGGGAGAGGTGGACAGTTGGTTGATGCGAAGTTTCATGTGGTGCTCCTGAAGGTGAAAGGTAAAAGAAAAGGCACCCGAGGGGTTTGCCCTGGGTGCCCGAGAATGACTTGGTTGAGTCTCAACATTCTCGGGGTGCGCCGAACTTGGTGATGTGCTTGTCGGCGGAGCATCGACGCCATGCGGGTACGGACGCGAAGAGCGCGTGAAGCTGCATCATGGCCGTACCTTTCTGCGTGTCGTTGCTGGTTGGTAGATGACCGTACAGCACCGGTTGAGGGTTTGCACTTCCATTATCCGGCCACCGCGCAGGAATGCACGGTCGAGCAGCCACTCTTGGCCCAGAGTTGCCGTCCCGTTCACATCCGCTCATCGATTCGCCGGATGCGCGGGCAATTGCGTGGGAATCCGGCGAATCGGTGCGCGTCCGTCGAATCCCACCACTTTGGTTACAGGTTGCTTTCGATCCGGACTCGAGCAGCACGAACGCGCGGTGCAGCTGATTCACTCGGGGCTGATGTGACTCGAGTGGCACCTGTGGAAGGAGAGTGGCGCCCGGACTGCGACGGTGCGCCCATCCCCGTTATGAACCGTTGTGCAATCAAGGCCGGCCTCGGCGCCTGCGTCCTGGGTGCGTCCGTGCTCATCCCTGCTCAGGTGTCGGCGGAACCCGCTGCGACGGCGACCGGCACCGAACTGTCCGGGATGACGGTGTTCCTCGACCCCGGACATCAGGGTTCCAGCGAGGGCCACGACCTCGCGCAGCAGGTGAACGACGGCCGGGGCAACACCAAGGACTGCCAGACGAGCGGCATGACGTCGCTGGGCGGGGTGCCCGAGCACACCATCAACTGGAACGTCACCCAGCTGGTGAAGAGCAGCCTCGAGAGCCTCGGCGCGAAGGTCGTCCTGAGTCGTCAGGACGACACCGGCTGGGGCGGGTGCATCGACGAAAGGGCCCGTGCAGCAAGCGAATCGAACGCCGATTTGGCTGTGAGCATTCACGCCGACTCCACGGCGCAGGGTGAGGACGCGAGCAAGCACGGGTTCCACATGATCATCCCGTCGCTGCCCATTCCCGACGAGAAGGCGGACGCGGCGCAGTCCGGTGGCGGGCTCGAGGCGTCGAAGATGATGCGCGACGCCTACAAGTCCGACGGCTTCGTTCCCGCCAACTACGCCGGCGTGAACGACGGCCTCCAAACCCGCGCCGATGTGGCGGGGCCTGCACTGACCCAGGTTCCGCTGGTGTTCGTCGAGATGGGCAACGGTTCGAACAAGGAGGACTCCGCGCAGCTGGAGAGCTCCGACGGCCAGTTGAAGCACGCCATCACCATCACGACGGGCATCGTCACCTACCTGCTGACGGGGACGCAGTCGGCGCCGGCCGAGGAGCTGGCGGCCGCTCCGGCCACGACCACGGCACCGAAGGCGAGTGAGGACAGCGCGTCGTCGACCACCACCACGACCCCGAAGGCGACCACACCCAAGGCGGCACCGAAGTCGACGGCGCCGGACTCGGCGCAGCTGTCCGAGCTGATGGAGATGCTCGCGCCGCTGCTCGAGGTTCAAGGGCTGGACGGGCTGCAGGACCTCGTCAACGACAAGAACCTCGGGCTCGTGTCCGATCTGGCGAGCACGCTGATGGCCGTGATCACCGGGGCCGGTGGGGCCAACTGATCACAGCGACGCGATCCACCTGCCGAACGGCTCGGTGAACTCCGCCGAGTAGGGCAGCGGTTCCACGTAATCCGGTCCGGTGGACGGACGGTCGCCGACGTCCTTGAGTACGTGATTGGCGTTCGTCATCCGTACCGGCGTCAGCGCGGTGTGCGCGAGGGCGTCGCTCAGGCCGTCGACGTCCGCGAGTTGCACCTGGATGTCCTTGGCGGAGCAGCTCGTGAGAACCGGGAAACCGGCGGGCAGCCTGCCGGCCAGCGCGCGGGGGTCGAGGGCGTCCTCCTCCGCGAGGGCCTTGGCGTTGGCGTGGACCAGCCCGGCGTTCTGCAGGGGTTCCGGAAGATCGTCGGGGATCGTGCCCGACGTGCGGAGCGACTCGACGGTGTCCGCGAGCGCGAGCCGCAGTTCGTCGGCCAGCTCCACCGGCAGCTGTCCGGCGCCGACGACAGTATCGAGCTGTCCGTGGATCTGCGTGGTGAGCAGGTCGAGGAGCCGGACGCTGAGCGGTTCGAGCAGTCCGACGGCGCGCACCCGCGACTCGTTTTCCGCAGTGGCGAGCGCGAGGGCGACGAGACCGCCGTCGCTGTGTCCGATGACGATCAGCTGCGACGGGTCGACCCCGGGTTGGGCGGCCAGGAAGTCGAGGCCCGCGGACGCGGCGTCGACGAAGGTGGTGAAGCCGAGACCGCCGACCTCTTCCACCTCGTAGGGGCCGAGGGCGGTTTCGCCGCTGCCGATCTTGTCGTAGCGCAGGCTCGCGACGCCGTGCTGTTCGAGCACGTCGGCGAGGTGGCGGAGGGTTCCGATGTCACCGGGGAGCAGGGCGCTGTCGCCGTTGCGGTCGGTCGGACCGCTGCCGGCGAGCAGCAGTGCGGCGGGCGCCGACCCGTTCGCGTCGACGGGCGTGCGGAGGCTGCCGTAGTAGGTGACGGCACCGCTGGCGAAGGTGATCTCGGTGTCAGGCATGGGGACTGTCTACCAGTTCACGTCGCGCGCAGTCGCCGCACCCGTTGCACTCCGCGGTGACGACTGCAGGAGGGCATCGCGGCCGAGATCTCAGAGAAGCATCACAGAACTCACACATTCGGCGATTAGCGTCTGCATCACCAGTTGTTCCAATGGATTACGTCCGAGAACAGCTCCCGACTCCAGGAAGGTGCCGCATCATGAACGTCGTACAGTTCACCACCGGTGATTTCGTCGCCGCCATGTTCTCCCTCGACTTCGTCGACGGCGGGTTCCGCCGGGAGGCCGTCGAGCGGATTCACCGGGGCGCGATCGACGAGTGGGTGTCTGCGCTGACCGGGTCGGGTCTGTTCTCCAACCGGGCGATCGCGAACGTGGTCCGGGCGTGGCGAGGCGATCCGCGAATCCTGCTGGACTCGCTTCTGACGGAGGCCGATCCGGTGACGGTCGAGCGCTACCGCGCCGCCTGGAGCGAGTTGGACGCCGCGTCGTCGTGCGCGGTTGCCGCGTAGGCGCGCAGTGCTCGGGCGGGCCGCCGCGCATTAACGGCGTGCCGATTCGCCCGAACCCTCGTAGCGTGGAGTGGTGACGTCATCGGAACACAGACCTTCCACCGTCGGCGAGCTCCGTGATTCGGGCCACGTTCAACGCACCGTCAAGGAAGAGATCCGCGAGAATCTGCTCGCGGCCCTACGCGACGGTCGTGATCCGTGGCCCGGCATCGTCGGTTTCGAGGAGACGGTGGAGCCGCAACTCGAACGGGCACTCATCGCAGGTCACGACGTGGTGTTGCTCGGCGAACGAGGTCAGGGCAAGACCCGCCTCCTCCGCACCCTCAACCTGCTCCTCGACGAATGGACCCCGGTGATCGCCGGTTCCGAACTCGGGGAGCATCCCTATGAGCCCATCACCCCGGCGTCGATCCGCAGGGCGCAGGAACTGGGCGACAGCCTCCCCGTTGCGTGGCGGCATCGCAGTGAGCGGTACTCGGAGAAGCTCGCGACGCCCGACACGTCGGTGGCGGACCTCGTCGGGGACGTGGATCCGGTGAAGGTCGCGGAGGGCCGCAGCCTCGGCGACCCGGAGACCATCCACTTCGGTCTCGTTCCCCGCGCGCACCGGGGCATCGTCGCCATCAACGAGCTGCCCGACCTCGCCGAGCGCATCCAGGTGTCGCTGCTCAACGTCATGGAGGAACGCGACATCCAGGTCCGCGGGTACACCCTCCGGTTGCCGCTGGACGTTCTCATGGTGGCGAGTGCGAACCCGGAGGACTACACGAACCGCGGTCGGATCATCACCCCGCTGAAGGACCGGTTCGGCGCCGAGATCCGGACGCACTACCCGACCCGTCTCGACGACGAGGTCGCGGTCATACTCCAGGAGGCGCACCTCACCGCGGAGGTGCCCGAGTATCTCCTCGAGATCCTGGCCCGGTTCACCCGGCTGCTCCGCGAGTCGACGTCGGTGGATCAGCGGTCGGGGGTGTCCGCGCGCTTCGCGGTGGCGGGCGCCGAAACCGTCAGTGCGGCTGCGGTGCATCGCGGCGCGGTCCTCGGTGAGGCCGACCCGGTCGCGCGGCCGGTCGACCTCGAGACCGTCGTCGACGTCCTGCGGGGCAAGGTGGAATTCGAATCCGGGGAGGAAGGGCGCGAGATCGAGGTCCTCGAGCACCTGCTGCGGCGGGCGACGGCCGACACGGTCCGCACCCGGCTCGGCGGCATCGACCTCGCCGAACTCGTGGACGCCGTCGAACAGGGCGACCCGGTGGTCACCGGCGAACGGATCACGGCGAAGGCGCTGCTGAACGAGTTGCCCGAACTCGAGGTTCTCGACGTGCTCGCCGAGCGTCTGGGCGCGGAGTCCGACGGCGAACGGGCCGCGGCGGCCGAGTTCGCCCTCGAAGGGCTGTATCTGGCCCGGCGGATCTCCAAGAACCCGGACATCAACGGGCAGACGGTGTATTCGTAATGTCCCGCAAGGCGGAACGCGGGCCGCACAATGCGCGGTACGGGCCGTACGAGGGCGGTGATCCGCTGGCGGCGCCGGTGGACCTGCGCGAGGCGCTCGCGGCGATCGGCGACGACGTGTTCGCGGGCAGTTCGCCGCGGCAGGCGCTGCGCGAGATGCTGCGCCGCGGCAACCGCGACATGCGCGGGCTGGACGAGCTTGCGGCCGAGGCCAATCGGCGCCGCCGCGAGCTGCTGAAGCGGAACAACCTGAACGGCACGCTCGAAGAGGTCCGGGAACTCCTCGACCGCGCGGTACTCGAGGAACGCAAGACGCTGGCCCGCGCGCTCGACGACGACGCCCGCTTCTCCGAGATGCGCATCGAGGAACTGTCGCCGTCCACCGCGCAGGCCGTGCAGGAACTCGCCGACTACGACTGGCGCAGTTCGGAAGCCCGTGCCGACTACGAGAAGATCCGGGACCTGCTGGGCCGCGAGGTGCTGGACCAGCGGTTCGCCGGCATGAAGCAGGCGCTCGAGGGTGCCACGGAGGAAGATCGCGAACGCATCCGGGAGATGCTCGCCGATCTCAACGACCTGCTCGACAAGCATTCCCGCGGTGAGGACACCCAGGAGCAGTTCGACGAGTTCATGGACAAACACGGGGAGTATTTCCCAGAGAACCCGCGCAACGTCGAGGAACTGCTCGACTCGCTGGCGCAGCGGGCGGCGGCGGCGCAGCGGCTGCGGAACTCGCTGTCGCAGGAGCAGCGCGACGAACTCGACGCGCTGGCGCAGCAGGCGTTCGGTGATCCGTCGCTGATCGGACAGCTGGACCGCCTCGACCAGCACCTGCAGGCTGCGCGTCCCGGCGAGGACTGGCAGGGCGCGCAGCGGTTTCGCGGGGACGACGGCATGGGCCTGGGCGAGGGCACCGGCGCGTTGCAGGACATCGCGGAACTCGAGTCGCTCGCGGAGCAACTGTCGCAGCAGTACGCGGGCGCACAACTCGACGACATCGACGCGGAGGCCCTGGCCCGGCAACTGGGCGACGAAGCGGCGGCGGATGCGCAGACCCTCGCCGAACTGGAGAAGGCGTTGCGGGATCAGGGTTTCTTCGACCGCGGGGCGGACGGTCAATGGCGGCTGTCGCCCAAGGCGATGCGCCAACTCGGTCAGACGGCCCTCCGGGACGTCGCGCAGCAGCTGTCTTCGCGTGGCGGGCAACGGGAGACGCGGCGCGCCGGGGCGATGGGGGAGCCGACGGGGGCGTCCCGCGAGTGGGCGTTCGGCGACACCGAGCCGTGGGACGTCACGCGCACCATCACCAACGCGGTGCTGCGGGCGGCGTCCGATCCGGTCGAACGCGGTCGCGTCCCGGTCCGGCTGTCCGTCGCGGACGTGGACGTGATGGAGACCGAGCAGCGGTCGCAGGCGGCGGTCGCGTTGCTGGTCGACACGTCGTTCTCGATGGTGATGGAGGGGCGGTGGGTGCCGATGAAACGCACCGCACTTGCGCTGAACCACCTGGTGAGCACCCGGTTCCGCAGCGACGAACTGCAGCTCATCTCGTTCGGCAGGCACGCGCAGGTGCTGACGCCGTCGGAGCTGGCAGGCCTGGACGGCGCCTGGGACCAGGGCACCAACCTGCACCACGCGCTGCTGCTGGCCGCCCGGCATCTGCGCAGGCACCCCAACGCGCAGCCGGTGGTCCTGATCGTCACCGACGGTGAGCCGACCGCGCATCTCGAGCCGGACGGCTTCGCGTATTTCGACTACCCGCCGAGCGCCCGGACCCTCGGTCTGACGGTCCGGGAACTCGACACCCTCGCCCGGCTCGGCGCCCACGTCACGTTCTTCCGCCTCGGTGAGGATCCCGGTCTCGCACGGGTGGTGGACCGGATGGCGGAACGGGTCGGCGGACGCGTCGTGGCGCCCGGTCTGGACGGTCTCGGTGCCGCCGTCGTCAGCGACTACATGCGCCGCAGGCGCTGACCCGTGAGTAGTTGTCAACCGCCGGCGGTTGACAAGTACTCACGGGTGCGTCAGCGCACGGCGGGCTGGTGCTGGGTGATGCAGTGGATGCCGCCGCCGCGCGCGAAGAGCGGGCGGGCGTCGACGGAGACGACCGTGCGTCCCGGGTAGGCAGCCGACAGGATCGCGACCGCTTCCTCGTCCGCGGGATCGTCGAAGCTGCACGCGATGACGCCGCCGTTGACGACGAAATGGTTGATGTAGCTGTAGTCGACGAAGCCCTCCTCGTCGCGCAGGACCTGCGGCGCGGGGACGGTGACGATCTCCCACGACTCGCCGCGGGCGTCCGTGGTCTGCTTCAGCGCGTCGATGACGGCCTTGCTGACCTCGAAGTCGGGGTGCTCGGGATTGCGCTGATCGTGCACGAGGACGACGCCGGGCGACGGGATGGCGGCGACGATGTCGACGTGCCCGCGGGTGCCGTAGGTGTCGGAGTCGCGGGTCAGGCCGCGCGGCAGCCAGATCACCTTGGTGGCACCGATCGTGCGGGCGAGTTCCGCCTCGATGTCGGCCTTCGACAGGTCCGGGTTGCGGCCCGGGTCGAGTTGCACGGTCTCGGTGACCAGCACGGTGCCGAGGCCGTCGACCTGGATGCCGCCGCCCTCGTTCACGATCGGCGAGTCGACGAGTTCGGCCCCTGACTGCTCGACCACCAGGGCGCCGATCTTGGAGTCCTTGTCCCACCGGGCCCAGTCCTGGCCGCCCCAGCCGTTGAAGATCCAGTCGACGCCGCCGAGGCGTCCGTCCTCGGACAACACGAACGTGGGTCCGATGTCGCGCATCCAGGCGTCGTTCAGCGGCGCCGAAGCGATGTCGATGTCGGCGGACAGGTACTTCTTGGCCGCCGCCACCTCACCGGGGTCGACGACGACGGTGACCGGTTCGAATCGTGCGACCGCGTGCGCCACCTCGGCCCACGTGGTGCGCGCCTCGTGCTGCTCCTCCGGAGTGTCGCCCAGGGAGTAGCCCGCACTGGGGTAGGCCATCCAGGTGCGTTCGTGCAGTTCGCCTTCCGCGGGCATGCGCCAGGTCATCAGTTCCTCCCGAACGGGGATGCGTGATCGACGGGCTCGGTGAGGGCGCCGTATGTGTCGGGGCGACGGGTGGCCAGGAACGGGAACAGGGCCAGCCAGTCCTCGCGCTGCTGCAGGTCGAGGTCGGCGACCAGCACCGCGGATTCGTCGCGCGGGGCCTGGGCGAGGATGCGGCCGTAGGGGTCGGAGATGAACGACGAGCCGTAGAACGTGATCAGGCCTTCGCCGCCGTGGCGGTTGGGCACCACCATGAACGTGCCGTTCGCGATGCCGTTGCCGACGATCACCTGCTGCCACAGCGGCTGGGTGTCGAACTGCGGGTGGTCGGGTTCCGAGCCGATCGCGGTGGGGTACACCAGGATTTCGGCGCCGCCGAGCGAGTACGCGCGGGCGACCTCGGGGAACCATTCGTCCCAGCAGGTGGGGAGTCCGAGCTTGACGCCGCCCAGTGCCTCGGCGGTGTGGACCGGGTACGGGTTGTCGGCGGGGCCGCCGCGGAAGTAGGTGTCCTCGTAGTAGCCGGCGGTGACGGGAATGTGCAGCTTGCGGGTGTGCGCGAGCAGTTCCCCGGACGGGGCGACGAGGATGGCGGTGTTGAAACCGAGTCCGTCCTCGTACTGCACGCCGTTCTCGGAGTCGTTCCGCTCGTACAGGGACGCGTGGACGAGGACGCCGTGTTCGGCGGCGGCCTTGGCCGCGAACGTGAACGTCGGTCCTGTGAGGAGGTCCTCGGCCTGGCGTCCGGGGTTGTCTCCGCCTTCGACGAAGGCGGGGTACCGGCTCAGCGTGAGTTCGGGGAGGAACACCACGCGCGCCCCGAGCTCGGCTGCCGCGGCGATGCCCTCGTCGAGTTCGGTCCGCAGATCCTGCTCGTTCTCGTGCCAGCGGTGCTGGACGAGTCCGACGCGGAGCGGGGTGCGTCCGGTCTCACGCGTCCTCGACAGGGACTCGGGAGGGGTGAGGGCGGTGATCGTCAACATTGTGATTCCTCGGATGTTCGGTTCGGCGAGCGCCTAAAACGAATTGGATTCGTTAAGTATGGTGGGTAAATGCTCGGCGATCAAGGGGCGGGGAGGCACGATTTCGATTCCTTCGGTATCCACCCTGGTCGCCGCTACGGCGGCGCCGAGGCGCGCGTCGCCGGTGACACACACCGACCAGGAGGGCACCCATGCCACGGCCATCACAGCGACTGCTGTCGCCGGAGATCATCACCGAAGCCGCCATGCGGATGGTGGACCTCACGGGTGATTTCACGATGCCGGGTCTCGCCGAACGGCTGAAGGTGCGGCCCTCCTCGCTGTACAATCACGTGTCCGGGAGGGCGGAGATCATCGAACTGATGCGTGCCCGCATGATGGCGGGCATCGTGGTGGCGGACCCCGACGGCAAGTGGAGCGAGACGGTGGCCGGCCTGGCGCGCGAATATCGGCGCAACTACGCCGAGCATCCTCGGCTGATTCCTCTGTTCACCGCGCACACAGTGCAGTCCGGTGTGGCTTTCGCTCTGTACAACGCTCTGGCGCAGGCATTCTCGGACGGCGGCTTCACGCCCGAGGAGATTCTGCACGCCATCACGACGGTCGACAGTTTCGTGCTGGGGTCGGCGCTGGACCTCGCCGCACCCGAAGTGGTCTGGGCGACCGCCCCGGAGGCGAACGAGTCCATGCGGGCCGCCCTGGCCACGTCCGGGCCGAACCCCGGACGGGCGGATGCAGCATTCGAGTTCGGGCTGCGGACGCTTATCGCTGGCTTGGTGGCGCAGGCTCCGATCGCGCCGTGAGGTCGCCCTCGTCGCGCAGAGCGGACGTCTCGCGGTTGAGGGTCTCGCCGCGGAAGAAGGCGGGACTGCGGAACCGCATGACCACCATGAGGATCGCCCCGAGCAGCAGGATCCCGAAGCCGAGGAAGAAGACCAGGCCGATGCCGCCGATCGATGCGCCGCTGGCGTTCTCCGGGTCCATGCTCTCCTGGATCGAGATGACGAACACCGCGAGCAGCATGAGGCCGCCGAGCAGTGGGAAGGCGAACCGGAAGACGGCGTTGCGGAAACTCGTGAACAGGCTGTCCCGGAAGTACCAGACACACGCGAATGCCGTGATGCCGTAGTACCAGCAGATCATGATGCCCAGCGCGGCGATGGTGTCGAGCAGCGTGCGCTCGGACAGGAACGTCACCACCGTGTAGAACACCGCGGTGATGACACCGGCGACGACCGTGGCGTACGACGGGACCAGGAACCGAGGGGACACGTCGGCGAGTTTCTTCGGGAAAGCGCCGTACGCGCCCATCGCGAGCATGGTGCGGGCCGCGGGCAGGAACGTGGTCTGCAGGCTCGCGACCGAGGAGACGAAGACGGCGAGGAACAGCAACATGCCGCCCCAGTTCCCGAGAACCGGATCGGCGAGGGCACCGAAGACGTTCTCGGAGTTGTCCGGGTTGCCGAGGCCGAGACCGTCCTCGCCGACGCCGGCGTACATCATCGCCGCGACCGACACGAGCAGGTAGGTCAGCAGAATCGTGATCACGCACAGCAGTCCGGCGCGACCGGGGGTCTTCTTCGGGTTCTTCGACTCCTCGCCCAGCGTCAGGCACGTGTCCCAGCCCCAGAACGCGAAGATCGAACCCGTCAGGCCGATCACGAACGCGCCGACGGCCAGCCCCGTGAACGGGTTGAACCAGCTCAGGTCGAACGACAGCCCGGCGGGGGCGTCCCCGTTACCGACGTGGACCAGTGCCACCACCGCGAACGCGATGAGCAGGACCATCTGGAAGCCGACGAGCGCGAACTGCAGCTTCTCGCTGGTGGTGATGCCGCGACTGGCGATCCACGTGGCGAGTGCGATGAAGAGCAGGGTGGTGCCCACATTCACGAACTTGTTGCCGGGCAGGTCCGCGATGCTCGGGGCGTCGAACAGTTTCGCGATGAACAGATAGAAGAACTGCACGGCGATCGCCGCGAGGTTCGAGAGCACGATGATCGTGGCGATCACCATGCCCCAGCCGCACATCCAGCCGACATACGGTCCGAACGCCTTCGTCGACCACGTGAACGACGCACCGCAGTCGGGTGATTCGGAGTTGAGCTCACGGTAGGCGTACGCCGTGAGGAACATGGGAATGAAGCCGGCGATGAAGATGGCGGGCATCTTCAACCCGACCGCCGCGACGATCAGCCCGATGCTGGCCGTCAGCGTGTAACCCGGCGCCACGGAGGAGATCCCGAGGACCGCCCCTGCAAAGGTCCCGACCGCACCGGTGGCCAGCCCTTTGGTGCTCACGGCAACGCCGGCCGACGCCGGTGCGCCTTCGCTGTTCGTCATGTCTGAACCTCCGGTCGGGTGCGATCGTGGATCCGGGGCGGGTGTCGCGGACGGTTTACTCACTGTTGGGGAACTCCTGCTTGGGGACGACGACCATGGGCACCGGCAGGACGCGGAGCATCTTGGCCGCGGTGGATCCCAGGAACAGTCGACGAGGTTGGGCGAGACGGCTGGAGCCGACCATGATGAGGTCGCCGTCCTGCCAGTCGAGTTTGCGGACCGCCGATTCCACGGAGGATCCGTCGGCGATCATCACGGAGACGGGGAAGTCTTCGGGTAGCGCGGACTTCGCCTCGTCCAGGGTGGACTGTGCATGGGCGACCGCGCGCTCGCGGACGCTCTCGGACGTGTCCCGATGATCGCGAAGGTGGTGGTGCGGGTCCAGTTCGACGAGGGACACCAGGCGCAGCGGGGTCTCCATCCGCTTGCTGGTCCGCACGGCGGTTCGCAGCAGGACGTCCGCACCGACGCGCGTCCCGAGTGCGCAGGTGACCTCTCGGATCTTCTTCGCGGAGGAATGCCGATGGCCGCGGGGCGCGAGGCAGAGCGGCACGTGCGCGGAGTGCAGCAATTCCGTCGACACGGAACCGACCGAGTGCCTGCCGAGCAGGCCGTCACCCGCGGCGCCGACGACGATCGCGTGCGCGTCGAGGCGGGTGACCTCGTCGAGGATGCCCTGTGCGAACGATTCGTGGAAGCTCAGGTGGACGTCCACGTCGATGTCGCTCGGCACCGACGACTTCGCCTCGTCCAGCCAGCGCTCCGCACGGGAGGCGAGGATGTCGTCGAAGCCGGTCTCTGCCGGAACTCTCGCCGGGACCGTGCGGTCCGGCGGGAGAACCATGCAGATGTCGAGCTGTGCGCCGAGACTACGGGCGAGCTGCGCCCCGAGGGCCAGACCGTCCTCCCCGCTGGGAGTGGCGAGATATCCAACGACCAATCGCATGGTGACGGTTCCGATCTGTCTCGGGGGCGGGTGGTTTACGCGAAGCCGACGTACTTGGTCTCGAGGTACTCCTCGATGCCTTCGGTGCCGCCTTCGCTGCCGAGTCCGGACTGCTTGACTCCACCGAACGGCGCGGCGACGTCGGAGATCACTCCGCGGTTGACGCCGACCATGCCGCTCTCGAGCTTGTCGGCGACGCGGAACGCGCGGTCGACGTTCTGCGTGTAGATGTATGCGGCGAGACCGTATTCGGTGTCGTTCGCGGCGGCGACGCCCTCGGCCTCGGTGTCGAATCCGGTGATCGCGGCGACGGGTCCGAAGATCTCCTCGCGGACGATGCGCGCGTTCGCGGGCACCTCGTCGAGGACGGTGGGCTGGAAGAAGTAGCCGGGACCGTCGACGGACTTGCCGCCGGTGCGGACCCGGGCGCCCGCGGCGACGGCGTCGTCGACGAGGGACGCCACGTTGCGGCGCTGCTTCTCGTTGACGAGGGGACCGACGTTGGTGCCGTCCTCGCTGCCCGGTCCGACGGTGAGCGCGGCGATCCGGTCGGTGAGCTTGGTGGTGAATTCCTCGCGCACCGAGTTCGCGACGATCAGGCGGTTGGCGGCGGTGCACGCCTCGCCGCCGTTGCGCATCTTCGCGGCCATCGCGCCCTCGACCGCGGCGTCGATGTCGGCGTCGTCGAACACCACGAACGGCGCGTTGCCGCCGAGTTCCATCGACGTGCGCAGAACCTGCTGGGCGGACTGCTCGATCAGGATCTTGCCGACGCGGGTGGACCCGGTGAACGTCACCTTCCGCAGCCGCGGGTCGGCGAGCAGCGGTTCGGTGACGGCGGCGGCGTTCGACGCGGGCAGCACCGACAGCACACCGGCGGGCAGCCCTGCCTCGGCGAAGATCTCGGCGAGCAGCAGCATGGTGAGCGGGGTGTCCTCGGCGGGCTTGACGATGATCGTGCAGCCTGCGGCGAGCGCGGGGCCGATCTTGCGGGTGCCCATCGCGAGCGGGAAGTTCCACGGGGTGACGGCCAGGGTGGGTCCGACGGGCACCTTGGTGACCATGATCCGTCCGCTGCCCGACGGCGACGTGGTGTAGCGGCCCTGGATGCGGACGGCTTCCTCGCTGAACCAGCGCAGGAACTCGGCGCCGTAGTTCACCTCGCCGCGGCTCTCCGGCAGTGCCTTGCCCATCTCCATCGTCATGAGCAGCGCGAGGTCGTCGGTGCGCTCGATGACCTTCTCCCACGCCGACCGCAGGATGATCGACCGCTGCCGCGGCGCGGTCGCCGCCCATTCCTCCTGGACCGCCGCAGCGGAGTCCAGTGCGCGCATCGCGTCCTTGCCACCCGCATCCGCGACGTCGGCGATCAGGGTTCCCGTGGCCGGGTCGTACACCGGGAAGGTGCCGCCGTCGATCGGGTCGGTCTGGGCGCCGTCGATCCACAGACCGGTGGGCAGGGTGGCGCGGAGCCGTTCGAAATCAGTCATCGGAGTCCTCGTGGTGGGGATGGTGGTGATCGCACGCCTCCGGGGTGGGGGCGACGTCGAGGGCGGGGTTGCGGTCGAAGAATCCGGCCGGCTTCAGCCAGAAGGACACGGTGTCCGCAGGCATGATCGGCCAGTCCTCCGGCCGCGGAATGTGGTGGATCCCGAACGTGTACCAGAGCACCACGTCGGTGTTCTCGATCGGGCGGTCGGCCGCGGTCCAGGCGGGAAGCCCGTGATCGACCTTGCTCTGGTTCACGAATTCGCCGGCGGGCCAGCGTTCGTCGGGGGAGTTGGGCGTCACCCAGACGGTGTGGCCGATCGCGCCGGTGCGCTGGAAGATCGGTGACGCCGGGTCGAACATCGACGGGATCGCGCCGCCGGGAACGAGTTTGTAGGCGGGGGCGGTGCCGAGTCCGGTGGTCGTGTTGTCGTTGACGACCTTCCACGCGCGCTGGCTCTGCCAGTCGAAGTCCTGCCTGCCCTCGAGTTCGGTGCGCAGCGGGGTGTTCTTCTGACGCAGCGCGAGCCCGAGGGGATTGTCCGGGCCCATCGGCACGATCTCGGTCTCGGTCGCGTACACCGTGTTCTCGGTGCCGTCGATGTCGAGATCGAGCCGCGCGACCAGGAAGTGCTGGTGGAACGGCGCGTACGTGCGGGTGTCGACCAGGGTGCCGCTCGGGTGCTCACCGCCTTCGGGGAAGTGGCTGACCACCATGATCCCGGTGGCACGGACCTCACACTCGATGTTGCCGTCCTGGTAGAACCGCCAGTAGACGAGGTACTCGTAATTCGCGACCGTCACGTGCGTCGACACCGTCAGACGCCGCATGCGGCGCACCTCGGCACCGTCGTGGTCGACGTGCTTCCAGAGGACGGCGTTGTCCTCCTCGTGGATACAGATCGCGTTCTCGATCGTGAACGGCACACCGTGGCTGTCGTGGAGGACGGCGTCGAGGTACCGGATCTCGCCGAGGCAGTCGCAGCCCAGGGTGAGTGAGGTGGTCATGAACCCGATGCCCCACTCGCCGATGTCGAAGGCGGTGCGGCGGTAGTGGTCGGTGCTGGTGTCGCGGTACGGCACCGCCATCTCCGCGAACGACATCCGGTTCGCGATCGAACGCACCCGGCCGTTGTCGTTGTACGTCACCGCGTGCAGGGTCATGCCCTCGCGGTAGTTGAACCCCACCCGCAGCGACCAGTTCTGCCATTCGAGTTTGTTGCCCTCGAGTGTGAACGACGGTCCCTCCGGCTGGACGATGTCCAACGGCTTCAACGGCGGGCGTGTGCTCGCGTTCCGGATCCGTTCCGGAATGTGCCGGGGCACGTACTCGCCCATGACCTCGGGACGTTCGACGCTGAACGTGTCCTCGATCTCGAGCAGTTCCATCTTGTTGACGTCGATCACGCAGTGGAAACCGTTGACCGGCCCCGCATACGGGTTGGTGCCCTCGGACGCCCGCACCCAGGTGTCCGACCAGCCGAGCCGGCGGCCCTTGTACTTCTCCGGGGTCACCACGTCGCCGTACGTCCACACGTCCATGAACACCAGGCTCATGTCCGTGACCCCGCGCTTCGCGAGCGCCGCGATCACGTCGGGGTGCCCGCGGAGGAAGGCGTCCGCCTCTTCCCATTCGTCGACCGTGAAATTCGCCTGGACGTCCGGGATGTGCTGCCAGGAAACCACGTTGTCTCCGGTCAGCGAGACGAGCGCCTTGTAGGTGTCTCCGCTGCCGCGGTCGAAGCACACGACGATCGCCCTGCGGTCCGGGACGGTGCCCGACGCGTCGAACGCCGACACCGCGGCCTTGTCCGGCTCGGCGAGTTCGATCGACGCGAACCGCCAGCCGTCCCCGACCCCGTGTTCCCGGGCGAGGACGGCCGCGGCCTTCGCGAATTCGTCCGCCCCCAACGGGTCCAGAGGATGGAACGTGCCGGTGGTCGTCCGGGTCATGATGTCTCCTCTGGTCGATGGGTGGGCGGTTCGTGCTCGTGCGCCTTTTCGGTAGTGGTGGCTACCGAGAAGGCGCACGGGTCAGACGAGCGAGCGCACGATCTGCTCGATCACGGTCAGGGCGTCGTCGAGCAGGTCGTCGCCGATCACCAGCGGCGGAAGCAGCCGGATGACGTTTCCGTACGTACCGCATGTCAGCAGAATGACACCTTGTTCGAGCGCACGGGCGGCAATGGCCTTCGTCAGTTCCGCATCCGGCTCGGTCGTGCCGGGCTTGACGAACTCCATCGCGAGCATCGCGCCGCGTCCACGCACCTCACCGATGACCCCGACCTCGGCGGCGAGGGCCTGCAGCCGCGGCAGGGCCAGGTCGCCGATGTGCTGCGCGCGGGCGGGCAGGTCGAACTTCCGCATGCTGTCGATCGCGGCGAGCGCGGCGGCACACGCGACGGGGTTGCCGCCGTACGTGCCACCCAGTCCGCCGGGGTGCACCTTGTCGAGCAGTTCGGCGCGGCCCGTGATCGCGGACAGCGGCATGCCGCCGGCCATGCCCTTGGCCATCGTGATGATGTCCGGGACGATCTCCTCGTGCTCGCACGCGAACCAGGCGCCGGTGCGGGAGAATCCGGTCTGCACCTCGTCGGCGATGAACACGACGCCGTTGGCGCGGGCCCAGTTCACCAGGGTGGGGAGGAATCCCTCGGCGGGAACGATGAATCCGCCCTCGCCCTGGATCGGCTCGATGATGATCGCCGCGAGCGAATCGGCGCCGATCTGCTTCTCCATCTGGCTGATGGCGCGCTGAGCAGCCTGCTCGCCGGTCAGTCCGTCCTGGTCCCGGTACGGGTAGGACATCGGGAGCCGGTACACCTCGGGCGCGAACGGGCCGAAGTGGGCCTTGTAGGGCATCGACTTGGCGGTGAGGGCCATCGTCAGGTTCGTGCGACCGTGGTAGGCGTGGTCGAATGCGACGACGGCGTCGCGCCCGGTGGCGAGGCGAGCAACCTTGATGGCGTTCTCCACCGCCTCGGCGCCCGAGTTGAACAGGACGGTGCGCTTCTCGTGGTCGCCGGGGGTGAGGGCGGCGAGTTCCTCCGCCACGCGGACGTAGCCCTCGTACGGGGTGACCATGAAACAGGTGTGGGTGAAGTGCCCGACCTGCTCGCGGACCGCCTCGGCGACGGCCGGATCGGACGCGCCCACGCTGGTGACGGCGATGCCCGAGCCGAGGTCGATCAGCGAGTTGCCGTCGACGTCGACGACCACACCACCGTCGGCATCCGCCGCGTACACGGGGACGCTGGAGCCGACGCCCGCGGCCACGGTGGCGCGGCGGCGTGCGGTGAGGGCCGCCGACTTCGGGCCGGGGAGCTCGGTGACCAGGGCGCGCTTCTGCGGCAGCCGGTACTGGATGTCGTTCATGATGGTGCAGTCCTCAAGGGTGGTGACGTGGATGGGATGGGTGGGAGCGACGTCAGTCGTTGGAACTCATGACGTGCTTGATGCGGGTGTAGTCCTCGACGCCGTAGCCGGAGAGGTCCTTGCCGTATCCGGAGTACTTGAAGCCGCCGTGCGGCATCTCGGCGACCAGCGGGATGTGGCAGTTGATCCAGACGGCACCGAAATCGAGTGCGGCCGAGAGCCGTTGCGTGACGCCGTGATCGTTGGTCCACACGCTCGACGCCAGGCCGTACCGGACGTCGTTGGCGAGGGTGACGGCCTCCTTCTCGTCGGAGAAGCTCTGCACGGTGAGGACGGGACCGAACGTCTCCTCCTGCACGATGTCGTCGCGCTGGTCGACGCCGGTGATCACGGTGGGTTCGAAGAAGAATCCCCGCTCGCCGGAACGCTTTCCGCCGGTGACGATCTTGGCGGAGGTGGGGAGCGCGGCGATCTTGGAACTGACCGCGTCGAAGTGGTTGACGTTGTTGAGCGGGCCGTAGAACGTGTCCGGGTCGTCCGGCAGGCCGGGCTCGAGGGTCTCGGCCTTGCGGACGAGGGCGTCGACGAGCTGGTCGTGGATGGACTCGTGGACGAGGACGCGGGTGGCGGCGGTGCAGTCCTGGCCGCCGTTGAAGAAGGCGGCCTCGGCGATGCCGCTCGCGGTCTTCTCGATGTCGACGTCGCCGAAGACGATCGCGGGCGCCTTGCCGCCGAGTTCGAGGTGGGCCCGCTTGAGCTGGCGTGCGGCGGAGACGGCGACGGCGATGCCCGCCCGCACGGAGCCGGTGATCGACACCAGGCCGAGGGCAGGGTTCTCCACGAGGGTGGCGCCGGTCTCGCCGTTGCCGAGGACGACGTTGAAGACGCCGTCCGGGAGGATCCCCTTGGTCAGCCGGGCCAGCACCAAGGTGCTGTTCGGGGTGGTGTCGCTGGGCTTGAGCACGATCGTGTTGCCTGCCGCGAGCGCGGGACCGATCTTCCACAGGGCCATCATGAACGGGTAGTTCCACGGGGTGACCTGACCGACGACGCCGATCGGCTCACGGCGCACGTAGGAGGTGAAGCCGTCCATGTACTCGCCGGCGGCCTTGCCTTCGAGCATGCGGGCGGCGCCCGCGAAGAAGCGGAGCTGGTCGGCGCCCACCTTGATCTCTTCGTCGGCGATGACCTGCTTCGGCTGTCCGGTGTTGCGGCACTCGGCCTCGACGAGTTCGTCGCTGTGCGCCTCGATCGCGTCGGCGAGCTTCAGCAACGCGCTCTGCCGCACGCTCGGAGTGGTCTTGCCCCACGAGACGAAGGCCCGCTCGGCGGCCTCGACGGCCGCGTCGACGTCGGCCTTGGTGGAGACGGGCGCCCGCCCGACGACGCTCTCGTCTACAGGGTTGATCAAGTCCAGCGTTTCCGTCGCGGATGAGGCGACGAACTCACCGTTGATGTAGTTCTCGAGTACGTCGATCGACATTCGTACCGGTTCCTCTCGTGGGGTCGAAAACTCGTGGGTCGAAACTCGTGGGTCGGGGCGGACCGGCGGTGGAACGGTCCGACCGGGGCCGGAGTTGCAGAACATCTGAAAACAAGTGTGCGCTGTCTCACAAGCCAGAGGCAGCTGACAAAATGGTGAAAGACGCGTCCCCCGGCGCGCCAAGTTGTCCAATCCGGACGTCACCCGTGCGAGCAGGTGTGCCCGGCCGCACCGGAACCGGCGAACGGCACGTCCGCGGGGACGCTCGCGACGGCGGCGTCGTGCACGACCTCGCCGCCGACCAGAGTGAGATCGGCCCGCTGGTCCAGCAGTTCTCCCGGTTCGAGCGCGTACAGGTCCGCCGACCAGACGACCAGGTCGGCGTGGGCACCGGGACGAATCACGCCGAGGTCGTCCTCGGCGTGCCAGGCCCACGCACCGCCGCGGGTGTACGCCCGCAACGCCGAATCCAGGTCCATGCATTCGTGCGGGGTCCAGCCGGTGCGGCCGTCCAGACCCGAGCGGGTGAGAGCCGAGTAGAGGCCGACGAGCGGATCCATCTCCCCGACCTGCCAGTCGCTGGAGAACGCCAGCGGCGCCCCCGACTCGGCGAGCGAGCGGAATCGCCACGCCCGGTCCCACCGGTCCTCGCCGACGTTCTCCATCCACGTTCCCGCGACGAGGTCGGGCGAGCAGTGCCGCGGCTGCATCGCCGCGACGACGCCGAGTTCCCGGAACCGGGGAAGGTCCTCGGGATGCAGGCATTCGACGTGGACGATGCCGTGCCGCCGGTCGGTGGTGCCGTTCGCCCGGGCGGCGTGCTCGATCGAGTCGAGCGCCAGCCGGATGCCCCAATCGCCCGTCGCGTGGGTGTGCGTCTGGAAACCGAGGCGGTCGAGTTCGGTGAGCATCGCGGTGAACTCCTGCGGCGGCAGACTCGGCACGCCGCGGTGTCCCGGCCGGTTCGCGTAGTCGGCGAGCATGGCGGCGGTGTGCGGCTCGATCACGTCGTCGGCGTACAGCTTGACCGGCCCGAGCCGGAGCATGTCGTCGACCGGCGCGCCGTCGACGGCCTCCCGCAGGTCCCGGCGGAACGCCGCGTCGGCCCCGACGGGGTGGAACAGGGCGGTGATCACCCGCGAGTGCATCCGCCCCTCGGAGCGCGCCCGGTACATCAGATCGAGTTCGGCCAGCGGGACCTGCGGTTCGACGACGGTGGTGATACCGCTCGCGGTCGCCATCTCCAGACTGGACGTGACGCGCCGGTACCGGCGGTCGGGGGAGTACATCGGGATGTCGCGTTGCAGCCCGGCCAGGCCCGCCCGCGTCATCGCGCTGGTGTAGAAGTCCGTGACCCAGCCTGTCGGTGCGCCGTGGCCGTCGAATTCCGGACGCCCCCAGGGGATCTGCGTGCCGCGGTCGATGCCGAGCTTCCGCAGCGCGGCCTCGTTCAGCCACACCGAATGCTGGTCGTAGGTGGTGATGAAGACCGGGCGGTCGGTGAGGCCGCGGAGGTCGTCGGCGTTCGGCCTGCGCCCGGTCACCACGGAGTAGACGGCGTTCTCGGCGCAGATCCAGTCGAGGTCGGGGCGGGCGGCCGCGTGCGCGCCGATCCGCCGCCGGACCTCCGTGAGGTCGTGTGCGCCTTCGAGGCTCACGGCGTCGGGGTCGAATCCGAGGAGCAGATGGTTGTGGCTGTCGATGATGCCGGGGGTGACCAGCCGGCCGCGCAGGTCGATGGTCCGCCGGGCGGGAGGGGCGTCCTCGGTGGTCCCGACGTATCGGATCCGGCCGTCGGCGATGCCGACGGCCTCGGCCCGGCAGGGAGCGTTGAACGTGCGGACGACGCCGTTGTTCAGCAGCAGGTCGAGCATCAGCAGGTCTCCTCGGGGGCGGCGTCGAGCAGCAGCAGGTGGGTGTTCTTGCGCGGTCGCAGGTACAGGGCGAAGTAGACGAAGCCGGCGGCGACGAGCCCGAGGGAGATGCCGAGGCTGAGCCACTGCTCCGGGTCGAGCAGGGTGACGACGAAGACGAGACCGAGTGCCGCGATGCAGATTCCCGGGGCCAGCGGCCACAACGGCATGCGGTAGCCGGCTCGGGCGGTCCCGCCGCGGCGGTGATGGATCGCGGCCAGCGCGATGAACAGGTAGGTGAACGTCAGGGTCGACCCGGTGGCGGTGAGCAGGACGTCCAGCGGGACGAAGCACGCGGCGAACGCGATCGCGCCCATCACGACGGTGGCGAGCACGGGAACGCGGCCCTTGGTGCTGACGGCCTGCAGCGGCGCCGCGACGGTCTCGGGGAGGGCGCGATCGCGAGCGGCGGCGTAGAGGAGTCTGCCCGCCTGCAGCGTGATCGCGATGATCGCATTGATCACGGCGAGGGCGATCGAGAGCATGACCACCATGGCGACGGCGTGACCGGCGCGTTCGGTGAGGAATGCCTCGACGGGAAGGCTGGAACCGAAGAGTTCGGTTTGTGAGCGGGCGCCGACCATGATGGCGATCAGCGGGACGAGTTCGGTGGCGACGGTGATGATCGCGCTCCAGATCACGGCCTTCGCGATCGAGCGGGCGGCGTTCTTGGTCTCCTCGGCGAAGTACACGGCGCCGCCGTACCCGTTGTACGCGAAGATTCCCTGGGTGACGGCGAGCATCAGTCCGGAGATCGCGAGTGGTGCGAGCTGGCCGGTGGCCGGGTCGAGGACCTCCGGGCTGAGCAGGCTCGACAGCGGCCGTTCCATGTGGACGAAACCGAGGACGGTGAGCAGGGCGAGCGCCGCCATCTCGACGCCCAGGAAGACCCCGGTGAGCCATGCGTTCGTGCGGATGTCGAAACACGCGGTCACGGTGGTGATCACGACCACGACCAGCGCGGTCTGCTGCGGCGACAGTCCGTGGATCGCGACGCCCAGATAGTCGGCGACGCCGAGGGCGAAGACCGCGATGATCAGCGGCAGGGAGATGAGGCTGATGAAGAACGTGGCGACGCCGAAGGCTGGTCCGAGTGCCCGAGACACCAGCGAATAGTCGCCGCCGGCAACGGGATACGCGGAGGCGAGTTCGGCGTAGCAGAAGGCGATGAGGATGCTGACGACGCCGGCGATGAGGAACGCCCAGAAGACGCCGGTGCCGAACAGGGCGAGGGCCGAGCCGCCGAGGATGAAGACGCTCGACGCCGGTGAGATCGACGACAGGGTGATCAGAATGTTCCCGCCGACGCCGATGCTCCGCGAGAGCGAGGCCTCGTAGGCGCCCGCGGCGGCGGGGGGAGTGGCGGTGGGCGGCCGGGCGGTCTGGTCCATGAGCTGTCCGTTCGGGGAGGGTGAGGGGGTGAAATAGTTTTTTGACACATCCGTCAAACAACTGGGCCGAGTGTCACAGATCACGTCGGCTACTGTCAACGCCATGGCGCGACCGAACACTCAGAAGCAGCGGCGTTCCGAACTCGTCGAGGCCGCGCTGCAGGCGGGATCTGCACACGGACTGCGGTCCCTGTCCCTGACCGACGTGGCGAAGCGGGCGGGCCTGACGCGCGGTGCGCTGCTCTACTATTTCGACGACCTGGATGCGCTTCTCGTCGAGGCGCACCGGGCGGGCACCGAGCGCTACTGCGATCGGCGCGACGAGGCGGTGGCCGCCCAGGCGTCGTACGCCGCCAAGCTGAGGACGGCCATCGACGCGGGGCTGCCGAGCGGGCCCGACGACACCCTGATGCGGCTGCTCTACGAATTCGACTTCATGTCGGGCACTTCGGCGCTGCACGACGAACTGGTCCGGAAGATGTATCTGCGGCAACTCGCGACGTACCGCGCCATCCTCGGCGACGGGAACGCGTCGGGGGAGTTCGCCGTGCGCGGCGACGTCGACCAGGCAGCCATGAACCTGGTGGCCCTCGAGGACGCGTACGGTCTGCACATCGTCGGGGGAAACAGCCTCATCACCGTCGACGCCGCGCGCGCGGCCATGCTGGGATTCTGTGCACAGATCGGCTGCGGCGTCACGAAAGACGCCGCAGCCGAACGGGACTGACCGGAACGGCTACGCCGGGAGGCTGCCTGCCACCTCCGCTGCGTGGCGCACCGAACCGGCCACCACGGTCAGCTGCACCCGTGCAGTGAGCAGGGAATCGGCGCCCGCGGTGAACGGATCCCCGTCCAGGACCACGAAATCGGCGGCCTTGCCCTCGACGAGCTGACCGGTGAGGTCGTCCCAGCGGCACGAGTAGGCGGCGTCGCGGGTGGCGTGCGCGAGCGCATCCGCCATCGGCAGCGCGAACTCGGGCAGGTTGGGCGCGAGCGCCGGATCGATCGCGGACTTGCGGGTCGTCGCGATGTACATGTTGGGCAGCGGGGGATGCGGTGCGGTGGGAGCGTCGGAGCCCAGCGCGAGGACGGCGCCCGCCGCCGTCATCTCGGGCCACGGAAACGCCCGCTCGACCCGATGGTCGCCCAGCATCGCCCGCCAGTTCTCCTGGATCGCCGGGTCGGCGTGCACCGGCTGCATCGAGGCGACGACGCCGAGCCGGGCGAGCCGCTGCACGTTGTCCTCCGTGATCGTCTCCAGGTGCTCCATCCGGTGCCGGCGCGGGCGAATCCCGTTGGCGGCGACCGCCTGTTCGAGCGCGTCGAGCGCGATCTCCGACGCCTCGTCACCGATGGCGTGCATCGCCACCTGGAGTCCGGCGGCGTCGGCCGCAGCGACGACCGGTGCCAGCGAGGCGAGGTCCCAGATCGGTTCGGCGTTCGTGCCGTCCGAGTACGGCTCCTTCATGGCGGCAGTGCAGCTGTCGATGACACCGTCGATGATGACCTTGATCCCGGCCATCCGCAGCCAGGGGCCCTGCAGGCGCCGCTGGTACTCCGCCGCCTCGTGCACCTGGCGGACGTTGTCCTCTTCCGAATCGGTTCGTTCGATCAGCCAGTGCCCGGCCACCCGCAGCGGCAGCGTGCCGCCGCCCGCGGCCAGTGCGCGTTCGAGCGCCGCGACCTCGTCCGCGCCGAGCGCCATGTCGACCGCACCGGTGACGCCGTCGGCGAGATACTGCTCGAAGGCGGCCGCGAGGGCGGCGTCCCGTTCGTCGTTGCTGATCACCTTCGCGAGGGCGGGCCACACGATCTGGGTCACCGCCGTCTCGAACAGCATGCCGGTGGCCTCGCCGGTGACGGGATCGCGCTCGATCCGGCCGCCGATCGGGTCGGGGGTGTCCGCGTCGATGCCGAGTTCGCGCAGCGCGGCGGTGTTCACCCACGCCGAGTGCACGTCGTTGGAATCGAGGTAGACGGGTCGGTCGGCTTCGGCCGCGTCGATCATCTGGCGCGTCGGCGGGTGCCCGTCGAGTGCGGAGAACAGCCAGCTGCGGCCGAGGAGCCGGGGTGCGTCCGGGTTCTCGGCGGCGAACCGGCGGATGCGGTCCTGGATGTCGGTCAGGTCGGCGGCGCTCTGCAGGTCCACCTTCTGCAGGGCCTGTCCCATCATCAGCAGGTGGGTGTGGGCGTCGATGAAGCCGGGTAGGACGAATGCCCCGCCGAGGTCGACGACGCGGGCGTCGCCGGACAGCGTGTCGGCGGTCGCGGTATCGCCGACGTACGTGAGGCGGTCACCCCGGACGATCATCGACTCGGCCCAGGCAGGTTCGGCTGCGGTGAAGATCCGGCCGCCGCGGTAGTGGGTCGTGTCCGTGTTCATGGTGTTCTCTCTTTCCGTCAGACGACGACCGAGGTGGTGTGCCGGGCAGCGGGATCCTGTCCGGGTAACGCGGAGGCCCGCTCGGTGCGCGTCGACAGGCGGGCGATCCAGACGATCGGCACGAGCAGGGCGAGGCTGATGCCCGCCAGGACGAAGCCGAACGCGACGTACCCGACGGCGCCGGTCACGAGCGTGCCGAAGAGCGGGGCGAACGCCGACCCCACCAGGTATGTGCCGAGGAGTGGGGCGGACCAGCGGCCGGACGAGTCCAGCGCGGCCGCGATGGCCACCACGTAGATGAAGGCCGCGGCGTACACCGTGTTCCAGGCGATGATGAGCACCAGATACGTCGTCGAATCGGTGGCCAGGCACGAGCCCAGTTTCAGGGCGGCGCCGAGTCCGAGGAGGACGGCGGTGGGGACGGTGCGGCCGAGGCGCGAACCGAGCGCGGTGAGGACGAGGGCGGCGGCGATGCCGCCCGCGGTGGACAGGCTGAGCGCCAGACCCATCTGCTGTTCGGTCAGGGAGGCGTGTTCGGCGCCCATGATGCCGGACACCGCCCACAGCGAGTCCTCGCCGATGGCCCAGATCGCGAAGAGCACGAGGAGGGAGAAGCCGGCGACGGCGAGCTTCTTCTCGGTGACCCCCTCGGGCAACGGGGTTCGGGTGTGCGCCGCGCTCGGCTCGTCCTCGTCCTTGTCGATGGCGGGGGCGGGGGCGGGGGCGGACGGCAGCCAGGTGATCGTGAACACCGTCGCCAGCGCCAGCACCGCGACGATCCCGAACGCATTGGTCATGTGCAGGCCGAGGATCGGGATCAGCGCGAGAACTCCGGTGACCGCGGTGCGGTTGACGAGCCCGTTGATCCCGGACACCCGGTTCGGATTGTTCAGCGCGGCCAGGGCGGCCCCGCCGACCGCGACCGCGCCGCCGGCGCCGATCCCGCCGACGATGATGGCGGCGCACGCGATGGGCGCGGAGTGGACGAGGGCGGCGACGCCGAAACCGGCGGCCATCACGACGAGGCTGACGCGGCCGAGCAGGTGGCGTGAGCGGCCGGCCGCCCACCGGGTGGCCGCGAGGCAGACGAGCGCGGTGGCCAGCAGTGAACCGGTGAGGACGGCGCCGGCGACGGTCTGGGTGACGCCGAGGTCGTCGACCATCGCGATGATCATGAGCGGGATGAGATTGGCCGTGATGTAGCCGACGACGAAGACGCTGAAGGTGGCGATACCGCGGCCGAGGGTCAGGGGGACGCGGACTGCGGCGGTCACGTGGGATTCCTGGGGTGGGACAACGACAACTCCGGGTCTCGGGTGGCGGCCCGCGTGAGACGTGGGTCACTTAGCGAATTGGATTCGTTAAGTATGCGGAGGGTGCGTCCCGCGCGCAAGGGGGCAAACGAACTTGATTCGTTAATGTTGCGTTTCGGCGTTGTTCGAGGTCGGCGTCTGACACAATGGAGTAGTCGTCCATGCTCAGCTGGCCAACTTGTCCAGCGCTATCCCCATTCCGACCGGTCAGGGTGACACGGACCCGACCGCACACTGCGCAGGAGCCGACATGACCGTTCCCGTTCGCTGGATGTTGTCCCAGCCGGACCTGGCTCTCGAACTGAAGGGTGGCGCCGCCGGTCTCGGCAACGAGATCACGTTCGCCCACGCCACCGAATTGCAGGACCCCGTCCGCTGGCTCTCCGGCGGCGAATTGCTCCTCACCACCGGTATCCGGCTTCCGCTGACGGCCGCCGACCGGGCGCGGTACCTGCGCGGACTCGGCGAGGCCGGCGTGGCGGCGGTCGGGTTCGGCACCGGACTGTCCCATCCCGAGGTGCCCGAGGACCTGGTGGTCGTCGCCGACGAGATCGGACTGCCGCTGCTCGAGATACCGCTGCCCACGCCGTTCGCGGCCGTGGTCAAGAGGGTCATGAACCGTCTGGCCGAGCAGGAGTACGAGGCGGTGCTGCGCGCGTCCCGGGCACAACCGCGGATGACCCGTGCCGTCATCCAGGGCGGCACCGGCGCCACCGTCCGCGAACTCGCCGTCGCCACGTCGTCCACCGTCCTGCTCCTCGACCTGTCCGGCCGGGTGCTGGAGGCGCATCCGGCGCAGCCGGCGGAGGACGTGCTCGGGGAACTGAAGGACGTGCTGGAGGCGGGCACCGGCGGGGCGTCGAGCAGCGTGTCGCTCGCGCGCTCGGGCGCCTCGATCACGGTGCAGCAGATCAGCGTCGGCAGCACCCCGCACGGCCACCTCGCCGTGATCAGTCCCACCGCGCTCAGCCACGTGGACCAGATCCTGCTCGGTCACGCGAACTCGTTGCTCGCGTTGGATTTCGAGAAGCCGGTGCGGCTCAGGACGGCACAGAACCGGCTCAATTCGCACGCCCTCGGCCTGCTGCTCACCGAGGACCGCGACCTCGCGCCCGCGTGGTCGCAGATCCGGCACGCCGCGGACGCGGACGGCATGGTCCGCGGACTCACAGTCGTGGCCGAGACGCCCGCGCTCGCGGAACGGGCCGAGTCGGCAGTCGCGGTGGCCATGAACAAGGCCGGACGGCAACTGTTCTCACGCAGGCACGATGCGCGGGTCACCGTCCTGCTGCGGGGAACCGACGACGTCGATTTCGCGCGGGCGATGCTGCGCAGTCTGTCCGCCCCGGAGCGGAAGGCGATCCGGGCCGGGCTGAGCGGGCGGCGGGAGATCGCCGGCCTCGTGGCGGCCATCGAACAGTCCCAACTCGCCGCGTCGGCCGCCGAGGCGGGGGCGGATCCGCTGGAATTCGCGGCGCTGACCGGCAGCGCGCTGCTCGCGTTCAGTTCGACGCGGGAGGTGCTGAACTCGCTGGCGGACACGATGATCTCGCCGATCGACGACTACGACCGCAGCAACGGCACCGAATTGCTGGGGTCGCTGCGGGCGTTCCTCGAGGCGAACGGGCACTGGGAGTCGGCGGCGGCGGTGATGGGCGTGCACCGGCACACCCTGCGCAGCCGCATGGCGCGGATCGAATCGCTGATCGACTGCCGGCTGGACGTGGCGCGCGTGCGCGCCGAACTGCTGCTCGCGATCATCGCCCGGCAGTCGTGACTGCCGGGCGATGATCGGACGGAACTACTTTCCGAGGCGGGCGACGATGTCCGCGGCGGTGCGCTGACCCATCCGGACGGCGCCGTCCACGTGCTGGTAGCCCTCGGCGGCGATGTCCGAGCAGGAGAAGTGGAACGGTCCGACCGGCGTCCGGGTGTCCTTGCCGTACCGGTGCAGGCCGCCGAGGTCGAAGCTCGCGGCGTACGCGCCCCGGGTCCATTCCTCGGAGCCCCAGTCGGACTCGTAGTACACCACCGGCTCGGCGGCCTTCGGCCCGAGGTAGCGGGCGAGGGAGCCGAGGATGGTGGCGCGGCGCTCCTCCTCGCTCAGTGCGAACATCGCGTCGGCCTTCTCGTCCGAGACGAACGCGACGAGGGTGCCGCGGGTGTCCTCGTGGTTGGTGTTGTCGTACACCTCCTGCACGACCTCGGAGGCGCCGAATCCGGTGCCGGACAGGCCGTCCGCACGCCAGAACGGGGTCTCGTACACGGCGTGCACCTTGATGACGAGTCCCAGCGACTGGTGCTGGTGCATCTGGTGCTGGCGGCGCGGCAGCGGCGGGTCGTAGGAGATGCGGGAGTACAGGTTCGGCGGGACGGCGAGGATCACGCGTGCGGCCTCCACGCGAATGTCCCCGTCCGCCAGCACGACTGCGCCGTCCTCGCTCCACCGGACGGTGCGCACGGGGGCGTTCAGGAAGACGTCGTCGCCGAGGGCGGCGGCCATCCGGATCGACACCTGCTGCATGCCGCCGATGACCCGCTTGTCGAGGATGAAGTCCTCGTCGACCAGGTGCGAGAACGATCCGGCGGACGCGGCCATCAGCACGGCCTGCAGCGCGGAGAACGAGTGCGCGGGCTTGGTCAGCATGCCGCCGGCGATGAACAGGCCGATGTTGTCGCGGGCCTCGGCGTCGTCGGACTGCTCGATCAGCCAGTGCTTGAACGAGATCGTGTCCAGTTCGCGGGCCAGCGGATGCGCCCACGGCTCCTCGGCCCCGATCTGCGCGGCGAGGTCGTCGAGGATCTGGACCAGGCGGTCCATCTCCTTGCGGGTGGTCTCGTCGACGGGGAACGACTCACCGGTGTAGCGGGTGCGGTCGCCCGCGGCCGAGATGTAGACGGATTCGCCCTCGCGGTACCGGTCGAACGTCTCCAGGCCGAGTTCGTCGAGCAGCGAGATCAGCGCCGTCTGGTCGGGAGAGACCCACTGACCGCCGATCTCCAGCATCGCGCCGTCGATGGTGTCGGTCCAGGTGCGGCCTCCGACGCGGTCGCGCGCCTCCAGGACGGCCACGGACAACCCCGCCTTACGCAGCGCCGTCGCTGCGGCCAGGCCGGACGGGCCTGCGCCGACGATGGCGACATCACGTTGGAGAGTAGGCACTTTCGAGCTCCTTTGGTTGAAGTGCTGATCGGTTCGTGAAATATGGATCGGGTTCAGCAGCGGGTCAGCGCGAGCGACAGTTCGGCGTCGATGACGCAGATGCTCGAGTTGTCCACGCGGTCGAGGCTGCGCAGTTCGCCGAGCATCTGTGCCAGGCGGTCCGCGGCGGTGGTGTGTTCGGTGAGCCAGTGGGCGACGGCGTCGGCGGCGGTCGTCGCGGGCGAGGTGCCGCGCAGGACGAGCCCGATCAGTCCGTGCCAGTGCTCCTGGAGGTTGTCGACGAGGACGGCCCCCGCCATCGCCTCCCAGTAGGTGGTCCCGGTCTCGCCGACGGAGAACCGTTCCGACAGCCAGTCGAGGCCCACCACGCGGCCGAACTCGCGGTACGCCTCGGCCACCTGGGTGATCGGCACGTCCAGCGACTGCGCGGTGGTCTCCAGTGCGAAGGCCTGCGCCAGGATCCGCAGCGTGCCCAGGTCCTGGGCCGGTGCGCCGGTGAGGCGGGGCAGCGCGGCCGCGAGTTCCTGGACCGGCTTCGCGAAACGCTCGATCAACTCCTGCGCATTCGTGCCCGAGGTGCGGTGACGCAGCAGCCACGACGTCGTGCGCTCGATCAGGTCCTGGATGCCGAAGTGCAGATTCAGCCGGGTCCGGTGCGACGCGCCGGGCAGCGTGAGGACCTCGTTCCACAGCCGGTCGATGTCGAACACCTGCCGCACCACGGCGTACGCGACGGTGATCTCGGGGGTGCCGACGCCGAGCCGCTCCTCCAGCCGGTGGATCAGGCCCGGTCCGACGCGGTCGATCATGTCGCCCGCCACGATGACGGCCACGATCTCCCTGGCGAGCCGGTGACCGCTGATCTGACGGGGGACGCGTTCGCGGATGGGGGCCGGGAAGTAGTTGGCGAGCACACCGTCGAACACCGCGAAGTCGAGCACGGGGGAGGCGAGCAGTTCGGTGACGACGAGGTTCTTCGACTGCGCGAGCAGAACGGCGATCTCCGGCCGCACCAGTCCCTGGCCCGCGCGGTGGCGCGCCGACAGTTCCGCCACGGACGGCAGGACCTCCGCCGCCCGGCTGATCCCGGCATCCCGCTCGAGGTTCTCGATCAGCCGCTCGTGGCGTCCGAGCAGGAACGGGGCGTGGACCTCTGCGAGGCTGATGGCGAGGGTCTGGGAGGCGGCGTCGGCGAGCACCGATTCGCCGATCTCGTCCTGAACCCGGGCGAGCAGCGTGTTCCGTTCCGCCGCGGGGAGTTCGCCCGCCGCGACGGCCGCGTCCAACGCGACCTTCAGGTTCACCTCCCGGTCCGATGTCGCGACGCCGGTGGCGTTGTCGATGAAGTCGGCGTTGATCCGGCCGCCGTTCAGTGCGTACTCGATGCGGGCGAGCTGGGTGAGACCGAGATTGCCGCCCTCGCCGATCACCGCGGCGCGCACGTCGCTCGCCTCCACCCGGACGGCGTCGTTGGCCGGGTCGGCGGCGTCCGCGTGCCCCTCGGCAGACGCCTTCACGTACGTGCCGATTCCGCCGTTCCACAACAGGTCCACGTCCGCGGTGAGCAGCGCCTTCACCACCTCGTGCGGGGGGAGTTCGGTCGCCGTCACGCCGAGACGTTCACGCACCTGCGGCGACAGCGGGACCTTCTTCGCCGTCCGCGGCCACACACCGCCACCCGCCGAGACGAGGCTGCGGTCGTAATCGTCCCAGCTGCTGCCGGGCACCGCGGCGAGGCGCTCGCGCTCGCGGTAGGACGCCTCGGAATCCGGTTCCGGATCGAGGAAGATGTGCCGGTGGTCGAACGCGCCGACCAACCGGATGGCACGGCTGAGCAGCATGCCGTTGCCGAACACGTCCCCGGACATGTCGCCGATGCCGACCACGGTGAACGCGTCCGTGTCGACGTTCTTGCCCATCTCCGCGAAATGCCTGCGCACCGACACCCATCCGCCGCGCGCCGTGATGCCCATCGCCTTGTGGTCGTAGCCGGCGGACCCGCCGGACGCGAACGCGTCACCCAGCCAGAACCCGCGTCGCGTCGCGATGCTGTTGGCCAGATCCGAGAACCGGGCCGTGCCCTTGTCGGCTGCCACCACCAGATACGGGTCGAACTCGTCGTAGATCACCGTGTCGCGGGGATGGACGACCTCGCCGTCGACGATGTCGTCGGTGACGTCGAGCAGTCCGTCGATGAAACTCGTGTACGCCGCGCGGACCGCGTCCGGGGTCGTCTCGGTGCGCACCACGAACGCGCCCTTCGCGCCCATCGGGACGATCAGTGAGTTCTTCACGTGCTGCGTCTTCATCAGACCCAGGACCTCGGTGCGGAAGTCGTCCTTGCGGTCCGACCAGCGCAGGCCGCCGCGGGACACCGGACCGCTGCGGACGTGGCTGCCCTCGACGATCGGCGAGTGCACGAAGATCTCACGGTACGGCGTCACCGCCGCGGACAGCGACAGCAGCGACGGGTCGATCTTGAACGCCGCGGGGGCGGCGCTGATCGTGCGGTCGTGGCGGAACCAGTTGGTGCGCAACACCGCCGAGGTGAACGACAGCAGTCCGCGGAGCAGCCGGTCCTCGTCCATCGTCGCGGTCCGGTCGATCGCGGCGAGCAGCACCCGCTCGGCGTCCGCCGCGGCGCTCTCACGATCGGAGCCGGCGACGGCGGGATCGAATCGGGCGGTGAACAGGTCGCGGAATCCGCGCACGAAATCGGTGTGCCGCAACAGGATCGCGACGATGTTGGGTTCCGACAGCCCCAGCCCCACCTGCCGGAGGTACCGGCACGCCGCCCGGACCAGGACGGCGTCCGTCCACGTCAGGTTCGCGGCGGCGACGAGGCGGGTGAAACCGTCGACCTCCAGATGTCCGGCGGCCGCGGCCTCGAACGCGTCGGAGAGCAGTCCGGGAGTTGCTGCGTCCCAGTCGAAGTCGCCGGTGCTGAAGTCGAACCGGTGGACCAGCGGGCTGCCGGGCTCGCCGTCGGGCAGCTGTTCGTGGGACGCCACCTGCAACCCGAGGTCGGCGAACAACGCGACCAGTTCCGCGAGCAGCGGGGTGCCCTGCGGCCACACCATGACGGCGGCCGGTTCGGGCTGTGCGTCCGCGGAGTCGACGAAACGCAGCCGCGGGGTGGTACCTCCGGACGCCAGGACCGCGCTCGACACGGCGGCCTCGTCCGGGCGTGGACGGGGTGTGTCGGTCGTGCTCGGAATGACACCGGTATAGCTCATCGTGTGGCTCCTGACCCCTGATCTGACAAACGCGTGACTGGGAACCAGTGTGTCGATGAGAGACGCACGCCACATCCGACGAAGTGGAGCGTCGTGTGTCGGTGGACGCGACGTTTCGGCACCCGTGAGTACTTGTTAACCGCCGGCGGTTAACAAGTACTCACAGCTCGCCACGTCGACACCGCCGCGGTGCCGAGCAGACCGCCGGTGATGACGAAGATCGACGACGTCCCCGCGACGCCTGCCGCGGCGCCCGCGGCCAGCGGAATCAGCACCTGCCCGAGTCGGTTGCCGGTCAGTCGCAGCGACAACGCGGCGGCCCGGTTGGCGGCGGTGACGAGCCCGGCCACCCACGTCATGGTCAGGGGTTGGCCGATGCCCCAGAAGAATCCGGCGACGACGAGCAGCAGCGCCATCCCAGCGGGGTGGGGGACGAACGGCAGCAGGGCGGTGGGCAGCGCCGAGCACAGCGTCGCGGAGACCAGCAGTTTCGACCGCGGCACCCAAGTGAGCAGCCACGGCAGGAAGGCGCGCGACACGATCGACGCCGCGGTGCGCGCGGTCAGCAGCAACGTCACCAGGAGAACGCTGAAACCGAACTCGTGCCCGAGGACGGGGAGGTACGCGACGACGACGTCGACCGACGCCAGCACGATCAGGCTGCTGAACACGGCCGGTCGCATCCCCGTCGTCGCGATCATGCTGAACACGGACTGACGGTCGCCGGGCGTCGGTGGTCCCGCCGGCTGCGGGCGTTCGCGAATCGGCCAGGCGAACGGGACCGCGGCCAGCGCCACCACACCCATCACCGTCAACGCCAGGGTGGTCTCGACGACGCCGCCGTCCGAGCTTCCGGCCGCGATCACGCCGACAAGCGGAACCCCCACGGCCTGGCCGATCGAAACGCCCAGCGTCAATCCGGCGAAACCGCGGTCCAGTTCACCGGGTGGGGAGAGGAGCGTGATGAACCCCTGCCCGGCGACGGTCACGAGGATCTGCCCGAACCCGAGGATCACGTTCCCGAGTCCGAGGACGATCAGGTCGCCGCTGACGGCGATCACCAGGACGCCCAGGGCAGTGAGCAGCACACCCGTCCGCAGAACCGCGGCCGCATGCCGGTGGTCCACGGCGCGTCCGATCCGGACGGCCACGAGCAGCGGCGCCAGCGAGAACAGCGCGGTGACGACACCAATCGTGACGGCGTCGCCGCCGAGAGCGAGGACGCGGTAGGAGACGAGAACGCGGACGGCGTGATAGACGGCCTGGAGGAGAGCAGTGGCGATGCAGACGTTGAGGAACCAGTGCTTCACCAGGTCAACCGTTGATCACCTGACGATTTCCGAGCGGCCCCTGCAACTGGACCTCGAGGGTGCCGAACACGGCGACGAGGATGCACATCTTGTCGGCCGCCTCCGGGAGCGTGCCGGTGCGCAGCGAGATCGTGACGGTGGTGTCGGTCTCGGTGACCGTCGCGTCGGCGCCGTAACACTCCGGGGTTCCGGTGACGAAGTGGATCGCCACCGTGTTGCCGTCCGCGCGGGACCACGACTCGAACGGCGTCGGATTCGCCCGGACGATGTCGGGACGCGGTTCGAAGACGGTGCCGAAGTCCTCCCCGGGCACTTCGGAGGGAATGGGCATCCCCGACGACGGATTGGTCGGGCTGGGATCCACTGCGGACGCGATCTCCGGGGGAATCGTCGGTTCGTCGGTGCTCGAACCGGACCCGCATCCGGCGACGGCGAGGCAGGCCAGCACTGCGAGGGCGATTACGCGCATAAGCCACGGTAACCTCATCCCGCGAGCAGGCCGGAGACCAGCGCAATCCCCGGAATCGCGGCCAGAGTCGTGACGAACGCGGTGTCCCGGGCCATCACCGTTCCCACCCCGTACCGGCTGGCGTAGACGAAGACGTTCTGCGCCGTCGGCAGCGTCGCCACCACCACGATGGCGAACAGTTCGTGGCCGCCCAGCCCGAGCAGATAGCGCGCCATCACATACGCGAGCACGGGTTGCACGACGATCTTGAGTACCGATGCCAGCGCGACGTCGCGACGCGGACTCGTCCCCTTCTCGAGCACCCGCACCCCGTACAGGGAGATGCCGAACGCGAGCAGCGCACCCGGTACGGACGCGCCACCGATGAGCCGGAATGGCTGCATCAGGGCTTCCGGCGGTGTCCAGCCGAGTAGGGCGATCAGCAGTCCCGCCGCGCCCGCCACGACGATCGGGTTCTTGAACGGCGCGGTGATCGTGTCGAGTCGCGACGCACCCCGCCGGAGCGTGGTGACGTCGAGGATGGTGAGGGCGATGGGGGAGTACGCGATGATCTGGAACAGCAGCAGCGGCGCCACGAACGAGGCGTCCCCGAGCACGAAGACCGCGATGGGAATACCCAGATTCGCGGAGTTCACATACGACGACGACAGCGCGCCGATCGTCAGTTCCGGAAGGGACCTGTGTAGCCACAGCTTCGCGACGACCATGTACAGTGCGCCGACCGTCAATGCAGTGGCAGCCGCGACGGCCAGAGTGGGCGAGAAGATCACGGAGAGGTCGGACGATGCGAGCGAATCGAACAGCAGCGCCGGTGTGGCGACGAAGAACACCAGCCTGCCCAGGACGGATTCGCCCTCCGCGCCCAGCGTCCCGCGCCGGCCGAGAATGTAGCCGATCGCGATGATCACGAATATGACGGTGAATCCCGCAACCACTCCCGACACGCTGCGGGGCACCTCCTCGACAGGGATGCCTCCTGTCGGCAAACCTTCCGAAGTCTAGTGCCAGGCGTTCGGGTGGGTGACAATAGCGTCCGGTCGGGGGCATCGTCTGTGTGCGCGTTCGGTCGCGCTCGAGGAGTCGCAATGCTGCGTCGTACGACCGTTCTCTGCGCACTGTTCTGCGCGTGGACCCTCGCCTGGGGCGCCGCCCCCGTGGCGTCGGCGCTGGCCCCGCCGTCGAGCGGGGACCCGGCTCTGATCGCGCTCGCCGGGCAGGTCCTCGGGCGCAGCTACCGGGAGAACGCGAGCGTCGCGTACATCGACGCCTCCGGCACCCGGTACGCGAACTTCGGGGCCACCGAGGACACCGACTACGAGATCGGTTCCGTCACCAAGACGTTCACCGCCGCACTGTTCGTCGACGCCGTCGCCCGGGGTGAGGTGCGGGAGGACACGAAGGTCGCGGACGTGCTGCCGCTACAGGGCTCGCCGGTCGGCGACGTGACACTGCTCGAGTTGGCGTCCCACACGTCCGGGCTGGCGCAGTTCCCGATGAGCACCGACACCGTGGTCGCCGTCGGGCACTGGGTTGCCGCGTCCAACCCGTTCACCTACGACCGGGACACTCTGCTGCAGCAACTGCGGTCGGCGCCGCTCACGACCCGCGGCAGCTACTCCTACTCGACCGTCGGCTTCGCGTTGCTCGGCCAGGCGCTGGCCGCGGCCGCGCACACCGACTACCCGTCGCTGCTCCGCGAGCGCATGCTCGTCCCGCTCGGACTGTCGCAGTCGTGGATGCCGCTCACCGCCGCCGACCTGCCCGCGAACGTCACTCACGGATTCGACGTCCTGCACCGGTCGCAGGACCCGTGGCCGCTGGACGCGTACGCGCCGGCCGGTGGATTGCGGTCCACGGCGAACGACATGGCGACGTACGTCCGGGCTCTGCTCGACGGAACGGTCCCGGGCGGCACGGCCATGGACCCGCGGTGGGTCGGCGACAGCCACCGGGCGCTGACGTGGTCGATCGTCCCGTTCGAAGGCCGGGACTACACCCTGCACGGCGGCGCGACGGGCGGCTTCCAGTGCACCGTCGTGCTCGACCGGGCGAACGACCGCGGGCTCGTCATCCTCACCGACACGATCGGCGGACTCGAGCAGCAGGGCCTGGAGATCCTCGCGCACACCCCCATGTGAGTGCGAAAGCGTCCCCCGGCACACTTTGCCGCTCACCTGGGGGACGCCGGGCACGTGAGTGGCACAGTGTCCTCGGGCACGCATCGCCACTCACCTGGGTACCCCCGCCGGGTATGTCCGGTTACAGTGGGGCTGTGGAGACGGCAGCCGGGCGGAGGTGCACAGTCGTGGCGCGTGCCGCACTGCTGATCGCCGTCGCCGCCGGGGTGCTTCTCATGCACAGTCTGATCGCGCCGACCGCGATCGCCGCGGTGCACGAACAACCCTCGGCCACCGCGACCCACGACGAGGACCCCCACGGATGCGGCGGGGACGGTTGCGGGCAACCCCATCTCACCGGCCACCAGTGTGCCGGTGTGATCGTGGTGATCGCCACGCTGACGTCGGCGATGCTGCTGTGGTGGCACTCCGCGGATCCCGCGGCGCGACGGTCGCGGGTGAGCGCCGACCGTGTGCAGTCGGGTCGTGGCCCACCGCCGTGGACAGTGTTGTCGTTGGCGGAACTCTCGATTCTGCGGGTGTGACAGGGAGCCCGGGGCGTGTGCCCCGGCGGATCCGACTGTCAACTTCCGAATTGATCCCGAGGAGTTCCTCATGCGTACCACCACCACAGCCCTGATCTCCGCCGCGGCGGCCGCCGCTCTCGTCCTGACCGGGTGCGGCACCGACTCGGCCGGCAACTCGACGACGTCCGGTGCCACGACGTCCGCAGTCCAATCGCAGGCGCAGTTCAACGACGCCGACATCGCGTTCCTGAACGGGATGTACCCGCACCACGCGCAGGCGGTGGAGATGGCCGACATGGTCGCCGGCCGCACCGACACCGCGGACGTGGTCGCTCTCGCCGCCGCGATCAAGGCGGCGCAGCAACCGGAGATGGACCGGATGACCGACTGGCTCCAGCAGTGGGGACAACCGGTTCCGGCGTCCGACATGTCCGGCATGGGCCACAGCACGGACCACGGCGACGGAATGATGTCGGCCGATCGGTTGGACGCCCTGACGGCACTGTCGGGCACCGAATTCGATCGGCAATGGCTGACCATGATGATCGAGCACCACGAGGGCGCGATCGAGATGGCGAATGCCGAACTCGCCGACGGTGAGAACTCGGACGCGCGGCAGATGGCCGCCGACATCGTGACCGCCCAGCAGAGGGAGATCGCCGACATGCGGGCCGCGCTCGGCTGACCGGAATGACGAAAGGCCGCGTAATCCGAGGATTACGCGGCCTTTTCGGTGCCGTGCGAGTTACCGGCTCGTGAAGGGCAGCAGAGCCATCTCGCGAGCGTTCTTGACGGCGACGGCAACCTGACGCTGCTGCTGCGGGGTCAGGCCCGTGACGCGGCGGCTGCGGATCTTGCCGCGGTCCGAGATGAACGTGCGGAGGAGGTTGATGTCCTTGTAATCGACGTACTCGATCTTGGCCGCGAACAACGGGTTCTTCTTGGGCTTGCGGCCCTCGACGGGACGCGGCTTCTTCGACGGTGCTCTCTTGACTGCCATCTTCTTCCTTTACCAGCTCGACTTGTGGACGCCTGGCAGCTCCCCGCGGTGCGCCATCTCGCGAACACGCACGCGAGAGAGCCCGAACTTCCTCAGGTGGCCGCGCGGACGTCCATCCGCAGCGTCTCGATTGCGCAATCGTACCGGACTCGCGTCGCGGGGCAGACGCTGCAGTGCCGCCCGGGCCTCCGCGCGGTCGTCTTCGCTGCTCGACGGGCGGCGAAGGGTCTCCTTCAGCTCCGCGCGGCGCTCGGCCCAGCGTGCCACGACGATCTTGCGCTGCTCGTTCTTCGCGATCTTCGACTTCTTTGCCATGGGCGGTGTCTTCTACTTCTCTTCTCGGAAATCGACGTGCTTCCGCACGACCGGGTCGTACTTCTTCATCACCAGACGGTCCGGGTCGTTGCGGCGGTTCTTGCGGGTCACGTACGTGTATCCGGTGCCCGCCGTCGACTGCAGTTTCACGATCGGGCGGATCTCGTTGCGGGCGGCCATCAGATCTTCTCCCCACGGGCCCGGATCCGGGCGACGACGGCGTCGATGCCGTCCCGGTCGATGGTCTTGATGCCCTTCGTGGAGAGCGTGAGGGTGATCCGCCTGCCTTCGCTGGGTAGGAGATACGTCTTCTTCTGGATGTTCGGATCCCAGCGCCGGTTGGTGCGCTTGTGGGAGTGCGACACGGACTTGCCGAATCCTGGCTGGCGTCCGGTCACCTGGCAGTGCGCCGACATGGGCGTTCCTCTCTGCCTCTCGCGACAACTCGACGAGAGGGTGATGACAATCATTTTCGACAACGGTGAGATCCCAATGTAGCGTTCTGTCCACGTAATGACAATCGTTATCGAAAGGGTGCTCGTGAACGAGATACTCGACGGCCGGACGCCGCTGATCCTGGTATCCGGCTGGAACGGCCCCACCGAGGACGCGGCGCGCTCGCTGCTCCGCGACGGCACCGTCGTCGTGCATCACGACCTCGACCTCCTGCACGAAGGCGTCGTGCGCCGCACCGTCACCACGCTGGAGTCAGGGGCGCCGCGCGAGCGCCTCCACATCCTCGAACTGGCACACGGCTGCATCTCCTGCACGCTGCGTCAGGACCTCCTGCCGCTGATCCGCCGCCTGCACACCCGCAGTTCGGTGCAGCGCATCGTGCTGCACCTCGACCGCAGGCTCGAACCCGAGGCCGTCTGCTGTGCGGTCGAGCACGTGTCGGTGTCCGGTGTAGTCGGGCAGATCGACGGTCCGGCGTCGCGGGACGTGCGCATCGACGGCGTCGTCACCTGCCTCGACGCGGGATCGTGGCTGGCCGATGCCACCGGCGACGACGCGCTGGACGACGACCGCACCGTGGCGCAGGTCGCGGTCGGGCAGGTGGACTTCGCCGACGCCCTCGTGGTGGCGGGCAGCGCCGGCGACGGCTGGCAGCAGGCGCGGCTCCACGCCGTCCTGGCCCGGCTCGCACCGGGGGCACCGATCAGCTGGGGCGGGGACACCCTCGACGTCGAGCGACTGCTCCTCGACATCCCGGCCGGCGCGCGACGCGGTGAGCCGTCCCACGCCCACTCACCGGTGCTGCGCGGACAGCCGCCGCTGTCCCACGACTGCGGCGTGATGCTCGTCGAGTTCACCGCCACCCGGCCGTTCCATCCGGAGCGGCTGCACGAGGCCGTCGACGTGCTCCTCGACGGCGTCGTCACCTCGCGCGGATGCGTGTGGGTGGCGACGCAGCCGGACGAGGCGCTGTGGCTCGAGTCGGCCGGTGGGGGACTGCGGGTGGCGAGCGCCGACCGCTGGCTGGCCGCCATGACCCCGGAGGAACAGGAACAGGTCGGGGTCGCGCGTCGTGCGATGGCAGCGCTGTGCTGGGACGAACGCTTCGGTGACCGGCACACGTCGATGGTGGTGCTGGTGCATGCCGCCGACCCCACCGAGATCGACCGCACCCTGCAGTGGGCGCTCGTCACCGACGACGAACTCGCGGACGAAGCCGGATGGCAGTCGTGGCCCGACCCGTTCGGGCAGTTCCACGAAGACCGTTCATGCTGAGTGCCGTTTAGTGCGCTCTGCATGAGTGCCCGGGTTACCCCGGTCACATTCACCAACAGGTGGTGTTCCCGCAGCGATACCGTCTGCCCACCGGGTGGCGGGTCTTATGGTTGGTTTCTGTCGGGCATCTTTTACGTCTCGTCCGCAACTCGCCGAAGACGCACCACCGTCAACAACCGCCGCGAGTGCAGCGAGGTTGAGAGCAGCATTGTGGTCACGATCAGCGCGGAATCCGCACGCATCGCAGGTGAACACCCGAACATTCAACGGTAGTTTGGCTTTCACTACCTGACAATTCGAGCAGGTCTTACTCGACGGATACCACCGGTCTGCCACCTGCAGACAAGTGCCAGCCCACTCGCACTTATAGGTCAGTTCTCGACGGATCTCGGCGAACGCCGCATCCTGCAGAGCCCGGTTCAACCCCCGCTTGTAGGCGCCACCGGAGCGGGTCATCCCTGCGACATTGAGGTCTTCGACGACGACGGTATCGAAGTCCCGCACCAGTCGCGTGGTGAGTTTGTGCAGGTGATCGCGGCGACTGTTCGCGATGCGGATGTGCACCGCCCGGATCTGTCCCTGGGTGCGCAGCCAGCGCCGGGAGGGTTGTTGACCGGTGCGACGATCCGGGCCGACCTGGCGGGACGCGCGGCGCCCGAGGCTACGAAGTTGTTTCGCCTGCTTGCGGGCGTGCTTCGGATTGTCGATCATCTCCCCGGTAGAGAGGGCAGCGAGGTGTTTGACCCCCACATCGACTCCGACCACCGAACCGCCCCCGCCGCTGTCACCGACGGCGGCGGAGGTACCGGTGGTAGCGGGTGGGAGTGCCCGGGTGGGGAGCGTGATTTCGACGGAGAACGACACCTGCCACCGGCCGCGTCGATACGACAGGGTCGCCGACCGGATCCGCGCCGACCCGGCGATCGTCTTGCGGGCCAGTTTGCGGGTGGATTCGCACGTCCGGATCGCTCCGATCCGGGGCAACTGCACATGACGGCGGTCACCGCCGTCGGTGACCAGCCCGAAACTGCCCGTGGTGAACCGGCAGGAGAGCACCGCCCGTTTGCCTTTGAAGCGGGGGAATCCGGTGGCGCCTTTGCGTTTCCTGGATCGGGCATCGGACCAGTTCGACAGGGCGGCGGCGCAGTTCGCGATCCCGGAACTGTACGCCTCCTTCGAATTCTGTTGCCACCACACCTGCCCGGTGTCGCTGTTGACGGCGACGTCGTTCTTGACTGTGTTCCAGTGTTTGCGCAAGCTGTACGCGGACCACGACATCGACGGGGTCAACTCCGCGTCAGGGATCTCGTAGGATCGTTCCGCAGTGCGTTGGTCGAGGTTTGCTTTGACCTGCGCCAGTGCCCAGTTGTAGGCGAAACGCTGCGCCCCACAGTGCGACCGCAACACCGACGCCTGCTCCGAGGTCGGATCGAGGACGTACACGAACGCACGGATCACTGTCCGAGATGAATTCGCGGCCTGTTCGGGAGCCGGGTCCGGAGTCGGTGCCATGTCCTGGGTACCGAGATCGGCGAGCAGAGCGGTGGGCGTCACGACAGGTCCGCCGCAGCGGCCATGGCAGCTGCGGCACGCCGGCGTGCACCGCGCCGCCCGGTCCGGCGAGCGCACAGGGAGGTCATCGCCTCGGTCGTATCGCGCACCCAGATCATCAGCCACCCCGTCGTCGTTGAAACATACGCAGGGTACGACGGGGCACTGACAATACTGCCTCGATGAACCCGAACTCGAACCCGGCGCGGTGGTCCCGATGCTCGGCGAGTGATCGTCGACATACTCGGATCACCCGGCAGCCCGCCGAGTGTGGCGCGTTTCCGCCTCGGGCCGTAACCGATCCCGGTGACCGTCCTCGACACACCAGACAACTCTGTCCGGACTCGGTCACCATCACCACATGCCCCCGGCGTTCCAAATCGGCTTACTGATCCGAGGACGACACCCGGCACTACACCACCACCGCACCCCCAGAACCCACCGATGGGGCCGACCGCCCGGATCCCCCACCGGAATCGCGCCGGACGGCAACTGCCGAGCCCGGACCGGCAAGGCCCCCGCATGTAACCACACCAACGCGGTCCGGTACTTCACACCGTCCGCCGCCGCCCAACCCTTCAACATCACGGCACTAACAACACTAAACAACATCAAACAGTCAGATCGCCCAACCTGTACGCAACCCCTGCGAGAGCAGCGAATGCGACCGCACCGTCAAGTGGGCGGACGGCGGGACCTATCCGCTGGTGGTCGTGGACGTGACCAGTGAGTCGCACCCGTTCTGGACCGGCGCGCAGCGCGTGATGGACACCGCGAGCCGCGTCGAGAAGTTCCAGCGCCGCTATGGAGCGCGCACGGGTCGAAGGCCGTGAAGCTGGGATTGGTGGACCCGGCCGGGAAGTGACACGCCACGTGCGAACCTTGGCGGGTGCTGCTGTACATCCTGGAACTGGTGGGCATCGCGGTGTTCGCGGCGTCGGGCGCCATGGTAGGGGTGACGAAGCGCCTCGACATCTTCGGTGTCTGCGTGGTCGGTGTGTTCACCGCTCTCGGTGGCGGCATCGTCCGCGACGTCCTGCTCGGCATCCATCCGCCGACGTCGCTGGGTAGCTGGCCGAACCTCGGCACGTCGTTCGGCATGTCGTTGCTGGTGTTCTTCCTGCATTCGACTGTCGGACGGCTCCGCCGGGAGATCCTGGTGCTCGACGCCCTGGGGATGGGGCTGTTCGCGAGCACGGGCGCGGTGATCGCGCTCGACCACGGGGCGAGTCCGCTGGCGTCGTGCCTCATCGGCGGCACCGCGGCGATCGGCGGCGGCATCCTGCGCGACGTGCTGGTGAACGAGGTCCCGTTGCTGCTGCAGCGGGACTTCTACGCGGTGCCGGCGCTGCTCGGTTCGGCGCTGGTCGTCGCGGTGAGCGAGTGGGGGTCGGGTACCGATGTGGCGCTGGTGGTGGGGACGGTGTTCGCGTCCGCGCTGCGGTTGGTGGCGTTGTGGCGGAACTGGGGGCTGCCGGGTCCGCGCGTCCTCGAGTGACGGGCGCCATCTCGTGTCGAGGTCCCCTTCTCAGACATATCTCAGTTGATCGGGCCAAACTGTCGGGTATGCGCATTTTGGTGGTCGACGACGATCGCGCCGTGAGGGAGTCCTTACGGCGGTCTCTCAGCTTCAACGGGTACTCGGTGGAACTGGCCGTCGACGGTATCGATGCTCTCGAGAAGGTCGCGAACGCGCGCCCCGACGCGCTCGTGCTCGATGTGATGATGCCGCGTCTGGACGGTCTCGAGGTGTGCCGCCGGTTGCGGAGCACCGGCGACGACCTGCCGATTCTCGTCTTGACCGCGCGCGACTCCGTGTCGGAGCGGGTGTCGGGTCTGGACGCCGGAGCCGACGACTACCTGCCGAAACCGTTCGCCCTCGAGGAGTTGCTGGCCCGGTTGCGTGCGCTGCTGCGCCGCGCCGCGCCGGAGCCGGGCATCGATTCGGAGAAGATGACGTTCGAGGACCTCACGCTCGACCCGGTCACCCGCGAGGTGACGCGTGGCGAGCGGTCCATCAGCCTCACCCGCACCGAGTTCTCGCTCCTCGAGATGCTGATGGCCAACCCGCGCCGGGTGCTGACCCGTGGCCGCATCCTCGAGGAGGTGTGGGGTTACGACTTCCCGACGTCCGGCAACGCGCTCGAGGTCTACGTCGGGTATCTGCGCCGCAAGACGGAGGCGGACGGAGAGACCCGCCTGCTGCACACCGTCCGCGGGGTCGGCTACGTGCTGCGGGAGACTCCTCCGTGATGGCTGTTCCGTTCCACAGAACTGCCCCTAGGTCGGGGTCGGCGAAGCACGACACGCACCCTATTTCGCGGCACCCCACAGGACCGATCCCGTTACCGCCCGAGATGCGGCCTCCGATGCCGTTGACGCGGTCGGTCTCGTTGCGGTGGCGGGTGACGCTGCTCGCCGCGTCCGTGGTGGCCATCGCGGTGGCGGTGATGGCGATCGCAGCGTACGCAGTGGTGTCGCGGGCCCTGTACGCCGATGTCGACAACCAGTTGCGCAACCGCGCGTCGGCGCTGATCGACAGCAACCTCGTGACGTTCGATCCGCGCTACATCGCGGGCGCGACGCTGTACACGACGGACATCAGTGTGGCGCTGGTGTTTCCGGACCTCGACACGTACACGCCGCCGGGTTCCAATGTGCCGATCGGCGAGCCGGAGTTGTCGGTGGCGCGCGGCGAGCAGGAAACGTCCCTGCGCACCGCGGACAACCAGCGGGTGCTGGCCGAGCGCACCCAGGACGGCAGCACCCTGGTGATCGCCCAGCGGCTGGCGCCGACGGGGGCGGTGCTCGACCGGCTGGCCTGGGTCCTGTTCATCGTCGGCGGATGCGGGGTGGTCCTCGCGGCCGCCGCCGGAACGACGGTGGGGCGCACCGGTCTGCGTCCGATCGCCCGGCTCACCGCCGCCACGGAACGGGTGGCCCGGACCGACGACCTGACGCCGATGCCGGTGACGGGCAACGACGAACTCGCCCGGCTCACCGAAAGTTTCAACACCATGCTGAGGGCGCTCGCGGAATCGCGGGAGCGGCAGAGCAGGCTCGTCGCCGACGCGGGACACGAACTGCGGACGCCGCTCACGTCGTTGCGCACCAACATGGAGTTGCTGATCGCGTCGAGTCGTCCTGGCGCGCCGCATATTCCGGACGACGACATGGCCGAACTGCGCACCGACGTGGTGGCGCAGATAGAGGAACTCTCGCAGCTGGTGGGCGACCTCGTCGACCTCGCCCGCGAGGACGCACCGGAAACCGTCTTCGAGAGAGTCGATCTCAGCGAAGTGGTGGACCGCAGCCTCGAGCGTGCGCGACGCCGGCGTAACGAGATCGACTTCACCGCCGTCACCGTTCCCTGGTTCGTGTACGGCGACCACGCGGGATTGTCGCGGGCGGTGCTGAACGTCCTCGACAACGCCGCCAAGTGGAGTCCGACCGGTGAGCAGGTGCGGGTGGCGATGAAACCGGCAGGCGACGGACTTCTCGAGCTGACGGTCGACGACGCGGGCCCGGGTATTCCGGAGGAGGATCGGGAACTGGTGTTCGACCGCTTCTACCGGTCCACGGCGTCGCGCTCGATGCCCGGCTCCGGGCTGGGGCTGGCGATCGTCCGGCAGGTGGTGGTCAAGCACGGCGGCACGATCGCAGTGGACGTCTCCGAACGGGGCGGTGCGCTCATCCGCATCGTCCTTCCGGGTGAACCCGAAGCGGAATAGGCTCGAAGCTCGAGGTCTCGGCTAACTCAAAGGCCGGTCTCAGGACCTTCTCAGTCCCACCGGGCACTCTCGTGGACAGAGACGGTGCGACTGCCCCTGCGGGTGGTCGCGGGAGATGGAAGTGATGCGATGACCGAGGATCGAAACAGCCACGACGGCGACAGCCGCGAGAACGCCGGTGGCGACCGGGGCGGGCGCCCGGACCAGCCGGCCCACCCGCAGCCGCCGACGCCGGGGTACCACCCGACCGAGCAGTTCCCGACCACTCCGCACAACCCGGCGGGCGGTCCGGCGGGTCAGCAGGCCTACGGCGCCGGGTACCCCCAGGGCAACCCGTACGGTGCGCCGCACCAGCCCACCCAGCAGTTCGGGCAGCCCCAGCACGGCGCTCCGGGACATCCGGGTGCCCAGCACGCGGCCGGGCAGCCCGGTGCGCCTCAGGGGCCGTTCCCCGGCCTGCAGGGGCCCGGCCAGGCAGGGGCGGGATCGACGGCGACCGCGACCAAGCGTCCCGCGCGCACGGCGATCGTGGTGGGCGCTGTGGCGCTCGCTCTCGTGAGCGGCGGCATCGGCGGCGTAGTGGGCTCCCTGGCAACGGATCGAAACGGCGGCGGCGCCGCGGTGACCAACTCCCTCGACGCCCCCAAGAACAACACTGCGACCCCGGCCGCGAATGCACCGGCGGGGTCGGTGCAGGCGGTCGCGAACAAGGTGGTCCCGAGCGTCGTGCAGATCGAGGTGGCGACGGCAGGCGGTTCGGGTGGCGAGGGGTCCGGCATCGTCATCTCGTCCGACGGCATGATCCTCACCAACAATCACGTCGCGGGCGCGGCCGCCAAGGGCAGCAAGCTGACGGTCGCCTTCTCGGACGGCAGTAGGGCCGACGCCAAGCTGGTCGGCGCCGACCCGGTATCCGACCTCGCGGTCATCAAGGTGGACGGCAAGACGGACCTCACGCCGATCGAGCTGGGCACTTCGGGCAACGTGCAGGTCGGACAGCAGGTCGTGGCGATCGGTTCGCCTCTCGGTCTCGCCGGCACCGTCACCGAGGGCATCATCTCGGCGCTCAACCGCCCGGTGTCCACCAGCGGTGAGTCCGGCAACCAGAACACCGTCATCGACGCCCTGCAGACGGATGCGGCGATCAACCCGGGCAACTCCGGCGGCGCCCTCGTCAACATGGACGGTCAGCTGATCGGCATCAACACCGCCATTGCGAGCATCGGCGGTTCCGGCGGGGGCGAGCAGAGCGGCTCCATCGGTCTCGGCTTCGCGATCCCGGTCGACCAGGCCCGGCGCATCGCGGACGAGTTGGTCAAGACGGGCAAGGCCACCCAGGCCGTCATCGGGATCCAGGTCCCGTCGCAGGACGCCGCCAACGGTGCCACCGTCGTCGAGGTCACGTCGGGCAGTCCGGCGGAGAAGGCGGGAATTCCGAAGGGCTCGGTGATCACCAAGGTCGACGACCGGGTCATCACCAGCGGCGACGCGCTCATCGCCGCCATCCGTTCACACGCACCGGGAGACAACGTGTCCATCACTTACACCGACGGGAACGGATCGAATTCCAAGACCGTCGACGTCACACTCGGAACCGCCGAACAGGGCGGCCGCTGATGAACACGGGGATTCTCGGGCAGGTCGAGTCTGTTCTGAACGGGGCCACTACGGTAGGGACCATGGACATCGAAGCCTCGCTGGCCGGCCGCGCGCTGGTGGTAATCGTCGACGACCGCACCGCTCACGGTGACGGCAAGGACTCCATCGGACCTCTGGTGACGGAACTGCTGAACGAGGCCGGCTTCATCGTCGACGCCATCGTCGCGGTGGCGGCCGACGAGGTGGAGATCCGCAACGCGCTCAACACCGCCGTCATCGGCGGCGTCGACCTCGTCGTCTCCGTCGGCGGCACCGGGGTGTCGCCCCGCGACGTCGCCCCCGACGTCACCGCCGAGGTCCTCGACCGCGAGATTCCGGGAATTTCGGAGGCCCTCCGGTCTTCGGGTCTCGCCGCCGGTTCACTGGATGCCGGCCTCTCCCGCGGGCTCGCCGGTGTGTCCGGCAGCACACTCGTGGTCAACCTCGCGTCCTCCCGCGCCGCGGTCCGGGACGGCATGGCCACCCTGACGCCGCTCGCGGCACACGTGATTTCCGAATTGTCCGGTCTGGAAGGCTGAGACGATTTCTCGTTCCGACGAGCCGGGTTCGCACAGCGAGCCCGACGAGCAGGCAGTTCCGAGCCGGGCCCCGATCGACAGGGCCCGGCTCGAGCGCATCTTCGGGGACGTCTTCCCCGACACCACCGCGGACGAACGCGAACCCGGCGAGGCGTCTCAGTATGTGGACACACGCAACGAGTCCGAGGAGTGGCTCCGGCGTCAGGTTCCTCCCCACCATGGGTGAATGCGTGATTGGAATCTGGATGAATCTAAGTGTTGTCTGCAGTAACGGAAAAATTCGCGCTCGGAAAGTCACTGGTACGGCCGCTTTCATTCACGCGATTCCAAAGCGGGGCTACCCGTAGGTAATGTTTCGTTTTCAACTTTGTGAGGCACATCACAATTGCGTCACGAGCTGATCACGTTGCTCAGGTTCTTAGCGCAGGTTAATGTCCCTGACGAGTCAGTACGAAGATGGAGGGCGGGGCGTGGTGCCACGTCGTCGCCCGGACGGCCTCCTTGTGAGGTGTGTCTCTAGTGTCGAAATTCGGGCAACTGGACTTCTGTAGTTAACGCTGCGGACACCTTTGCTCCGAATACTGCGCTGGGCCCGAAATGGACCACTCCTCAGCTTCGATCGTCGGGGCTGGGAACCTGCACGAATCCTGATGAGGGGAACGAATGAGCGAGAACCGCAAGTCCGGCCTGCGCCGTGGCGCCCGTATTGCAGGCCTGGGTGCTGCTGCGGCTGTTGCACTCGGTTTGATGTCTACTGGTGCGGCGAGCGCGGATACTTTCATCCCGCTGCCCGATGGTTCGAAGGCCGGCCCGAATGCGACGTTGACGCGTACCGCGGAGAGCGCTCTGTCGTCGCCGTCGTTGGCTGCCAATGGCGCCGGTCGTGTGGCGTGGGTGTCGGGAACTGTGACTGCTGATGTCAAGGGCATCAAGGAGGTCACCGAGGTTCCGGACGCGAATGCCACGACGAACAATGCGGGTACCTACAACGGTACGAATGCGACGACGACGCATGGTGTTTCGCGGGTGTCGACCGGGTACATCGTGGGTTGCCAGGTGGACATCACCGGTCTGTCGGCGAGCCCGTCGTTCTCTGCGGATCTGTCTTCGTTGACGCCGAGCCTCGGGCTGTCGGTTCCGTTGAACTCGGGTGAGGTCAAGTACGTGCCGATCGCGGCGAAGGACATCAAGAAGGACGGCGTGTACGCGCTGCAGTACCAGGATGCGGAGCTGCAGGTTCAGAAGTGCGGTGGATTCGCGCAGGCTCGGTCGTACTCGGTCGTGGAGATCGTGGGTAACGACTACTCGAAGACCGTTCTGTACGGTGCGCCGTTCAGCATCGGCTGATTTCGGTCTCTTTCGCAGTTCTTCCCACCCACTTTCTCGCGTGTGCGAGGTTTCTATCCCTGAGAGGGAACAATGATCATCAACCGTAAGAACGGTGTGCGTCTGGCCGCGGTCGGTGCCGCTGCTGCCGCGACCATGGGCTTCTTCTCCGTCGGTGCGGCGAATGCCGATACGTTCATTCCGCTGCCCGGTGGTTCGATCACGCAGACGTTGGCTGACGGCACCGTGGTGACGGTGAACCTGACGGACGAGAGTGCGAACATTTCGCCGTCGATGGGTTCGACGCCGTTGCACCGCAACGTCTGGGTCAACGGCAAGGCCTCGGTCACGCTGGACGGTGCCGGCGCCAAGGGCGCCACCATCACCCCCGGTTACATCCTCGCCTGCCAGGTCGACTTCGGTGCCAAGGGTGACGCCGGCGCCAGCACCAAGATGACCATCGATGAAGACAGCGGCAACCTGGTGTCCGGCCCGTTGGCCGGCAAGAGCAGCGGTGCGATCACCCTGGGCCCCGGTCAGGCCAAGAACGTCACCATTCTCGACCTCGAGAAGAAGGACGCCTACGGCGGAGAGTCGCACACCGGCGGCAACAAGTTCACGGGCAAGACCGGTTCGGTCACCTGGGCCGACTCGACGCTCGGTGTAGCCGGCTGCGCGGGCTACGCCCAGGCGCGCAGCTACGTCAAGGTCGCGGTCAGCACCGACAACGTGAGCAGCAACGTCACCCTGTGGGGACAGCCCTTCAGCATCGGCTGATCTTCTCCATAAACAAGTAGGAAATACTCCGGAATCGGGGCGCGGGAATACTCGCGCCCCGATTTTTGGCGTTCAAAATTCGCTATTACACGTAAATAACGCTCCTTTATGTACGGTAACGCTTACGTAAATGCGCCCTTCTGGATATTACGTTTCAGACTCGAATGCTCTAACTTTGGACCTCGCTGGGTCGTTGGTCCTCTCCGAAGGTCGGAGCAACCACGCCTGATGAGGGGAACGAATGAGCGAGAACCGCAAGTCCGGCCTGCGCCGTGGCGCCCGTATTGCAGGCCTGGGTGCTGCTGCGGCTGTTGCACTCGGTTTGATGTCTACTGGTGCGGCGAGCGCGGATACTTTCATCCCGCTGCCCGATGGTTCGAAGGCCGGCCCGAATGCGACGTTGACGCGTACCGCGGAGAGCGCTCTGTCGTCGCCGTCGTTGGCTGCCAATGGCGCCGGTCGTGTGGCGTGGGTGTCGGGAACTGTGACTGCTGATGTCAAGGGCATCAAGGAGGTCACCGAGGTTCCGGACGCGAATGCCACGACGAACAATGCGGGTACCTACAACGGTACGAATGCGACGACGACGCATGGTGTTTCGCGGGTGTCGACCGGGTACATCGTGGGTTGCCAGGTGGACATCACCGGTCTGTCGGCGAGCCCGTCGTTCTCTGCGGATCTGTCTTCGTTGACGCCGAGCCTCGGGCTGTCGGTTCCGTTGAACTCGGGTGAGGTCAAGTACGTGCCGATCGCGGCGAAGGACATCAAGAAGGACGGCGTGTACGCGCTGCAGTACCAGGATGCGGAGCTGCAGGTTCAGAAGTGCGGTGGATTCGCGCAGGCTCGGTCGTACTCGGTCGTGGAGATCGTGGGTAACGACTACTCGAAGACCGTTCTGTACGGTGCGCCGTTCAGCATCGGCTGATTTCGGTCTCTTTCGCAGTTCTTCCCACCCACTTTCTCGCGTGTGCGAGGTTTCTATCCCTGAGAGGGAACAATGATCATCAACCGTAAGAACGGTGTGCGTCTGGCCGCGGTCGGTGCCGCTGCTGCCGCGACCATGGGCTTCTTCTCCGTCGGTGCGGCGAATGCCGATACGTTCATTCCGCTGCCCGGTGGTTCGATCACGCAGACGTTGGCTGACGGCACCGTGGTGACGGTGAACCTGACGGACGAGAGTGCGAACATTTCGCCGTCGATGGGTTCGACGCCGTTGCACCGCAACGTCTGGGTCAACGGCAAGGCCGCAGTTCACCTGGACGGCGCCGGAGCGACCGGTGCGGACATCCAGCCCGGCTACGTGCTTGCGTGCCAGGTCGACTTCGGTGCAGAAGCCGGCGCGGGCGTCGACTCGGGGAACCTCGCGGACCTCGTGACCGGAGCCGCCACGTCCATTCCCGTTACGCCCAGCGGCAGTGGTGCCGTCACCCTCGGCCCCGGTGAGGCGGTCAGCGTCGACATCCTCGACCTCGAGGCGGCCGACGCCTACGGCGGAGAGTCGCACTCGGCATACAACAGCTTCGAGGGTACCGACGGTTCGGTCACCTGGGCCGACTCGACCCTCGGCGTGAGCGGCTGCGCCGGCTACGCGCAGGCGCGGTCGTACGTGAACGTGTCCGTGGAGACGGACAACGTGAGCAGCACCGTCACGCTGTGGGGACAGCCCTTCAGCATCGGCTGATATTCGTTCCACCCAAGACTCCGGGCCCGTGCACGCACCTGCTGCACGGGCCCGGAGTCGTCGAAACGCTATTCGCGGGTCTGCTCGAGCTTCGCCGCCTTCTCCGCGGGCATGGCGTGCGCTCCGTCGGAACTCGCTGCCGCACCGTCGGTTTGGAGGCTCGCTTCGAGGATGTCGCGGATCTGGATCAGCAGGTCGGCCTCGCTGGCCTTCTTGTCCGCGGGTTCGGTGATGAACCGCTTCTTCGCGGCGTTGGCCGGGACGATCAGAATGAAGTACACGACCGCGGCGATGATCACGAAGTTGATCACGGCCGTGATGACAGCACCGATGTTGATGAAGGTGGCCGGGTTGTCGGCGAGGATCTGATAACCCCAGCCCAGGTCGTTGGCGCCGCCCGCAACGGCGATCAACGGATTGATCACGTTGTTGGTGAACGATGTGACGATGGCGGTGAACGCGGCTCCGACTACGACCGCGACGGCGAGGTCGAGGACGTTTCCCCGGAGCAGGAAGTCCTTGAATCCCTTGAGCATGTCGACGTCTCCTCGAGTGGGTGGCAAGTCATCCAGCACTGTCTCCCGGAAAAGCCTAGATCAGCGCGGCGCCGCGTGGCGGTCACTGAAACGTCACGGTGATCGCGTTCGTGAGGGATGCCGCGGCCACCGTCATGGCGTCGGAGGCCGGAAGCGCCAGCATCACCACCCGTTCTCGCTGGTCACGTCCGTTCTCGGAGGGAGTCACCAGTACGACGACGGCGCGGGACGCCAAGACGGTGGCTCCGGACCGCCGGTCCGGATCCGACGGTGTGCCGGGATCGACCGTGAGCACGTCGACGCGATCGCCCTCACGCAGGAGTTCGGTGACGGCCGGGTCGGCGAGCCGGACGGGAACGATCCGTGCGTCGTCGATGCCCGCTGCCGCAGCGGCCAGACGCGGTCCCAGTACCCGGACGTCGGTGAGGGCTTCGCCGGCGCGAGTCGGTCCGGCGAGGGTGCGTCCGTCGACATCGGCCACGGCGGTGACGGCCCCGTCGGGTAGGCTCCCGGCCTCGAACTCGACCAGTTCCACGTCGGCGTCCGTGAGGACGACACCGGGTGGCAGATCCCGTGCCGCCACCACGACCGCGGAGCGGGCGGAGCCGGGGTCCCCGCGGGCGAGCAGGGCCAGCGCGAGGCAGACGAGTGCGGCGGCCAGGACGCGCCTGGCGGCGAGGGTGCGGGCCCAACCTGGATGGGCGAGATCCGACAGCCGGTCGGCCCACGACGGGCTCAGGCTTCGGTGTGCGCGGTTCGACCGGTTGTGACCGGTCTGGGCAGGGTCGAACGACATGGCTCGACGCTAGGAGAACGGCAGGCCCGCAGGTACGCCGAACGGGCCCGCCTGTGGATGGACGAGAAGTTGTGGATAACCCGCGGGAGGAGCGAGAACTAGCTGGCAGCAGCCTTGGCCGGTGCGGTGGTCGCGGTGCTCGACGAGCTGGACGAGGCCTTCGACGAACTTTCCGACTTGGCGGCGGGAGCGGAATCGGTCTTGGCCGGCTCGCTGGCCGCTCCGGACGTGCCACGGCTGTCGGTGCGGTAGAAACCGCTGCCCTTGAAGACGATGCCGACGGAGTTGAACAGCTTGCGAAGCTTGCCCGAGCATGCGGGGCAGACCGTCAGGGAGTTATCGCTGAACGACTGGACGATGTCGAAACGGTTGTCGCATTCCGTGCACGCATATGAATAAGTGGGCACTGGGTTCCTCCGCACTGTGTAGTCAAACCGCAGGTTTTAGCACTCTACAGTCGACAGTGCCAACAACGCTAATCAGGGAACTATTCCGGACCGCACGTTCCCCCTCGTTCACCGAGCGCGACGAGGCCCGCGCCGGGGGTGAGAGCCCATCCCATACGTACGTCGTGGGGATCCTCCGGCAGTTCGGACACCAGTTCCTCGTCGCGGACCACCGTGATCAGCCGCGCGCCGGGAGCCGCGAGCCCGAGGGTCCGGTCGTAGAAGCCCGCGCCGCGGCCGAGTCGCACGCCCCGTCGATCGACGGCCAGGGCGGGAACGAAAATGGTATCGGCCGAACGGATCTCGCTGGGTTCCTGCACCGGCCCGGTGGGTTCGCGCAGGCCGTAACTCGCGGCGGCGAGACCGTCGGCGCCCGTGAACTCGGACCAGTGGAGCGGGCCGGGACCGCGGGTGACGGGCACGAGGACGCGCCCGGCGACCCGCCTGAGGGCGTCGAGAAAGTCCAGTGACCCTGGCTCGAGCGCGGTGGGGACGTAGGCACAGACGGTCGATCCGCCGGTGACTTCACGTGTGACGAGCGCGACGATCGCCTGGTCCTCGGCGGTGCGGCGTTCCGGGGTCAGCGCACGCCGCCCGGTAAGCACCAGGCGCCGCCACTCGTCCTTCGTTCGTGCGTGCATGCCCCAACCTTAGAGCCGGCCCGACAGCGTCTCCGGCGGGTTCCGGGAGGTAGCTGACAGGATCTTGGTGACTGACTGGTAGGTCCGCACAGTTAAGGTGTGGGCATGACAGACGCCGCCCCGCACACCGCCAGCGCCTTTCGCACGGCTGTCGTGCCCGCAGCGGGAATGGGGACGCGATTCCTCCCCGCGACCAAGACCGTGCCGAAAGAGCTGCTCCCGGTCGTGGATACCCCGGGTATCGAACTCGTGGCCGGAGAAGCCGCCGATTCGGGTGCCGGCCGGCTCGTGATCGTCACGTCGCCCGGTAAGGACGGGGTGGTCGCTCACTTCGTCGAGGACCTCGTCCTCGAAAGCAAGCTCGAGGCCAGCGGCAAGTACCACCTGCTCGAAAAGGTGCGCAAGGCTCCCGGCCTGCTCGAGGTGGAGTCCGTCGTCCAGGACCAGCCCCTCGGCCTCGGCCACGCGGTCGGCTGCGCGGAGTCGGTCCTCGACGACGACGAGGACGCCGTCGCCGTGCTCCTCCCGGACGACCTCGTGATGCCGCGCGGCGTGCTCGAGACGATGTCCCGGGTCCGCCGCAAGCGCGGCGGCACCGTGCTCTGCGCCATCGACGTCCCCAAGGACCAGGTGAGCGCGTACGGCGTCTTCGAGGTCGAGACGGTGCCCGACGCCGTCAACCCCGACGTCCTCAAAGTCACCGGCATGGTCGAGAAGCCGGCCATCGAAGACGCCCCGTCCACGTTCGCGGCCGCAGGTCGCTACCTCCTCGACCGCGCGATCTTCGACGCGCTGCGGCGAATCGAACCCGGCGCCGGCGGCGAGCTCCAGCTCACCGACGCCATCGCCCTCCTCATCAAGGAAGGCCACCCCGTTCACGTCGTCGTGCACCGGGGCACGAGACACGATCTCGGAAATCCCGGCGGCTACCTCCGCGCTGCGGTTGACTTTGCGTTGGACATGGAAGAGTACGGCCCGTCGTTGCGCGAATGGCTGATCGACCGATTGAACCGGACGGAATCCTAGAAGCTCGGGAGGCAAGAACTTGCGGTCGGTCGAGGAGCAACAGACGATCGTGACCGCGGCCGCGGTGGCGCCGCGGCCGGTCCGTGTGGCGATCTCCGAAGCTCAGGGGCTGCTGTGTGCCGAAGAAGTGGTCACCGAGCGGCCGCTTCCTGGGTTCGACCAGGCCGCCATCGACGGTTACGCCGTCCGCAGCGTCGACGTCCAGGCCGCCGGAACCGACATCCGGGACGACGAGGGTGCTCCCGTGGAACTGTCCCTTCCCGTGGTCGGCGAGGTCACGGCCGGTTCGCGGCAGCCGATCCGGCTGCAGCCCCGTCAGGCCGTCAAGGTCGACACGGGCGCCCCGCTCCCGACGCTCGCCGACGCCGTCCTCCCGCTCGACCGCACCGACGGCGGCCGGGCCCGCGTCAAGATCTACAAACCGGTCCGCTCCGGCGACTACGTGCGTCGCGCCGGCGACGACGTGCAGCCCGGCGACGTCGCCGTCCGGGCGGGCACCATCATCGGCGCCGCCCAGGTCGGGTTGCTGGCCGCGGTGGGACGCGACAAGGTGCTCGTCCATCCCCGTCCCCGGCTGTCCGTCATCTCGGTCGGTGGCGAACTCGTCGACGTCGATCGCACCCCCGGGCCCGGTCAGGTCTACGACGTCAACTCCTACGCGCTCGCCGCCGCCGCCCGCGACGCAGGCGCCGACGTCAACCGGGTCGGTATCGCGAACGCCGACGCGCGTCGTCTGCGCGAGGTGGTCGAGGGTCAGCTGATCCGGTCCGAGATCGTCGTCATCGCGGGTGCCGTCGGCGGCGGCGCCTCCGAGGACGTGCGGGACGCGCTCGCCGATCTCGGCAACCTCGAGGTCGACCGGGTCGCGATGCACCCGGGATCGGTCCAGGGTTTCGGCCAGCTCGGCCGGGACGAGGTTCCGACGTTCCTGCTCCCGTCCAATCCGGTGAGCGCCCTGGTGGTGTTCGAGGTGATGGTGCGTCCGCTGATCCGCATCGCACTGGGTCGCAGGCAGCCGATGCGCCGCGTCGTCACCGCCCGCACCGTCGCACCCATCACGTCCATCGAGAACCGCAAGGGCTTTCTCCGCGGTCAGCTGATGCGCGACGAGGCCACGGGGGAGTACCTCGTCCAAGCTCTCGGCGGGGCGCCGGGCGCGTCCTCGCACCTGCTCGCCACCCTGGCCGAGGCCAACTGCCTCGTCCTCATCGAACCCGAGATCACCGAGGTGCGGACGGGTGACCAGGTGGACGTGGCGTTCCTGGCGCAGCGTGGCTGATGACACGGTGTGGGACGAGATGACGGTGTGGGACGAGATGACACAGCATCGGTGTGAGACAACATGACACAGCATCGGTGTGAGACGGGATGACGCAGCATCCGGGTTGGCCGCCGCATCTCGGGCCTCTGCGGGTGAAGGGTGGCGTCGTCACGGTGCGCGCCATCAGGTTGCGTGACGCGGCCGCGTGGAGCCGTCTGCGCACCCGCGACCGCGCGCATCTCGAGCCGTGGGAGCCGACGGGGGAGGCGCCCTGGGAAGCGCGCCATCATATTTCGGGATGGCCGGGGCTGTGCAGCAGTCTGCGTTCGGAGGCGCGGAAGGGCCGGATGCTGCCGATGGCCATCGAACTCGACGGCAATTTCTGCGGCCAGATCACGATCGGCAACGTGGTGCGGGGTGCTCTGCGCTCCGCGTGGATCGGTTATTGGGTGGCCAGCGACGTCAACGGGCTCGGCGTGGCCACGGGCGCGCTCGCACTGGGGCTCGATCACGCCTTCGGCCCCGTGGGTCTGCACCGCGTGGAGGCCACCGTGCGCCCGGAGAACCTGGCGAGCCAGGCGGTGCTCCGCAACGTCGGCTTCCGCGAGGAAGGTCTGCTCGCGCGCTATCTGGACGTCGACGGGCAGTGGCGTGACCACATTCTGGTCGGCATGACCGTCGAGGACGTGCCAGGCACTGTCGCGGACTCGCTCGTGCGGAGTGGCAAAGCCACCTGGGCGTGAGCGCCGACGCCGTCAGCGCGTGACCGGCAAATCCGCCATTAATTTGCCCGCCGAATCGGACATGGACAAACGTCCAGCTATGCGGCAGTTACTTCACGGTATCAAAGCTCCCCGGCCGGGACTCCGCTTTCGGCGAGTCTTTGCCCGATCGTTTCCTTCGCCCGCTCGGCGCATGTCGAGCACCACATTTTCGCGTTACGCATGTGACACCTGAGTATGGTGGGATCGGCGCGTCTGCGAAGATGTGCGTGTTCATGCGGTTAGCCTGGATGGGTCAACAGCGGTATCCATGCTGGTAGACGATTGGGAGGAGGTCGCCGAATGCCGAACTCGTTTCTCTGGATCGGGCTCGTCGTCGTGTGGCTCTTCGTCCTGGTCCCGATGCTGGTGAACAACCGCCCCCGGATTCGGCAAACCAGTGACGCAGCACTCGCGACGCGCGTGCTGCACCGCGGCGACGAACGTCCCGTGCAGCGTGGACCCGCGGCAGGGCACCGCAGCGACCCGTACTGGCAACCGGAACCGGACCACTACGGCTACGACGCGGAGGACCTTGTGGACACTCACGCAGAGGAAGACGATTTCGACGGTGAGCGGGCACCGGTCGGTGAGTACGTGCCGGTGCGCCGCGGGCGTGGCGGCTTCGATCCCGAGGCCGACGCGATCGCGCGCGAGGCCCGCTACGGGTTCAGGCAGCGATCGCTTCTCGGGCTGGTGTTCGCGACGATCATGTCGGCGGCGCTCGGGCTGATCATCTCGCCGCTGATGTGGTGGGCGTTCGCGGCGGGCGTGGCCGGTCTCGTCGCCTATATGGCGTACCTGCGCCGGCAGGTTCAGATCGAGCAGGAGATCCGTCGTCGGCGGACGGCACGTCTCAACCGCTCGCGGCTGGGCGTCGAGTCGCGTAGCGACGACGAACTCCGGCTCGTCCCTGCCCGGTTGCGTCGTCCGGGCGCCGTCGTCCTCGAGGTGGACGACGAGGACCCCGAATTCGATCATCTCGAGCACTTCGACGACGAGCCGATGCAGCAGGCGACCATGCGCCGGGCCGCCGGTGAGTAGCCCTCCGATCCGGGCCGAAAGCCACGTCGGTGCAGGCGATTCGCTCCTTCCGCGGGTTGCCTGCTAGAGTTTGCCGAGCGGATCGCAGGATCCGCGCCGGGGCTGTGGCGCAGTTGGTAGCGCGCTTCGTTCGCATCGAAGAGGTCAGGGGTTCGATTCCCCTCAGCTCCACCGCAGAAGAGGCACTCACTCCCTCCGGAGAGAGTGCCTCTTCTGCGTTCCGGCCCAGGTGAGTGTCGTCGTCCGGGGTGCGGGACCGCGACTCTCCGAGCCGAAATTTGCCAAAAGGTAACTGAATGCTGTGTACTGTCCGTAGGTCATCAAGGGGTCGATCGCACGGGGTGGAAATACATGCAGGCAATGCGCAAGATCTCGAAGTTCCTGGAGCCGGCGACGGTGGTCGCGACCATCACCGCGACGATGTTGCTGGTGAACGTTCTGTGAACTCCGGCCGGCCAATCGACATCGTGCCGGCCCCGACCGATCCGCACCTCCAGGCGGCAACGCCGAGCCCGTAGGGGTTCTCCGAAGCTGCTCGAGTCCCACCTGGCTCGGGCATCGCTGGTGGTGCCGGTTCCCCGACACCGGCACCACCAGCACCTCCGCTCGATTCGCTCGTTACCATGACAGCGGCGACGTCGCCGTGAACGTGGTGTCGTGAATACGAGGGGGGTGCATGGTGAGCGCGCGTCGTGTCTTTCGAAGGCTGACCGTGGTCGGGCTGGCTGTGGCCTTCTTGTCCGGGCTCGCCTGGATCACTGTTTCGGCGTTCCCGTCCGACGCCGTCGCCGGCCCTCAGTACCACGAATGCGACGGCGGCCGCTGCGAAGGCGGTTCCACCGGGTCTCCCGGCGGTGGTAAGCCCAGGGATCCCGACCCACCGTGCGAGAGCCGGCGCGGATGCGGTGGCGGAGAGCCCAGCGAGACACGGGAACCCAGTCACACGGCCGAGCCCACCAAGACCGCCGAGCCCACCAAGACGGCCGAGCCGTCCGGGACCCAGGAGCCGTCCGGGACCACGGAACCCACCGTGTCCGCTGAACCCACCGTGACGTCGGCTCCTTCGACGTCACGTGTCGTCGTCGTTCCGCCCAACCCCATCGTGTTGCCGCCCGTCGCGGAACCGAAGGTCGTGCGCCCGGACGCGTCCGGAGGCGACGATTCCGGAGACGTGGGATCCGGAGACGAGGGTTCCGACGCTGCGGGCGCCCCGGCCCCCGGGAGTCCTGCCGGTGCGCCACCGGCATCCGGGGGAGCACCGGCAGGAGGTTCCGGGTCCGGTCCCGGTGCCGCCGCGGCAGGCCCGGGTGTGAGCGGTTCCACGGATTCCGTGCCCCAGGACCGGCCCGCCGGGGAGACCCCGGGCAGCGACGCACAGTCGCCCGGCGCACAGGCGCCTGGCGACGGCGATCCGGATGCCGCGCCGCCGGGAATGGTGCCGGTGGTCCACAGTGAGCCGTTGCCTGCGATCACCGTTCTCGGTGGGGTCGGCGTGCTGCTGTGTTGCGCGGGCGGAGCGGGTGCGCTGACCTTCAAGGGCGCTCGCGCACAGCAGGCACGCATCGCGGCCGCACGGGCGGAATTCTTCCCGCCCGCTTCGAATGGAGGGGTGTAGTCGTGGGGGCGAACAGATCTCATCGTCGGGTGGCGGCGGCCGTGGACGCGGTGTGTGACGCCGCGGCCCGAGCCGAGGCAGTGACGCTCCGGCACGTGGTGGACGCGGTGGCCCGCGAACGGCAGCGTGCCATCGAACTCGATTTCACGAAGCCGATGGCACCCGGGGTCTGCGGCCAGCGGCGCGCGTACCCGGACCGGGACGTGATCGTGCTGGCGCCGGGTCTGCCGGACCTCGACCGCACGCTCGCGCACGAGTTGGGTCACATCGTGTTCCGACACGAAGGAGCGGAGATCGTGGCCGCGACCCTCGAAGCCGGCGACGATCTGATCGCCTACATGCTCAGCCAGCGGTCGCGGCGGCGGGGAGACGAACAGCCGTCCGACGAGGTGGCCGAGTGGGAGGCCGAGACGTTCGCGTCGATGCTGCTCATCCGTTTGAAGACGATGCAGGGGCGCGGTACTCCCGTGTCCGTGCTCCGGTACGACGAGGCGATCGGCTGATGGGCTGGCTGGTTGCGCTGGTCGTCTGGACGGCGGCGGGTGCCCGGATCGGCCGCGTCGCCGCGCGTCAGCCGACGCCTTTGCGGGTGGCGATGGTGGTGGCCGTGTCCAGTGCGGCAATCGCGTCGACGCTGGCCGTCCCGGACGTCGCAGGTCGCCTCGACACCGTGGCTCCGACGGCCGGGCTGTCGGAGATCGTCCTCGAACTGGCGTGGACGCTGTTCGCCGCCGCGAGCGCGGTCGGCGCGGTCTCCGTGTGGCCGATACTCCCGCGTGCGGCGTTGCGCGCCGTGGCCGTCGTCGTCTACACGGTCGCCGTCGTGGTCGGAATCGGGCTTGCCGGTGGATATCCCGTCCCGGCGCTGGTGTTCATCGTGATCGCGCTGACCGCGGTGGTCGTGACCGGGGTCCGGCACGTCGCGTGGACCCCGCTCGGCCGGGGAATCTCGCTGATCGTCGTCGGATCCGCGACGGTCCTGGCGGCGGCCGGCGTGGGACTGGTGCGTGAGGTGTCCGGGCAGACGTGGACCGTCGGTTCCTCGTCGGCGTACACCGTCGCGGCCGTGATCGTGTCGGTCGGCACCGTGTGGGTGCTCGTCGAAACCTGGCTGCGCGCACGGCAGGACCTGCACCGCATGGACACTCTGCATTCGGTGCTCGTCACCCGGTTCCCCGAAGTGGTGGAGGGGGACGGCAAGGGCAGCACGACCGTTCTCCGCGCCTCCGACGCGGTCGCCCACGTCATGGACGCGCTGTACCTGCAGGCGGGTGCGGGCATGCTCGACGCGGGCGAACAGGACCTTCCGGAATCGACGGCCGAGCGCGCCAGGATTCTCGCGCGCTGGATCGACGACCCGGTCGCCTCGGACGTGCTCGACACCGAATGGATCGCGCCGCCCCAGGGCATGTCGCCGCGCCGATGGGTGCTCGAGCTCGCGGACGCGTACACCGAGTTCGGCACGTCGGCCCCGGCTCCCGCGCAGGCGGATACCGCCGACTCGGCTGCGGACTAGCCGGGGCGACCGGTGAGGCCGGTCAGTCCGGCGATCCGGTGACGAGCCATCCGCAGGGTGCGGCGAGGTCCTCGGCCTCGGGCGGGCCCATGGATCCGGCGGGATACGGCTTGGCCGGGGGAGGGTCCCGCAGGAGCGCGTCGGCGACGGTCCAGACGTGGGCCAGGCCGTCGGGGCGCGTGAACAGCGACCGGTCGCCGTGCAGGACGTCGAGGATGAGCCGCGAATAGGGTGCCAGGGCGTGGCCGAGCGGCACCGTGTCGAGGGGCAGCCCCAGGTGGCCCACCGACAGGCTGTCGTCGGGCCCGGGTTCCTTGACGACCATCGAGATGTCGATCTCGCCGTCGCCCTTCAGATCGAACGTGAGGACTGCGCCGTCCGGCGGAATGTCGGTGAGCGGGCCCTGGGGACTGCGGAAGACCAGGCTCACCCGTTGCTTGCTGACGCCCAGCATCTTTCCGGTGCGGAGGAGGAACGGCACCCCGTGCCAGCGGTCCGTGTCGACCCACAACCGGGCGGCGACGAACGTCTCCGTCGTCGAATCGTCGGCGACACCGTCGACGTCGCGGTACCCCTCGTACTGGCCGAGCACCACGTCGGCGGTATCGAGGGGACGGAACGCCCCGATCACGGATTCCCGTGCGGATTGGAGATCGTCGGCGCCCAACGTCTCCGGCGGTTCCATCGCGATCTCGGCGGCGACCTGGAACAGGTGCGTCACGAGCATGTCCAGGACGGCGCCGGTGGCGTCGTAGAACCGGGCGCGGTCGTCGATGTCGAGTGTCTCGGGCACGTCGATCTGAATCTGCTCGACGTGTTCCCGGTTCCAGACGCCCTCGATCATCCCGTTCGCGAAGCGCAGGATGTGCAGGTTCTGGGTGCTCTCCTTGCCGAGGAAGTGGTCGATCCGATAGATCTGCTGCTCGTCGAGGACGTGGTGCACGGCTTCGTCGAGTTCGGTGAACGCCTCCTGGGAAGTCCCGAACGGCTTCTCGTACACGACGCGTGCGCCGCGGGCCAGATCGTGAGCGCCGAGCGCACGGGTGGTCTCGGCGAACGTGCTCGGTGGCAGCGCCAGGTAGTGGACCAACTGCGCATCTGCCGCGCCGAGGTCCTGCCGCGCCTGCTGCACGGCCGCGGGGAGCGTTCCCGGGTTGTCGGGGGTGAAGCCGCCGCCGGCGAATCTCAGCCGCCGGGAGAACGGTTCCCAGTCGGCGTCGTCGTGCGGCACTCCGAACTGGTTCACGACGTCGCGCACGTGGTCGCGGAACTGATCGTCGGAGACGTTGCCCCGCCCGGTGCCGATCAGCATCCACTCGGAGTTCAGGAGTCCGGACAGGGCGAGTTGGAAGAACGCGGGGAGGACCATGCGTTTGGACAGGTCTCCGGTGGCACCGAAGAGGACGAAGATCGTGGGACCGAGCTGCGGTCTGTCAACCATTGCTCCATCATGCGCCACCGAGGCACGCCGGGCAGGACAATCCGGTGGTGTTGGCTGGCCCACGTCCGCGAGTCCTACGCGGACCCGCGAAGCGATCTTCTGCGAACTCGTTGCCGCCCAAGGGCTCTCGTGGTCAGCGGGACGCGTCCGGCGGGACCTCCGGCAACCCCTCGCTGGCGCGGAGTTTCTCGGCCATCGTGGTGAGCAGATTCTGCGACTCTTCGGAAAGGTCGAACGCGCGGCTGGAAAGCTTGCGGAGGCCGTATCCCTGGAGTTGCGAGAGAAGCTCGAGATCGTGGTCGATCTTCGCGGCGTAGATGTCGTTGAAGAAGTAGTCGGGCTTCACCTTGAAGAAGCGGGCGAAGGCCGCGACCGTCTCGTCGGAGGGATTGGTGCGCTGCCCCGATCGGAGCTGGGAGATGTAGGGCTTCGAGATCTGATGTCCGTCTGCGATCAGCGCCGCAGCGACCTCAGCGTTGGTATGCGGTTTACGTCCCGGAGGGTGGACCGTGTCGAAAAGCTTGTTCAACCGCGCAGCAAAATCTGCCATTGTGAGCCGCCGGGTCCTCTCTCGTGCGCGCGTCAGTCGTGTGAACGACACCGTACCACGATGATAACCGATTGATAACTCACGGACATAGAGGCAAAACGCCGTTCGCTCGAGAATGTCTTATCTCATATATGTTTCAATCACCGCGCGCCGTCCGCTGGGGAGTCGTCGGCTTTTCGGCCGCCCTCTGCGCTCGTCACGCACGGTCTACCGTTGAAAGTTCAAGGGGGGCGCCGGTGCGGTCGGCGATGTGCTCGCGTCGGAATTCGCGGCCGAGGGTGTGGCCGCATGGTTGCCATTTCAATCACTGAGAGTTTGCTGGCAACGTCGCAGGGGTGTGCGCCGCGAGGTCGGCGTGGCCATCGTCCCTGTTCAGGGCCAATGTGTTGCGTTGCGCATCGCAACGTCGAGAGGTCGCTCGCGGCCCGCGGGGCTTGGTGAACACTACTGTGAAGCAGAGCCTTCTGCACGGGCGGCGGGCCGCGCGCCGCCGTTTCGTTCCACGGCCGCTGCGGGTCGGGTGCGCGTCCGCCCCGACAAGCTGGACGATTGTCCAGCTCAGCCGGGGTTCTGCAGCGGCGGCGGACCTTCGAGTCTGGCCAAAATCCAGGCCGTCGGGGATGATTGTGATATGGAACACAGAATGAGTGACGCCGAGCTTCGGAAGGCGATTCGAGTTCTGCGCGAGCGCGCCGACGACGCCCGGCACCGAGGAAACGACGACGATGCCAACGGGATCGAGAGGACGATTCGTACCTATCAGGAAGAAATGACCCAGCGGTTGTGAACCGTCACGAACCGGCCCGTCGAGGGCCGGTTCGCGTCTCTTCCGGGCAGGTGCGCCGCCGCAGTTGCGTGCGCGCAATCAGATTGCGTGCGTAGACTTCCAGCCGACACGGATCGGTGACGACGGGGGCGCACACGGCTATGGCGATCAAGACGCTGGACGGCAAGAAGTGCCTGATCACGGGCGCAGGTAGCGGAATCGGGCAGGCGACGGCCCTGGCGGCTGCGGCGGAGGGCGCCGAGCTGTTCCTCACCGACATCAACGAGGTCGGCCTGGCGCAGACGGTCGAGCAAGTCGGCAGCGGTGGGGGCACCGTCAGTTTCTCGCGCGCGCTCGACGTGTCCGATTACGACGCGGTTGCCGCATTCGCCGCCGATGTCCACGACCAGTTCGGCAGCCTCGACGTCGTCATGAACGTCGCCGGCATCTCCGCGTGGGGGACGGTCGAGAATCTCGAGCACCGTCACTGGAAGTCGATGGTCGACGTCAATCTGATGGGTCCGATCCACATCATCGAGAGTTTCGTGCCCCCGATGGTGCGGGCGGGACGCGGCGGTCACCTGGTCAACGTCTCTTCCGCCGCCGGACTCCTGGCGCTCCCGTGGCATGCGGCGTACAGCGCAAGCAAATTCGGGCTCCGCGGAGTGTCCGAGGTCCTGCGGTTCGACCTCAAACGGCACGGGATCGGCGTGAGTCTCGTGGTTCCCGGTGCGGTCAAGACGCCGCTGGTGGGCACCGTCGAGATCGCAGGCGTCGACCGCGACGATCCACGCATCCAGAAGGCGATCCACCGCTTCGAGAAGCGCGCTGTCACGCCCGAAAAGGTGGCGTCCTGCATCATCGCCGGCATCAAGAAGGACCGGTATCTGGTGTACACGTCGCCGGACATCCGGTTCGGCTACTGGTGGGCCCGCAAGTTCTCGCCGCCGTACGACTTCGTGATGCAACGGGCGAACGACCAATTCAGCAAGTTCCTGTAACGGCTAGGCCTCGCCGGCCCGGAGTACGGTGCCGTCGGTGAACCGGACGCCGTCGGTGCACCGGCACTCGACCTGCCCGGCCCCGAACTGCTCGGCGTGGAGGCGCGCGTACAACCCATGTCGCGCAAGGAGTTCGGTGTGCGTGCCGCGTTCGACGAGTGTTCCCTCGTCGAACACGAAGATCACGTCGGCGTGCTGAATCGTGGACAGCCGGTGGGCGATCGCGAGCGTGGTGCGTCCGCGCATCACCTCGCCGAGGGCACGCTGGACGAGTCGCTCGGAGACCGTGTCGAGCGCGGACGTCGCCTCGTCGAGGATCAGTACGCGGGGATTCTTCAGCAGCACCCGGGCGATGGCCAGGCGTTGCTTCTCGCCGCCGGACAGGCGGAATCCTCTTTCGCCGACCAGGGTGTCGAATCCGAGGATGCGGTCGTGGATGTTGGCGGCCGCGGCAGCCGCCTGCAATTCGGTATCCGTCGCGTCCGGCTTGGCGTACCGAAGGTTGTCGGCGATCGAGGCGTGGAACAGATACGGGTCCTGGGTCACCATTCCGACCGCGTCGGCGAGTGAACTCATGGTCAGGTCGCGCACGTCGTGGCCGTCGACCCGGACGGCGCCGCTGTCCACCTCGTAGAGGCGCGGCACGAGGTAACAGAGCGTGGTCTTGCCTGCGCCGGACGGTCCCACGAATGCCGCGAGCTGACCGGGTTCGATCTCCAGCGACGTGCCCGCGACCGCCCAGCGCCTGCTGCGACGTTCCGCCGGTGCGGCTTCGGGTGCCGCCGAGGCCGGCAGCCGCGGCGCGACGGTCGCGACGCCGCGCATGCCGCCCCCACCGCCGCGGCCCAGGCTGCGCAGAGCCACCGGGTCGGGATCCGCGGTGGCCAGGCGGAAGGGCGCGGGATACACGAAATACACGTCGTCCAGTTCCACCCGCCCGGGTGAGTCCGCGGGCAGTTCGACGGCGTCCGGCCGGTTCACGATCGCGGGTTGCAGGTCGAGGTACTCGAAGATGCGGCGGAACAACGCCATCGACGTCTGGACGTCGAGGGTGACCCGCATCAGCGAGACCAGCGGTTGCAGCAATCTGGCCTGCAGCGTCGAGAACGCGACGAGCGTGCCCGCGGAGAGCGCCGCGGAACCGCCGCTGACGAGATACCCGGCCAGCAGGTACACCAGAGCGGGAGTGATCGCCATGAACGAGCTCACGACGGCGAAGAAGCCCTGCCCCGTCATGGCTTGGCGCACCTGAAGTTCCGTCTGCCGGGCGTTCTCGGTCCGATACCGGTCCAGTTCGGTGTCGGCCTGGTTGAACACCTTCGTCAGCAGCATACCCGATACGCTCAGTGCTTCCTCGGTGATCGCGGTCATGTCCGACAACGACTCCTGCGTCTTGCGCGCCAGAACCCGCCGCTGGGCGCCGACCCGCCGCTGCAGATAGACGAAACCGGGCAGCAATGCTACCGCGAGCAGCGTCAGCTGCCACGACAGCAGCAGCATCGCGACGAGCGACGCCGTGACGGTGACGACGTTCGAGAGGATGCTCGACGCCGTGGACGTGAGCACCGACCGGACGCCGCCGACGTCGTTGGCCAGACGCGATTGGATCGAGCCGGTCTTGGTGGAGGTGAAGAACGCCAGCTCCATCTTTTCGAGACGGGCGAACAGGCGTTCCCGGAGATCCGCCATCGACAGGTTGCCGACCTTGGTGGTGAGGTAACTCTGTCCGACGCCGATCACCGAACCCGCCAGCGTCACCACGATCATGGCCACCACCAGCCACAGCAGCAGCGTCAGATGCACGCCGCTGCCGTCGGTGGGGAACAGTGCGCGGTCGAATACGGCCTTCGTGAGGAACGGATTCACGATGCCGAGCAGCGAGGAGACAACGATCGCGGCCGCGACGAGCACCAGCTACCCCCGGTAGGGGCGCAGGAGCGCCCAGATGCGGGGGAGCAGCGAAGGCTCGTGCGCCTGCTGCGTGGATGCGGGACCGGTCGCGGGCATCTCCCCATCGTGCCCACCGAGCGGAATCCTGGCGAGCCGATTCGGTCCGGTTACGGCCGGTCACCGCGCTCGGGGATGCCGAGTTCGCCTCGCACCGCGGTGAGGAAGTCTTCCTGGGCGCTCTTCCCGGACTGGAAGTGGTCGGCGAACTGTTGCTGGCGGGTGGACAGGGCGTCCGCTGACACGACATCATCTGCCGCGAAGTCGTTGCTCAGCCAGCCGATCGTCTCGGCGCCGGCCAGATACTCGACCACCATTCGCCGTGCCGATTCCACTACCGCTCCGGATCCGATCAACTCCACCGCCGCGAACTTCGAGCCGAGCACGATATTCTGCCGCGGTAGGGGCCCGAGGATTTCGAGCATCACGCCCGAGAGGTCGGGGCCGTCGAAGTGGTCGAATGCCACCGACACGGAACCCGCGGTGGTGCGCACCTCGTTGGCCGCGGTGAGGAACTCCGTGTAGATCTGCTGCCGCTGTGTTCGCAGGAACTCGTTCGAGGACTGGTTCACCGTCGCCTCCACCTGATTCGACGTGTTCAGCAGTGTGAACGCCCCTCCGGACACGGAACCGATCAGGGTGCCGACGACGGCCATCGTGGCGACCAGCATGCTGAGCCGAAATTGATGGCGCCGCACAGCTATTCGGTCGAGAGGGTCGGCACTCTTGGTCTCGCTCACGGTTTCACTCCCATCGACGCTCCACCGGTGTACGTCGACTCTCCCGCACGGCCCGCGGCCCGTCGCGCGTAGTCGACTACGCGGATTGTGAAACCTTTCGAGGGTGTCGGAGCGATATGCGTAGTAGGCGGCGATCGATGGCGCCGTTCCTATTCACCGGCAGTGTGAAGGCCGGAACGCAGAACTTCGTCAGCGGTGCCCGCCGTGCAGGCAGTCCTCGAACAGCGTGCGCACCTCGTTGACGTGCCGGTCGAGGTCCGCGAGGTCCCAGCCGTCGGTCGGCACGGGCGCGAGGACGTCGACGTCGACGGTGCCGGGGTGCGCGACGAGCGAGTTCCGCCACATCCGTTCGCCGGCGTTGTGGATGACGATCGGCACGATCGGCACTCCTGCCTGCATCGCCAGATGGAATCCGCCCTTCTTGAACTTGCCGAGTCGCGGGGTCGGTGAGCGGGTGCCCTCGGGGGCGATCGCGATGGAGATGCCGGACTGCAGTTTGTCCACGGCCGGGCGGAGCGCCGCCCGCGCCTTGGCGCTGTCCGACCGGTCGATGTAGGCGACGTCGAGGAGGGCACCCACGGGAATGAACCGGGGGTCGCGCGCGGCCTCCTTCTTCGCGACGCCGGTGACGTCGCGCCGGATGACGCTGCCGATCACCAGCAGGTCGAGCGAACTCTGGTGGTTGAACATGAAGACCGCGGGCCTGGCCGACCACGCGTTCTCCTTGCCCTTGACACGCACGTTGACGCCGCAGATCGTGAGCGCGAGATCCGGTCCGAAGCTGCCGACCAGGTTGGCGCCGGTCTGCCGGTTCTGGGTGAGCAGGCCCGCGGAGACGCCGAACACCGCGGCGCCCATCAGCGCGCCGATCGCGGTGGTGGTCCGGGCGATGGACATCGGGTCGGCGCCGCTCTCGGGAGGTCGCAGATTCACCGACGGCCACCCGTTCTGCCGCGCGGTGGCCGCCAGTTTGCGGTCGGGGTTCAGCGCCACGGGATGTCCCACCGACTTCAGCATCGGAACATCCTCCGCGCCGTTGGAGTACGCGAAGCTGTCACCCAGATCGGCGTCGTGCTTGACGGCGTACTCGCGCAGTGCCTCGGCCTTGGCCGGCCCCCACAGCGGCGCCGAGTCGAGCTTCCCGGTGAGCATCCCGTCGAGGACCGCGGGCCGGGTGCACAGCACGTCCTCGGGTTCGATGTCGAGGTCGGCGGCCACCGACAACGCCTGATACGGGGTGGCGGACGTGGCCATCACCACCCGGTGGCCGGCGTGCCGGTGCGCGGCGAGCAGGCCGCGGACCTCCGAGAAGATCATCCTCGCGATCTCCTGCCGGAACAGCCGCTGCCCCCACTCCTGCATCTCGTCCTCCATGCGCCCGGCCAGGCTCTGCACGCCGATGCGCATCAGGTTGCCGACGTCGGCGCCCCGGAACCGGGTCTCCACCGCGGCGTTCGTGGTGCGGAGAAGCTCGGCGACGCTGATGTCGAAGCGCCGCAGGCGGTCCCGGTAGACGACACTCGCGGAGTACCCGCTGATCAACGTGCCGTCCAGGTCGAACGCCGCGAGGGTGGCCGGACCCGGAACGGCGGCCGCGATGTCGTCGTGGAGACTGCGGAGATCGCTCATCTACTCACCTACCACCCATCTGGTCCAGATTTTCGTGCGCGATGGCCCGGATGCGGAGCACCTGGTCGATCAAGGTCTGGAGTTCGGCCTCGAACTCGACCCGCCGGGCAGCCATGTTCTCGGCGTTCGGTTCGACCAGTCCCCGGTTCCGCGCCAGCTTGAGCGCGGTCGTGAAGAGTTCGGCCGAAATCGACTCGCTGCTCCCGATCTGCTGCCGGAGCCGTCGTTGTTCGGCGAGCGCAAGGCACGCCGTCATGAATGCCTTCTCGTCGAACTTCCGGTCCACGGGAGTGCGCAGCAGCTGACTCGCGACCACCGCGTACGCCTCCAGGAACGGCTGCAGAACCCGGTGCGCCAGGTGAATACGCATCCCGGACAACAGGTTCGCCGCATGTTGAGGGTCGCCCAGATTCGATTCCCACGCCGGGTCGATCAGGTCCAGTTCGGCCCGCAGTTCCTTCCGGAAGCTGTCCTTCTCGCTGAAGAAGAATTCGAACTTGAGGAGGTCGCGGATGCGGAGTGCCGCATTCCATCCGTCCTCGAGCGGGTCGGTGAACTGCTGATCGACGGCGGCGCGCAGCACCATCTCCGCGATCGCCCTCATCACCAGGAAGTGAATGGTGTTGTTGCGGTAGAACGCTGCCACGAGATGCTGGTCGCGCCCGAGGTAGAACACCCTCTCGCTGCCCTGGCCGAAACTTTTCAGGACCCCGGAGTCGAGATGGGTGCGCACGGCCTTGCGGATCACCTGCGGATCCGTCAGATCCACGTCGCCCGCGGTCGGCAGCGAGCGCGCCGTGATGTAGTCGACGAGCGGCCCGAGAATGGCACCGACCTCGTCGACGGTAAGCGCCCGGTCCTCGATGCCGAGGAACGCGAGCATGACGAGTGAGGATGCCGTGACGGGGGTGACCTCGTTGATGCGATGGCACACCTCGAACGCCGTCTTCTGCACCGCCAGCCGCAGGTCGTCCTCCTGGGCGAGATAGTCTGCCAGCGACATCGGCCTGCCGACGTTGACGTGCGCGACACCGTGCCGTTGCCCCTGCGCCCGAACGTATCCGAAGAGCCAGCGCAGACTCTCCTTGCTCTTCGCCTGGCCGTGCGCCTCCGCCGCCATCGCCCCGACCTCGTACAGCTGGTCGTAGGTCAGCGACACCGGGACCAGATACACGTCGGACATTCCGCTGTCCCGGAACGCTTTCGCGAGGTAGTTGAGTAGGCCGAACCGCGGCGGCCGCAGCTTCCCGGTGCGGCTGCGCCCGCCCTCGATGTACCACTCGAGGTTGAACCGTTTCGTGAGCAGGTAGCGCATGTACTCGCGGAGCGTCCACTTGTAGATCTCGTCGCCCTCGATCTTCCGGCGGATGAACACGGTGCCGCTGCGCTTGCCGATCGGTCCGATCGGCCAGAAGTTGATGTTCAGACCGCCCATCACGTGGTTGAGCGGAAGGTCGTTCGCGATCAGCGCCGGCCGCAGCACCAGTGGGTCGAGGTACGAGCGGTGACTGGGCAGGAACACCAGGGAATGTTCCTTGTTCAGCTCCCGCAGGTCGCCGAGCCGGGTGGTGTCGACGTCGAGACGGTATGCGCGGGAGAAGTAGCGGCCCAACTGATCCCACAGTGTGATGGCCCGGCGGCTCTGGGCGGCGACCATCTCGTCCAGCGCCCCGCGGGCGCGGCGGTCCACCTCGGCGACGGGGAGATTCAATTGGGCCGACAGTTCGTGCGTGCCGTCGTGGTACCGGCTGGCGTCGGTGATCTCGTCGACGACGAACCTCGACACCTTGTACTGCGTGCCCAGCACGGTGCGCTCGGCCCGCTCGAGGGTCAGCGCCGCCTGGCGGCGGATGAAATCCGGAAGCGACCCACCGCCGTTCTCGGCGAGCCGGCGTTCGAGGTCGCTGAGCGGGGCCGGGTCGCCCTCCAAGACCTGGCACCGGGCCGGGTCGTCGCGCATCACCCGGCGCTGTGTGTTCTGGCCGGGGTGCAGCGGATCGCGCAGCGACAGCGTTTCCCGCAATCGCTGCGCGCCGTCCGGATGTGTCTCCTTCGGCAGCCACACCACCCGGAGCGGGGTGAGCAGCGGATCGTCCTTCCGCCGTGCCAGATCGGCGAGCGCCTGGTCGGTGACGCGGACGGTGGGCGGCGGCTGACCGGAGTCGTTCGCCTGCCGCTCCAGCCACGTGCGGAGAACGTCGTCCTCCATGTCGCTCATCGTCTCGATGAGATAGACCCGTGGCCGTGTCGTCTGCTCGTCCATCGCGCCAGCCTTTCCTTTCACCCGCGGCCGAGTTCGACGATCTCGTCGAGACTCTCCTGCAGGCACGACATGAACCGCGCCGGTGCGGTCACGGCGGCGGTGTCGAGATTGACACCGATGCAACACGTGCCGACGTGGGAGACCAGAGTTGCCATGACCGCGCAGCCGGGGGCGGGGCCGAACGGGAACATCCGCTCGATCCGGGCACCCGCCAGATACACGGGCACGGGCACGCCTGCGACGTTGCTGGCCTGCAGATCGAGGCCCGTCGACTGCGAGAGGTACCAGTTGGCCAGCACCACCGTCGGGATCCGGACCAGGATCGGGGCGGCGGAATCGAGCAGACCGAGCGCCGGTTCCTGGCGCAACTCGAGAATGATCGCGCGCACCTTCTTGATCCGTGCGATCGGGTCGCGCTCTCCGACCGGTCCGGCGAACCGGGCCGCCGCGAACCGGTTGCCCCCGGTCGGATCCGACGCCGAACGCATACTCACCGGCATCCCCACCGGAATCGTCTCGAGGTCGTGGCCGAACGATTCGTGATAGCGCCGGAACCCGCCCAGCAGCGCCGCCACGTACGCGTCGTTCAACGACCCGCCCGCGACGTGGGCGGCGGAACGTAGTTCGTCGACACTCACCTCGAGCACGCCGAACCAGCGTCCGAGCCCCCGGTCGCGCAGCAGGTCCGAACCCGTGGTCGGGGGAGGAGTCACCACCCGGCGGATCGAGTTCGCGTAACCGGCGACCTCCGTGACACTGCCCACCGGGTCGCCGACGACCGTCATCGCCGTCCGCACCGCGCCGCGGATCAGGCCGCCGAGACGGCCGGGGGTGCTGCGCACGTTGTCGAGTGCCTGCTCGAGCAGGGCGCCGCCACCCGACATCTGCTCCGGCAACGGCGCAGGCCGATCCGGTTTGTCCGGCGACGGTTCGGGACGCCTGCTGTGTAGCAGCGTCATCAACTGGATGCCGCCGAGACCGTCCGTGATGCTGTGGTGCGTCTTCACCACGTAGACGGCGCGGCCGTCGTCGAGTCCCTCGATGAGCATCGCGCTCCACGGCGGCCGGGCGCGGTCGAACGGCTCCGTCGCCATGTGCCTGCACATCCGCAGTGCGTGGTCGAACGTCGCGGGCTCCGGCAGACGCACCCGCGACAGGTGATAGTCGAGATCGAACTCGGGGTCGACCGACCACATGGGGTTGCCCAGCCGCAGCGTCGGCTCCACCACCCGCATCCGGATGCGCGGCACCATGTGCGACGCCCATTCGTGGGCGCGCACGAGCCGCTCCCAGTCCGGGGGCTTGTCGAGGACGTCGACCGCGACGATCGGTGAGCGCAGCTTCGGCTGCACCTCCTCCATCCGCCACATCCCGGTCTCGAAGTCGGACATCGTGCGGTCCGCTCCCCAGGCGACGTCGGAGAAATCCACGTCGACGGCACTCGGTGGTATCAGAGGTTCGCCGTCGGCCATACCCACCCTCATTCGGTTGCTCGAGTTGCCCTCAGCTGCTGCTTTTCCAGTGTGGACCCGCCCCGCAGATCGCGTCCCTGGTTCCGGCGGATTCGCGCTCCGCGCCCGTGCGTGGTTGACGAGTCCCTGGACTCCTTCGCCGCTCACGGAGTTGTCGTAGGCTGCCGTCATGGCGAAAAGCTTCGACTACTCCGAACAGGTCGCGTACCCGATCGACCGCGTGCACGCGACGGTGACGGACCGGGCGTTCTGGCAGCACCGGTTCGAGGAGGCGCCGGAGAAGCTCACCCTCGACGACAGCCGCGGCCCCGGCACGCTGACGGCGACGATGCGCGACACCATCGGCGCGTCCTCCCTCCCCGGGTTCGTGCGCAAGGTCGTCTCCGGTGAACTGAAGGTCGAGCGGGCCGACGAATGGGGCGCACTCAACGGAGACCACGCCGACGGCCGGATCAGCGGCAGCTCCACCGGGATCCCCGTGAAGATCGACTGCACGTCGGTGCTCCGCGCGTCGGGCGACGTCACCGTCCTCGACGTCTCCGGATCGGTGCAGGTCAAGATCCCGCTCGTCGGGGGGCAGATCGAATCCCTCGTCAGGAAGCTGGTCGGCGACATGGTCGGGCAGGACCGCGACGCGATCGAGAAGTGGCTCGGCGACCGCTGACGCTCACGCCCCCGGGGCGGGGCCGTCCAGTTCGACGTCCAGCGTGCGGGCACCCGGCCCCGCCGTGCCCAGCCGGTCGTGGCTGTTGACGATCGCGCAACTCCCCAGCGACAGGCACCCGCAGCCGATGCAGCCGGTCAGGTTGTCGCGGAGCCGGATCAGCTGCTCGATCCGCTGATCCAGATCGGCGTGCCACCGCGTCGACAGCTTCTCCCAGTCCTTCCGGTTCGGGGTGCGGCCCTCGGGGAGGGTCGCGAGGGCGTCCCGGATCTCGGCCAGCGGAATCCCGACCCGCTGGGCGATGCGGATGAACGCGACCCGCCGCAGCGTGTCCCGGCGATAGCGACGCTGATTGCCGGACGTCCGCCTGCTGGTGATCAGCCCCTCGCGCTCGTAGAAATGCAACGCCGACACCGCGACGCCACTGCGCTCCGACAGCTGTCCCGGCGTCAGTTCCTTCGCTCTCCACTCGGGCATCTCCACGACAGGCAACCTTTCACCGGGTTACCTGAACAATACTCGAGGTCAGTCGCGGCGGAGATGACCGTGGAGATGGTGCGTGAGCGGAGTCAGGTCGTGTGCCATCCACAGGTCGTACGTGAGGTCGCCGCCGCGCACCGACAACTGCCGTCGGATGCTGTGCACCGGTTTGGCGTCCGGGGACGCGCTCAGCGCCACCATCGACAACTCGATGATCCCCTCCCGGATCTGACCGCGGTGGATCTCGGTGAATCCGGTCGGCTGGGCGACGAGCAGTTCCGCTTCGTCCTCGGCGACGACCCGCAGATACCCGGACTCCGAGTGCAACGGCCGCCCGGTGCCCGCCTCCCACGTCCGAGACCGGTACGCCAGGAACGGTTTACCGGTGGGAGCGAATTCGATCTCCTCGGTGTACGCGAAGTCGTCGATCGTCGGGTACGCACCCTCGCCCTCGCCACGCCACAGACCGGCGAACGGCGCCAGGGCGGGCGGCACGGACGGAACCGGTGGTGTGGTCGCAGACGAACTCGCCGTCGCATCCGTGTGCGCCGGCGAGAGAGTCGAGTTCTCGTCCATGAGATACCTCCGCCGCTTCACGGTACTCGCCTGCGGGGCCGAGGGACACGGTCGGCGGCGGGAGCGTTTGAGCGTGCCTGCCGGGCCCGCCGGCATTACCGTCTAGACATGAACGCGTCGGGTTCTGTACCGCTGGGGGCCAACTCCGAAGTCGGGCAGCTGCGTGCCGTCCTCCTGCACCGGCCCGGGGACGAACTGAAGCGGCTGACACCCCGCAACAACGACCAACTGCTGTTCGACGGACTGCCCTGGGTCGACCGCGCACAGGAGGAGCACGACGCGTTCGCGGACCTCCTGCGCAGCCGCGGCGTCGAGGTCCTGCTGCTGTCCGACCTGCTCAGCGAGACACTCCGCGCCAGCGGAGCCGCCCGCATCCACGGCATCGGCGCGGCCGTCGACCCCCGGAAGCTGGGCCACACCCTGGCGCAGGAACTCGCCGCGCACCTCCGCGGCGTCCCGGCGCCCGAACTCTCGACCATCCTCACCGCGGGCATGACGTTCGACGAACTCCCCGTCGCCGCGAACACGGCGTCGCTGGTCCGTCGCATGCACCACGGCGGCGACTTCGTCATCGACCCGCTGCCCAACCTGCTGTTCACCCGTGACTCGTCGTTCTGGATCGGACCGCGCGTCGCGATCACCTCGCTGGCACTGCCCGCCCGCGTCCGCGAAACGTCCCTCACCGACATCATCTACGCCCACCACCCGCGTTTCCGGGGCGCGCGGCGCGCCTACGAATCCCACACGGCCCCCGTCGAAGGCGGCGACGTCCTGCTCCTGGCGCCCGGCGTCGTCGCCGTCGGAGTGGGGGAACGCACCACACCGGCCGGAGCCGAGGCGTTGGCGCGCAGCGTCTTCGAGGACGAACTGGCGCACACCGTGCTGGTGGTGCCCATCGCGCAGGCCCGGGCGTCGATGCACCTCGACACCGTGTGCACGATGGTCGACCACGACGCCGTGGTGATGTACCCGATCATCCAGGACACGCTGTCGGCGTTCACCATTCACCGTGAGGACAACGGCGTGTCGATCCGCGGGGCCGACCCGTTCCTGAGCGCCGCCGCCGAGGCCATGGGCATCGGCAAACTGCGCGTCATCGATACCGGACTCGACAACGTCACCGCCGAACGTGAACAGTGGGACGACGGAAACAACACGCTCGCACTCGCACCCGGCGTCGTCGTCGCCTACGAACGGAACGTCGAGACCAACGCCCGGCTCGAGGCGTCGGGCATCGAGGTACTGCGGATCGCCGGTTCCGAACTCGGTTCGGGCCGCGGCGGCCCCCGCTGCATGTCCTGCCCGGTCGCCCGCGACCCGCTGTAGGCGGCTCCGCCGCCCGTGCGTGGTTAAGGAGTGCAGGGACTCGTCAACCACGCACGGGCCCGGAGGGCCTAGAGGATGTCGCCGACCTTCGCGGCCGGGCGGGCGAGGACGGTGCCCTTGTCCGTCACGACGATCGGTCGCTCGATGAGGATGGGGTTGTCCACCATCGCTTCCAGTAGTTCGTCCTCGGACGCCTCGGCGAGCCCGAGTTCCTTGAAGACGGCCTCCTTCTTGCGGATGGCCTCGCTCGGTTTCAGGCCGGCGTCGTCGAGAAGTTTGCGCAATCCGTCCCGCGAGGGCGGGGTCTCGAGGTACTTCACGACGGTCGGCTCGATGCCCGCGTCCCGGATCAGTCCGAGGACCGTGCGGGACGTGCTGCAGCGCTGGTTGTGGTAGATGGTCGCGGTGTTCGCCATATCCGACATTCTGCACCCGGGGAACAAATGCGCCCGCACCGAGCGCTGAACCATGGGTAGCAACTCGTAACCAGTCGACGAAAGAGGGAGATCGATCATGGCCGAGCACCGGGACGCGGCTCCGCAGCGCATCGTCATCGCGGGTGGACACGGGAAGATCGCCCGTCACCTCATCAAGATCCTCACCGCCCGCGGTGACCGTGCGGTCGCGCTGATCCGCAACCCCGACCACGAGCACGAGGTCGCGGCACTCGGCGCCGAACCGGTGGTGATCGATCTGGAGACGGCGACCGCGGACGACGTCGCGAAGACCCTCGCCGGTGCGGACGCCGCGGTGTTCGCGGCCGGTGCCGGTCCGGGCAGCGGAATCGCCCGCAAGGACACCGTCGACCGCGGGGCCGCGGTGCTGCTCGCCGACGCCGCCGAAAAAGCGGGGACGCGGCGATTCGTTCAGGTCGGTTCGTTCGGGGCGGGTGAGCCGATCCCCGAGGGCACCGACGACGTGTTCGCCGCCTACCTGGTCGCGAAGACGGCAGCCGAGGAAGATCTGCGCGCCCGCACCCACCTCGACTGGACGATTCTCCGTCCGGGTGGTCTGCTCGACGACGACCCGACAGGTCACGTCACGCTCACCGCGCCTCCCCTCGAACGCGGCACCGTCACGCGCGCCGACGTCGCAGCCGTGGTCGCGGCGCTCCTGGACCACCCGAACACGGCGAAGAAGACGCTGATGCTGACGTCCGGTCCGACGCCGATCGAGGACGCCGTCGCCGCGCTGTAACCATTGCGGCGCCGCAACCGCGCAACTACGGTCTGATACAACGCGTGGAACAACGGAGGTGGCGCCGGCCGTGGACATCGACATCGACCCCGATTCGTCGACCGCCCCGTTCGACCAGTTGCGATTGCAGATCATCGAGCAGGTCCGCAGCGGGCAACTGATTGCGGGAACGAAGATTCCCACGGTCCGTGCGCTCGCCGTCGAGGTCGGCCTCGCACCGAACACGGTCGCCAAGGCTTACCGGGAACTCGGCGAGCAGGGTGTCATCGAAACCCGAGGCAAGCAGGGCACATTCATCGCGAGCGGCGGTGACCCCATTCGCGCCGGAGCCGAGAAGGCCGCAACAGGGTATGTGCAGGAACTGCGCAAGCTCGGGGTGTCCGACGAGGAGATCCTCGGCTTCGTGCAGTCCGCTCTTCGTGGCGCCGAATGAGGACGGCGCCACATCCAGAAGTGTGACCACAGAAAGGTAGACGCTCTGTATGGCCTCCGCACTCTTCCGTGACCTCGCACTACTGATCGCCCGGATCGGGCTCGGCGTGATCTTCGTCGCGCACGGCTGGCAGAAGTTCTTCGACTACGGAGTGAAGGCCACCCAGGCGTCGTTCGCCGACATGGGCGTCCCGCGGCCCGACATCTCGGCTGTTGCGGCCGCCACTGTCGAACTCGCGGGTGGATTTGCTCTCATCGTGGGCATCGCCACACCGATCGCCGGAATCCTGTTGTTCCTCGACATGCTCGGGGCGCTGATTCTGGTGCACGCGGACAAGGGTGTCTTCGTTGCGAACGGCGGGTACGAACTCGTCGTCGCACTCGGCGTCGGGTCACTGTTACTCGCTGTGATCGGTGCCGGACGCCTCAGCATCGACGGGCTCCTCGGAAGAGGCTCGGGATGGGGCAAAACCGCAGCGTAACGATACCGTTCGGCGGGTCTCGATTCGGTGTGAAGCGATGGGCTAGCTTGCTTTTGCCATCGAAAATGACCAACGTAGTTGTTCATGGCAATGAATACTGATCTGCCTGATCAAGGTTCCGACACCGCTGACGCGGCCGTCGGCGGAGGGCTCAAACGGGTCGGTGTTCGCACCGATCACGTCGTGTTCTCGGCCGCCGCCGCCGCGGTCTCGGCAATCGTCGTCTGGGGGCTCGCGGCGCCCGACAATCTCGACATTACGACCGGCAAGGCGCTCGACTGGCTGGTCACCGACATGGGCTGGTTGTTCGTCCTGTCGGCGTCCGGGTTCGTCCTCTTCTCACTGTGGCTCGCGTTCAGCAAGTTCGGGCAGATTCCGCTCGGCAAGGACGGCGAGAAGCCCGAGTTCCGGACCGTCAGCTGGATCGCGATGATGTTCAGCGCCGGAATGGGCATCGGACTGATGTTCTTCGGTGTCGCCGAACCGCTCGCGCACTACGTGACACCCCCTCCGGGTTCCAGTGGTGGCATCGGAACTGCGATGGCCACCACCATGTTCCACTGGAGCCTGCACCCGTGGGCGATGTACGCGGTGGTCGGACTGTCGATCGCGTACGGCTCGTACCGCAAGGGTCGCAAGCAGCTGTTCAGCTCCGCGTTCATCCCGCTGCTCGGCCGCCGCGCCGAGGGGCCGATCGGCAAGTTCATCGACGTCCTCGCGATCTTCGCGACGCTGTTCGGGACCGCCGCCTCGCTGGGTCTCGGCGCACTGCAGATCGGTTCCGGATTCCAGGTCGTCGGGTGGATGTCGGAGGTCGGCACGTTCCTGCTGGTCGCGATCGTCGCCCTGCTGACCCTCGCGTTCGTGGCCTCCGCCGTGTCGGGTGTCGCCAAGGGAATCCAGTGGCTCTCCAACACCAACATGGTGCTCGCCGTCGTCCTGGCCTTGTTCGTGTTCGTCGTCGGACCGACGGTCCTGATCCTCAACCTGCTGCCCACCACGATCGGCGCCTACGCCGCGCAGCTCGCGCAGATGTCGGCCCGCACCGGCGCGTCGTCCGATCCGGCCACCGGCGAATGGTTGTCCTCGTGGACCATCTTCTACTGGGCATGGTGGATCTCCTGGACCCCCTTCGTGGGCATGTTCCTGGCCCGCATCAGCCGCGGCCGCACCATCCGGCAGTTCGTGGTCGGCGTGATCGTGGTCCCGAGCGCCGTGAGCCTCGTGTGGTTCGCGATCTTCGGCGGTGCGGGAATCAGCGAGCAGCGTGACGGAATCGACCTCGCCGGGCAGGACACCCAGGAGGGTCAGCTGTTCGGGATGCTCAACCACCTGCCGCTCACCGGCATCACGACCGTCCTGGTGATGGTCCTCGTGGGGATTTTCTTCGTCTCCGGCGCCGATGCCGCCTCGATGGTGATGGGAACCCTGTCTCAGCGCGGTTCACTGGAACCGCAGCGTTGGGTGGTCGTGTTCTGGGGTGTGCTCACCGGTGGCGTGGCCGCGCTGATCCTGTGGACCGGCGGCGACACCGCACTCGACGGACTGCAGACGATGACGATCATCGCTGCGGCGCCGTTCGTCATCGTGATGATCGGGTTGTGCTTCTCGCTGTACAAGGATCTGTCCCGTGACCAGATGATCGTCGACGGCCGGGAAATGCGGAGGGAGATGCGGAGGGTGGCGGCGAAGCGTCGTCGCGACCGGATCTCGTCCCGCTAGAGAAACAGTCTGCGAGCCGCCCGGGTCCCACCGGACCCGGGCGGCTCGACTCGTTTACGGTGTCAGCGCCAGCTGGGCAGCCACAGTTGGTGCTGCCACGTCTCCGGGGTGATCGGGACGGCCGTGAGGATCGGCCACAACCAGATGAAGTTGGCGACCACGAGCCCCACATAGAGGCAGACGGCGAGCAGGCCGGTGGTGCGGCGCTCGAACGACGCCCGCGCGCTTCCGAGGACGTCGCCCAGCACGAGCGCGATTCCCATCACCATGAACGGCGCGAGCGCCACCGCGTAGAAGTAGTACATCTGGCGGTCCAGCGTGGTCAGCCACGGCAGGAACGCGGCGCCGTAGCCGGTGAGGACGGTGGCGTACCGCCAGTCCTTCCGCACCACGGACTGCCACAGGGCCCACGCGAGCATCGGCAGTGCCAGCCACCACATGGCGGGCGTCCCGACGAGCATGACGGCCTTGACGCAACTCGACGCCCCGCAACCGGTGACGTGATCGCCCTCGGCGAAGTAGTACAGCATCGGGCGCAGACCCATCGGCCACGTCCACGGCTTCGACTCCCACGGGTGGTGATTGCCCGCCGAATTGGTGAGGCCCGCGTGGAACTGGAGGACGTTGCCGCTGTAGTACCACAGCGACCGCAGCGCTGCCGGCACGAACGACCAGGTGCCGCCCGTCCCGATCTCGTTGCCCACGGCATGCCGGTCCACGCCGGTCTCGCTGGCGAACCACGCCCAGTAGCTGGCCAGATACACGAACAGCGGAACGACGACGAGCGCGTACAGCGCGGGGCCGACGTCGCGGACGCCGGCCCCGGACCACGGGCGGCGCACCCCGTAGGCGCGTCGGGCCGCCACATCGAACGCGACGCTGAGCAGCCCGAAGAACACGATGAAGTAGACGCCCGACCATTTGGTGCCGCACGCCAGGCCCAGCATGATCCCGGCGCCGAACCGCCACCAGCGCACACCGAGCCGCGGACCCCACTCGCTGTCACCGATCCGGCCCTCGGCGTACACCCGGGCCATCCGCTCGCGGACCTGGTCGCGGTCCACGATCAGGCAGCCGAGCGCCGCCACCCCGAACAGGGCCAGGAAGATGTCGAGCATGCCGAGCCGGGACGAGACGAACGTCACCCCGTCCGCGACCAGCAGGATCCCGGCGAGACCGCCGATCAGAGTGGACCGCGTGAGCCGGCGGACGATCCGGATCACCAGCAGAACCATGATCGTGCCCGCCACGGCGGATGCGAACCGCCAGCCCCAGCCGTTGTAGCCGAAGATGGCCTCGCCCATCGCGATCAGCTGTTTCCCGATCGGCGGATGCACCACCAGCCCGTAGCCCGGGTTGTCCTCGAGCCAGCCGCCGGTGAGCACCTGCCAGCCCTGCGGCGCGTAGTGCTTCTCGTCGAACACGGGAGTGCCCGCGTCGGTCGGGTACCCGAGCATCGTGAACCGCGTGATCGCCGCGATCGCCGTGACGAACAGCGTCACCACCCAGCCGCGGGCACGGTCGACGGGACCGTAGTCGGGGGGCGGCACGAGCGGCGCCGGTCCGACCATGGACGGCTGTCGTGCGGAGGGCGTCGCTCGCTCGTCCGTCAGCATCGTCACGCCGCAATCGTAGGCTGTGGGTCATGACTGGTCGCCTAGTGCTCGCCGCAACACCGATGGGGGACGTGGGTGACGCCTCGCCGAGGCTGCGTACGGCGCTCGAGACGGCCGACGTCGTCGCCGCAGAGGACACCCGCCGCACCAAGGCCCTCGCCTCCGCGCTCGAGGTGACGATCACCGGCAAGGTCGTCAGCTTCTACGACCAGGTCGAGACGGCCCGGCTGCCAGCCCTCGTCGCCGACGTCGCGTCCGGCAAGACCGTTCTCCTCGTCACCGATGCCGGCATGCCGTCAGTCAGCGACCCCGGGTACCGCCTGGTGTCGGCGTGCGTGGCCGAGGATCTGGCGGTGACGTGCCTGCCCGGACCGTCGGCGGTGACGACGGCACTCGCGCTGTCCGGGCTGCCCGTCGAACGGTTCTGCTTCGACGGCTTCCCGCCCCGCAAGCAGGGTCAGCGCAAGACGTGGTTGCAGGCCCTGGTCACCGAGCAACGCGCCTGCGTGTTCTTCGAGGCGCCGCACCGGCTCGCCGACTGCCTCGCGGACGCCGCCGACGTGCTCGGCGGCACCCGCCGCGCCGCCGTCTGCCGGGAGCTGACCAAGACCTACGAGGAGGTCCGCCGCGGCACCCTCGCCGAACTCGCCGAGTGGGCCGCCGAGGGCGTCCGCGGCGAGATCACCGTCGTGGTGGAGGGTGCCACCCCCGTCGCGTCCGACCCCGCCGACCTCGTCGACGAGGTGGAGCGATTGGTCGCCGACGGCACCCGGCTCAAGGACGCGTGCGCGCTCGTCGCCACCACCGGCGTGTCGAAGCGGGAACTCTACGAAACGGTGCTGGCGTCCCGGAAGGACTAGGCGGCAGGCGGGCGCTACCGCCGGAGGGCACGCTCCCCGGGTGCCAGCGACGCGTCGTCGGCGGCCGCCTGCCCGGCGTACCAGCCGTTGGCGTCGACAGCCCGGCCGCGCGCCTTCTTGGTCCGCGGAAACAGGCGGTCGAACTCGGCGTCCACGGCCTCCGACTTGGTGGCCAGGATCGGCAGCAGATCGGCGACGGGAATCGACGCCTCGTCGGCGGCGTCGGCCGTGGCCCGGCTGTCGGCGTCGCGCAACCGCTGCCCGATGCGGCTGGCGAAGCCCGCCAGGAAACCCTTCCGGAACGACGTCGTGCGCGAACCGCTGCGACTGTCGGCGTCCGCGAATTGCATTGCGCGCGTGGCCTGCACCAGCAGGGAGGTGAAGAGCATGTCGACCTGCTGGAGGTCGAGGGGGGTGCCGACCACGGTCGCGATGGCGAGCGAGCTGAACCACACGGTGCGCACCCGGTTGGAGTCGCCGATCTCCGTGAGAAGGTGCACCTTCTCCTTGACGTACGGATTCTCCAGGTGGATCCGGCGACTGTGCACCGCGGTGTTGCCCACCCCGTTCTGGGTGTGGAGGAGCGCCGCGTTGATCGCGTAGCGCGTCATCAACTCCTGCGCCTTCGCGGTGAAGATCTCCGCCTCCTCCGCGAAATCGGTGGCCTCGGCCTTGGCGAGCAGCCCGCGAATCCTGTTGAGCACCTTCGCGTCGGCCGCGGCCTCGCCCGGCATCGCCGCGGACGGGTCGGCGACCCGCACGACCGGCCACGTCGACGGCGGAGGAGTGAGCACCGTCCAGCCGGGCAGATTCGTCCACGACAGCGACAGGTCGGTCAGCTGGTAGACGGAGTGGTACGGGTCCTCGAACAGCAGTCCGGCGGCCAGGGCCCGAACGTCGGGACCGTCGACCGGAACCCGCGCCGCCAGGTGGGACGCGCCCGGGTATTGCTCGCCGATGGTGCGCAGTTGCTCCACCCAGTCCCGCGGCGCCCGGTGCGCGGCGCGGGTGCGCTCCGCCTCGTGCAGCACCAGGGCCGCCGCCAGCGCCGCGTCGGACGGCTCCTTCGATCTCCGCGCCAGATGCACGACGTCGGCGGGCTGCCACCCACGCTCGTATGCGCCCGACAACTCACCCATCAGGGTGTGGACTGCCGCTGCGGCCTGCGGGCTCACTTCGTCGTCGAACACGCGCGCTCCGTTCCCGAATCCACGGTGATGAGATCGAATGTATGTTCTATTCGGCGTCATGCGGAGAGTGTGCACGCAGGGTCCGACAAGATGTGGACCCCGCGTGAATCAGTCCTCCACGTAACGGGGGAACACGCCCGACGGCGCAGGCAGCGGTGTGCCCGCCACGATCCGCGTCGGAAGGTCGTTGAACTGCCGCGCGTCGCTCTTCTGACCCAGCAGGTCCAGGATCTTCTCCGCGGCGTCCGGCATCACCGGCTGCACGAGGACGCCCACGATCCGGACCACCTCGAGCGTCACGTACAGCACCGTCGCCATCCGCTCCGGATCCGTCTTCCGCAGCACCCAGGGCTCCTGCTTGGAGAAGTACCGGTTGGTCTCGCCGAGAACCGACCAGATCGCCTCCAGCGCGAGATGCAGTGCCTGGACGTCGTATTCGGCGCGCACCCGCTCCAGCAGCGCATCCGCCTGCGCGAGCATCGCCGCGTCGTCCTCGGTCAGCTCGCCCGGTGTCGGAACCTGCGCATCGCAGTTCTTCGCGACCATCGACAGCGAACGCTGGGCGAGGTTGCCGAGTTCGTTCGCCAGGTCGGCGTTGATCCGGGTGACGATGGCCTCGTGGCTGTAGCTGCCGTCCTGGCCGTAGGAGATCTCGCGGAGCAGGAAGAAGCGCACGGCGTCGAGGCCGTACTGCTCCACCATGGCGACCGGGTCGACGACGTTGCCGACCGACTTCGACATCTTCTCGCCCTTGTTGTAGAGGAACCCGTGCACGAAGACCCGCTTCGGCAACTCGATCCCCGCCGACATCAGGAACGCCGGCCAGTACACGGTGTGGAACCGGGTGATGTCCTTGCCGATGATGTGCAGGTTCGCCGGCCAGAACTTGCCGAACTGCTCGGAGTCCGTGTCCGGGTATCCGGCGCCGGTCAGATAGTTGGTGAGGGCGTCCACCCACACGTACATCACGTGCTCGGGGTGATCGGGCACCGGGACGCCCCAGTCGAACGTCGTCCGCGAGATCGACAGGTCCTTCAGGCCGCCCTTGACGAAGCTGACGATCTCGTTGCGCCGCGTCGCGGGCGCGATGAAGTCGGGATTCTCGTCGTAGAGGGCCAGCAGCTTGTCCTGGTACTCGGACAGCTTGAAGAAATACGTGGACTCCTCCGTCCACTCGACCGGGGTACCCGTCTCGGTGGACAGGCGCGAACCGTCCTCCTGCAGCGTGGTCTCGGCCTCGGTGTAGAACGCCTCGTCGCGGACCGAGTACCAGCCCGAGTACGTGTCGAGGTAGATGTCGCCGTTGTCGAGCATCTTCTGCCAGATCGCCTTGCTGGCTTCTTCGTGGTCGGCATCCGTCGTGCGGATGAACCGGTCGAAGGAGATGTTGAGCGTCTTGTCCATGGCCTCGAACACATCGGAGTTCCGCGCGGCGAGTTCGCGGACGTCGATGCCTTCCTTGGCCGCGGTCTGCTGCATCTTCAGACCGTGCTCGTCGGTTCCCGTCATGAAGAAGACGTCGAACCCGTCCAGGCGCTTGAACCGTGCGAGGGCGTCGGAGGAGATGTACTCGTAGGCGTGGCCGATGTGGGGGACGCCGTTCGGGTACGCGATCGCCGTCGTCAGATAGAAAGGTGGCCGCGAGGCGGTGGAATCAGCAGCATTCATGGTGCGACCACTCTATCTGCGCGCCGCCGTTTCGTGACGCGCAGATTCGGGATCTAGCCCGGGCCGGCGCCGTCCTCGCCGGTGACGGTGCGCGACTCGTACGCCGCGCGGGCCGACTTGTCCGTGGACCGCACCTGGTCGGGAACCATCCGCCGGACCGCGAAGTCGCGGGCGAACTGGGGAAACACGGTGACCAGCCGGACCAGCGGCCCGACGTACCAGGGGATGGTCACTTCGAACCGGGGACGCCGGATCACCGCGACCACCGCCTTCGCGACGTCGGCCGGCGACAGCAGCCGCGCCGCGCCCGTCGCCGTCCCGGCCGCGAGCTCGGTGTCCACGACCCCGGGCATGATCACCGAGATCTGCACACCCGACCCGCGCAGTTCCTCGCGGACCCCGGTCAGGTAACCGAGAACCCCGTGCTTGGTGGCGGCGTACGTCGACTCGCCGGGCGGTGCGACCTTCGACGCCGCCGACGCCACCGTGACGATCTGGCCGCGGCCCCGCTCACGCATCGCCGGGGCCGCCAGACGCACTCCCCGGATGACCCCGTGCAGGTTCACCGCGAGCTGCCGGTCCGTCGCGGACTCGGGTTCCTCGTCGAAGCTCCCGACCCACATGACGCCCGCATTGTTGACGAGGACGTCGAGCGGTCCCCAGTGATCCTCGACGGCGGCGAGGAACGCCGTGAACGATGCGGTGTCGGTGACGTCCAGTTCGAGACCCTCCACCGTCCCGCCCGCCCGGCCGAGTTCGTCCGCCGTGTGCCGGGCCGCGGCGCCGTCGACGTCGCCGATCGCGACCCGCGCGCCTGCGACCGCCAGCTGTCGGGCGATCTCCTTCCCGATTCCCCTCGCGCCGCCGGTCACCGCGATCACGCGGCCGTTCATCGAGCTCGAAGTCATGGACACGGCTCCCTCCCCGTCGGGGTGAAAAGTACCGCATGTGACACGTGCGGTGGCGGCGTCGACAATGTCCGCATGAGCAAAGACCGTCCCGCCCCGGAAGCCCCTGCGCCGCTGTTCCCGCTCGTCGACTCGCACACGCACCTGGACGCGTGTGGAGCCTCGGACGCGGCGAGTGTCACGGCGATCGTCGACCGGGCGGCCGCGGTCGGGGTGGAGCGGGTGGTCACGGTGGCCGACGACCTGGCGGCCGCGCAGTTCGCCGTCGACGCCGCGCACTGGGATCCTCGCGTCTATGCGGCCGTCGCGATCCACCCGACCCGGGCGAACGTGCTCGACGACGCGACCAGGGCGGAGATCGAGCGGCTCGCCGGTGATCCCCGGGTGGTCGCGGTGGGGGAGACGGGGCTCGACTTCTACTGGCCGGGGAAACTCGACGGCTGCGCCACCGTCCCCGAGCAGACCGACGGCTTCCGCTGGCACATCGACCTCGCGAAGCGGCTCGGCAAGACGCTGATGATCCACAACCGGGAGGCCGACCAGGCGCTGCTGCAGGTGCTGCGGGAGGAGGGGGCGCCGGAGACGGTGATCTTCCACTGCTTCTCCTCGGACGCCGAGATGGCGCGCGAGTGCGTCGACGCCGGTTACGTCCTCAGCTTCTCCGGCACCGTCAGCTTCAAGAACGCGAAGGTCCTGCGAGAGGCGGCCCCGCTGGTGCCGTCGGATCAGCTGATCGTCGAGACGGATGCGCCGTTCCTCACCCCGCACCCGTTCCGGGGCGCTCCCAACGAGCCGTACTGCCTGCCCTACACGGTCCGGGCGCTCGCCGAGATCCGCGGCGAGGACCCGGACGACCTCGCGAAAGCGTCCACCGCGACCGCCGAGCGCGTGTACGGCCTCCGGCCCGTGAGCGGGTAGCGAGTCCCTGGACTCGTCGGGCGCGCACAGGGCCGCAGGCCTTAAGTTGAAGTTTCAACCTAGGGAACTTAGGATCGTTGCCTGTTCAACCAATGGTCGTCCCGGTCGCGCGGGGACACCTCGATGAAAGGCGCATCCATGAACAACCCCGCAGTTCGAAACCTGGGAATTCTCGTCGCCCGCCTGGGCATCGGCGTCATCTTCCTCGCTCACGGCTGGCAGAAGGCGTTCACCAACGGCCACGCCGGCCAGACCGCCGGCTTCGAGGCCATGGGCGTTCCGCTCCCCGGCGTCTCGGCGTTCGTCGTGACCTGGCTCGAGGTCATCGGCGGCCTCGCGCTCATCGTCGGCGCCGCAGTCCCGGTCTTCGGGATCCTGCTGTTCCTCGACATGGTCGGCGCGTTCTTCATCGCGCACATCGACAAGGGCATCTTCGCGAGCGAGGGCGGCTATGAACTGGTCCTGGCGCTCGGCGTCGGGTCGCTGCTGCTCGCCGTCGTCGGATCGGGCCGCTTCGGTGTCGACGGACTGCTCGGCGACAAGCTGCCGTGGGCCGCGAAGGAACCGGCCACCGTCTGACCCCCATGTGAGTGGCGAAGTGTGCCCCGGCACGCTTCGCCACTCACGTGTCAGAGGACCTTGTTCAGGAAGTCCTGGGTGCGGGACTGCTGCGGGTCACCGAAGATCTGCTCCGGAGTTCCCTCCTCCACCACGTACCCGTCGGCCATGAAGATCACCCGGTCGGACACCTCGCGGGCGAAGCCCATCTCGTGCGTGACCACGACCATCGTCATGCCGCCCTTCGCGAGGTCGCGCAGAACCTGCAGCACCTCGCCCACCATCTCGGGGTCCAGCGCGCTGGTGGCCTCGTCGAACAGCATGATGTCCGGGCTCATCGCCAGAGCCCGTGCGATCGCGACGCGCTGCTTCTGCCCGCCGGACAGGTTCGCCGGCTTCGCGTTCGCCTTCTCCGCCAGCCCGACCTGCTCGAGCAACCGCACGGCCGTCGCCCGCGCCTCCTCCTTGGAGGCCCGCTTGGTCTGCACGGGCGCGAGCATCACGTTCTCGATCGCCGTCATGTGCGGGAACAGGTTGAAGTGCTGGAACACCATCCCGATGTGCTGGCGCACCCGGTCGATGTCGATCTTGGGATTGCTCACGTCGAAGCCGTCGACGACGACGTTGCCGCCGGTGATGTCCTCGAGTCGGTTGAGGCAGCGCAGGAACGTGCTCTTGCCGGACCCGGAGGGCCCGATCACGCACACCACCTCGCCGCTCGCGATGTCGACGTCGATGCCCTTGAGCACCTCGTTGTCGCCGAACGACTTCTTCAGGCCCTTCACCCGGATCTTCGGGTCGGCGGCCTCGGCCTTGTTCTCCGTCACCGGTGTCTCGGTCACTTGTTGATCCTCTTCTCGAGCCGGTTCGACAGCTTCGTCAACGCCATGATGATGATGAAATACATCGCGCCGATGATCAGCCACATATTGAAGGACTGGAAGTTGCGGGCGATGATGATCCGCCCGGTCTGAGTGAGCTCGGCGAGCCCGATCACGGACAGGATCGACGTGTCCTTCAGTGTGATCACGAACTGGTTGATGTACGACGGGATCATCGTCCGCACGGCCTGCGGCATCACGACCTTCTGCATCGACTTCAGGTAGCTGATGCCGAGGCTCCGGGACGCTTCCATCTGGCCCTTGTCGACGGACAGGATGCCGCCGCGCACGATCTCGGCCATGTAGGCGCCTGCATTGAGGCTCAGCGTGATGATGCCCGCGGTGAACGCCGACATCTGGAAGTCCAGCGCCGCCGGGATGCCGAAGTAGATGAAGAAGGCCTGGACCAGCAGCGGAGTGCCGCGGAACACGTCCACGTAGGTGGTGCCGATGCCGCGCAGGACGATGTTGGTCGATACCCGGAACAGGCCGAAGATCGCGCCGAGCACGAGCGCGATGGCGATCGAGACCACGGTCAGGACGATCGTCAGCCACAGGCCCTCGAGCAGCAGCGGGTAGGTGCTCTTGATCAGGCCGAGGATCGAGTTGTCGTCGTCGGAGGCGTCGGCGTTGAGGTAGGTGTCGAGGATCTCGTCGTACTTGCCGCTCGCCTTCACGTTGGCGAGACCGGTGTTGAACTCTTGGAGGAGCTGCGCGTTCTGGCCCTTCGCGACGGCGAACCCGTAGCTGGCGCCGGGGACCTTGTCGGTGACGGTCTTGAACCCGTTGCCCTGCTTGATGCCGTAGGCGAGGACGGGGTAGTCCTCGAACACGGCGACCGAGTTACCCGTGCGGACCTCGTCGAACATGCTCGACGAGTCGGCGAAGTACTTGGTGGTGAAGCCGTACTGGTCCTTGATGGACTCCGCGTACGTGGCGCCCTCGGTGCCGTTCTTGACGGCGACGGACTTGCCGCGCAGGTCCTCGTACGACGTGATCGAGTCGTCGGACTCGAGCACGCCCATCTGCACACCCGATTCGAAGTACGGGTCGGAGAAGTCGAACGTCGCCTTGCGGGCGTCGGTGATCGACATGCCGGCGATCATGCCGTTGGCCTGGCCGCCCGTGACCGCCTGCAGTGCGGCGTCGAATCCGACGGCGTTGACCCGGTAGGTGAATCCCTGGTCCTCGGCGATGGCGGCGAGAAGATCCATATCGATGCCGACGAGTTTGCCGCTCTCGTCCTGGAACTCGAACGGGGCGAACGTGATGTCGGTGGCGATGGTGTAGTCGTTGCCCGGAGCGGGCTGCTGCGCGCCGGCGATACCGGGCGCGACGAGTGTGACGAGCAGCGTCAGCGCGGCGATCACCGCGGGCACTCTCGGACGTCTGACGAGTCTCAGAAGTCGATCGGATCTGCTGCGCACGGAACCCCAGCTTTCTTGTCGGTAATGCCCGGTCGCTTCCGGGCTTCTTGGTGCACGTCGCAAGATACTGCGTTTCGAGGGTGGTCCGGACCAGAAGCGTTTGATCGCGGCAAAGCGAAAACTGTCCCCGATCTCAACCTTTTCGTGATCTAGAACGCAGGTTGTAGCGGCAAAGTTGCCAGACCATCGCCGATTCGTTACCGTACCGTGATCAAACGTCCGCCAGCCTTGGGAATTCATGTGTCGCCTCTAGCCAGAATCAACAACGCCAAATCGCCCCTTCTCTACGTCGTTGTCGCGGCACTGCTCGCGACGCTCGTCGTGGGTGGTGTGTTGGCAGTGGCACGGCACAAGACCGTCACGCTCGACGTCGACGGCGAGACCATCTCGCTCGGCACGATGGCGTCCGACGTCAGCGGCGCGCTCGACGACGCCGGATACACCGTCAGCGAGCGTGACGCGGTCGCCCCCGCGGCCGACGCGTCGATCTCCGACGGCGACACGGTGGTGTTGCGGCGGGCCCGCGAGATCGACCTCACCGTCGACGGGCAGCCCAAGACCGTGTGGACCACCGCGCTCACCGTCGACGACGCGCTGAAGCAGTTCGAACTCGCCGACGACGTCCACGTCTCGGCGTCCCGCTCCGAGCGTCTGCCGCTCGAGGGCACCTCGCTCGAGGTCGTCAACGCCAAGCTGGTCAAGGTCGCCGACGGCGGCGCCCCGCTCACCGACGTCCGCCTCGCCGCCCCCACCGTGGGCGAACTCCTCGCCGCCAACGGCGCCCCGCTCGAGCAGGCCGACACCGTCGTGCCCCCGGCCGACGCACCCGTCGTCGAAGGCGCCGAGATCCACGTGACCCGCGACCGTACCGAGACCCGCACCGAGACGCTGCCGATCGCGCCGCCCGAGAACCGCGTCGACGATCCCGCGCTCGACAAGGGCAAGACCGTCGTCGAGAACCCCGGAGTTCCCGGCGAGCGCACCGTCACCGCCTCCGTGAAGACGGTCAACGGCGTCGAGGCCGGACGCCAGGAGCTCAGCTCGCAGGTGCTCCGCGAGCCCGCACCCGCGCTCGTCAAGGTCGGTGTGAAGGAACTCGCCATCTCCAACGCCTCCACCTGGGATTCGATCGCGCACTGCGAGGCCACCGGCAACTGGGCCATCAACACCGGCAACGGATTCTTCGGCGGACTGCAGTTCACCCAGAGCACCTGGGAGGCGTTCGGCGGAACCCAGTACGCCTCCCGCGCCGACCTCGCCTCCCGTGAACAGCAGATCTCCGTCGCCGAGAAGGTCCAGGCAGCGCAGGGCTGGGGCGCATGGCCCGCCTGCACCAGCAAGCTCGGACTCCGCTGACGGTCTGAAGTAAAGGAACCCGATGTCACCCTTCGCGAAGATCAACTCGGCTCGCTCGCCACTGCTGTACACCGTGGTGGCCCTGCTTCTCGCCACGCTGATCGCCGGCGGAGTGATGGCCGTGGTCCGGCACAAGAACGTCACCCTCGACGTGGACGGCGAGACGATCTCGCTGAGCACCATGACCACGAGCGTCGACGCCGCCCTGGCCGACGCGGGGTATTCGGTCACCGACCGCGACGTAGTGGCGCCGGACCGCGACGCGACCCTCTCCGACGGGGACACCGTCGTTCTGCGCCGCGCGCGTGAGGTGTCGCTGACGGTGGACGGGCAGCCCAAGACGGTGTGGACGACCGCGCTCACCGTCGAGGATGCGCTGAAGCAGTTCGATCTCGGCGACGACGTGCACGTGTCCGCGTCCCGTTCGCAGCGACTTCCGCTCGACGGCGCCGCACTCGACGTGCTCAACCCGCTCGTCGTCAAGCTCACCGACGGTGCGCTTCCGGTCGCCGACGTGCGCATGGCCGCGCCGACGGTCGGGGACTTCCTCGCCGCGCACGGCGCGCCGCTCGAGCAGGCCGACACCGTCGTCCCGGCCGCGGACACTCCGCTGACCGAGGGGATGGACGTCACCGTCACTCGCGACCGCACCGAGACGAAGGTCGAGACGGTGCCGTTGGCTCCGGCGGAACAGCGCATCGAGGACCCGACCATGAACAAGAGTCGCACCGTCGTCGAGAGTTCGGGACTGCCCGGCGTCCAGGACGTCACGTTCGCGGTCAACACCGTCAACGGCGAGGAAGTCGGACGCAACCAGGTGTCCGCGACGGTCACGACGCCGGCGCAGCCCAAGGTGATCCGCGTCGGCGCGAAGCCGGGCACCGACGTGCCGCCCGTCGAGAACGGTTCGGTCTGGGACGCCCTCGCGCAATGCGAGGCCACCGGCAACTGGGCCATCAACACCGGCAACGGATTCTTCGGCGGCGTCCAGTTCGACCAGAACACGTGGGAACGTCAGGGCGGCCTCAAGTACGCACCGCGCGCCGACCTCGCCACCCGCGAGGAGCAGATCGCCATCGCGTCGCAGACGCAGAGGACACAGGGCTGGGGAGCGTGGCCGACGTGCTCGGGCAGGCTCGGCGTGCGTTAAAGTTCGGCTGGTGTCCGACGCCGAAGTACCCCCCGCCGCTCGAGGTCAGGCCGCACTGCTCGGCCCCGCCGAGGTGCGTGCGTTAGCCGAGGAGTTCGGCGTGCGCCCCACCAAGCAGCTGGGGCAGAACTTCGTGCACGACGCCAACACGGTCCGGCGCATCGTCGCGACCGCCGGCGTGGGACGTGACGACACCGTCCTCGAGGTCGGCCCCGGGCTCGGTTCGCTGACGTTGGCGCTGCTCGACGTCGTCGACAAGGTGATCGCCGTCGAGATCGACCCCAACCTCGCCGCGCGACTCCCGGTCACGGTCGCCGACCGTGCCCCGGAACTCGCGGACCGGCTGACCGTGGTCGGCGCGGACGCGATGCGGGTCAAACCGTCCGAGATCCCCGGTCAGCCCACGGCTCTCGTCGCGAATCTGCCGTACAACGTCGCGGTGCCCGTGCTGCTGCACCTGTTCTCCGAACTTCCCAGTCTGCGAACCGCGCTGGTGATGGTGCAGGCCGAGGTCGCCGACCGGCTGGCGGCGTCCCCAGGCAGCAAGATCTACGGCGTGCCCAGCGTGAAGGCCAACTTCTTCGGCGCCGTCCGCCGTGCCGGTGCCGTCGGGCGTGCGGTGTTCTGGCCCGTCCCCAAAGTTGAGTCGGGTCTCGTCCGCATCGACCGGTACGCCGAACCGCCGTGGCCCGTCGACGACGAACACCGCCGCCGAGTGTTCGCCGTCATCGATGCGGCTTTCGCTCAGCGCCGCAAGACTTTACGAGCCGCTCTCGGTGGATGGGCGGGATCACCCGCGGAGGCCGAGCGGCGACTGCTCGAGGCGGGCATCGCACCGTCCACCCGCGGCGAGACCCTCGACGCCGCGGCCTTCGTGCGTCTTGCCGCCACCCACCCGTGAGTACTTGTTACCGCGGGCGGTTAATAAGTACTCACGGGCGGGAACCGCACCCTGGGGGAGACAACCGACCGGATGTGTGGTTCACTATTGGAGGTCGTAAGTTTTGTGTTTGTGTTTCCCACGCTCGCAAATCGATGGTTGCGAGCGTTTGGACGTCCTCCACAGGAATTGTCGTAGACGGTCGTGTCAATGACCCTGGTAACCGAGCCGGTTGCCTGAAGAAGTTACTGTGTTAGAGGAGATTTACATGGCAGAGGGCATCGTGAAGTGGTTCAACTCCGAGAAGGGGTTCGGCTTCATCGCCCCCGAGGACGGCAGCGCTGACGTGTTCGTCCACTACTCGGAGATCCAGAGCGGCGGCTTCCGCACGCTCGAGGAAAACCAGCGTGTTTCGTTCGAGATCGGCCAGGGCAACAAGGGCCCGCAGGCCACCGGCGTCACCGTGATCTGAGAACGGCCATGACTTCCCGGTTCGCCGGGGCATGACGTTCGAGCAAGGCCCCACTCGTGAGAGTGGGGCCTTGGCTCGTCTGTGGACGGTTATGCCGAACGCAGGTGAGTTGCCTGATATCCCAGGTTCATCGCGCACACCAGCCAGAGTTGCAGCGCCGAACTCTCCGACGGCCCGAACAGCCCGATCACCGCAGCGGCTCCGAGGGCGGCGGCGACGAAGAACGTGGCCGTTCCGAGTGCCCGCCGGGGCCTCGATGAGAAGATCACCACTCCCGTCACGAAGAGCGCCCACAGCGTGGTGGCGACGATGGCGGCGGCGACGAACCAGGCCGCCGAATACCTGCCCGGCCACGTCCACGGCTGCGCTCCGTTGTCCAGTGTGCAGACGAACGCCAGCGAGAACGCCATGATCACCACGGTGGCGCCCCCGAGCGCCAGATGGCCTCCGACGAGCACCTTCCCGACTGTTCCCGCCCCCGCAGGCGCCCGCGCGCGCCCCTCCTCGACAATCGTGTGCTGCATCCCCGACTACCCCGACCTTTCGTTGTCGTCACCTGGTTGGACGCCGCGCAGGATCGTTCGGTTCCACGGGATTTTCGGTCCGCGGTGACGGCTGAACGGCGTCTCGGTCAGGCGTTACCGTAGCGGTCGGCGAAGAGGCGGTGACGCTCACCCACCCGTCGGCACTCTTCGCGCAGCTCAGGTGGGTCGAGGACGGTGAAGTCGACGCCGAATGCACTGAGCCAGTTGGCTATCGACGGCACCGAATCGCCGCCGAGCGCGACCGCGCACCGGCCGTCGGGCATTTCTTCGAGAGTTCCCCAGTCTTCGTGCACGAGGACCGCCATCTCGTCGATCGACGCGTGCAGCAGCACTCGTGCGCGGATCCGGGTGACGGCCCGGTTGATTCCGCGTGCGACGAACTCGGCGGCGCCGCCGGGCGGCAGTTCGCGGGGCGTGAACCGCGGTCCCGTCGGGATCTTGGGTGTCAGGCGGTCCACCCGGAACGACCGCCAGTCGGCGCGGGCGAGGTCCCAGGCGACGAGGTACCAGCGCAGTCCGGAGCGCACGAGCCGGTACGGCTCCACTTCGCGGCGGCTCTCGATGCCGTCGTGGGTGCGGTAGTCGAACCGGAGCCGTTCGTGGTTGTGGCATACGGACGCGACGGCCGACAGGACCTGGGCGTCGACGGCGCTCTTCGCGGGCTCGCGCTGGACGACGTCGACCTGCAGCGCCTCGAGGCGGTGCCGCAGGCGGGACGGCATCACCTGCCGGAGTTTGGTGAGTGCTCGCATCGACGCCTCGCCGATGCCGACCACGGAGCCGGTGGCGCCGGATTGGAGGCCGAGCGCGACGGCCAGCACCTCCTCGTCGTCGAGCAGCAGGGGCGGCATTTCCGCGCCGGCGCCGAGTTGGTACCCACCGCCGACCCCGACCGTCGCGTCGACCGGGTAGCCGAGGTCGCGGAGTTTCTCCACGTCTCGCCGGACGGTGCGCGGAGTGATGCCGAGCCGGTCGGCGAGTTCTGCCCCGGACCAGTCCTTTCGGGTCTGGAGCAGGGAGAGCAGCCGGAGGAGTCGTGCCGAGGTTTCCCGCATGCACCTCAGGATGCCATCGATAGAGGACATCTTCTGTCCTCTATCGGCGGGAGATAACGGTGAGTAACGATTTTCCCACCAGCCCCACGAGTGTCACTACACTGGCGCCGACGCTCCACGGACCATCGCATGAGTACTTCGTGAAAAATCCGACGGAAAGGTCTCAGCGTGACGCACTTCCGTGCTCGACCCATCTCTTCGGCGGTCAGGGCCCTGCTCGCCGCAGTCATGACCACCGCCTTCTGCCTGGCGCTGGCGGTCTCGACCACCGCCACCGCGTCCGCCTCGGCGGCGGACCTCTTCAACAGCGCGCAGGGCAGATTCGCCGCGGGGGACACCCGCGGTGCCCTCGCGGACATCGGCGGCGCCGTCGCCGGAGAGCCCGGCGACACGAACGCGCTGGCGTTGCAGGCCATCTACGCCGACGCCGCGGGCGATCTGATCACCCGTGAGGCCGCGCTCGCCCGGCTGGGCGCGGCGGACGGCGGTATGCGCGCCGGCGTCGACGGGATGCTGAACGCGATCAGAATCGCCTCGTTCACGCCCCCGAACCCGCTTCCGGCAATCCAGGGTCCGTCCACCGCGATCATCGTCCTCGGGTTCGGTCTGCTGCCCGACGGCACGATGCGGCCGGAATTGGTCAACCGCCTGCAGGCCGCGATGGTCCAATCGTGGGTCTCGCCGATATCGCCGATCATCGTCACCGGCGGCAACCCGCAGAACGGCGTCACGGAGGCGGCCGCCATGCAGGGTTGGTTGCAGGCGCACGGTGTGCCTGCACAGCGCATCCACCCCGAGCATCGTGCCGGATCGACGGTGGGCAACGCGCTCAACTCGGTTCCGCTCGCCCGCTCGCTCGGTGCGGGCGGCGCGATCCTCGTGACGTCGGCCAATCACATCCGCAGGGCAACGGTCGATTTCAACGTCGCCGGACTGCCGGTGGTCGGGGCGATGAGCGCGATTACCAGCGCGGGTCAGTTGATCGCCGAATTCATGCCGCTGACCAAGGACCAGCAACTGGGCATGTACCGCGACGCGATCAGGGTGTTCGGCATCCCCGCCAGCTATTGACTGTGACTAGGCGTCGCCGTCGGGCGGCGGGGGAGACGGTCATGGAGAGACGCTAGGGTGGCACTGTGACGGGTTCGTGTCACGAGTGTTTCCGGGGTGAGAACGGCGGGGTGAGGACGGCGGCCACTGCGGGCGTGGGCGGTGGCGGGGTGCAGTTCGTGGCAGTATTGCGACGCACCGACCGCAGGAGGACACATGCGCTTGTCGCCCCACGAGCAGGAGCGTCTGCTCCTGAGCTATGCCGCGGAACTCGCGCGTAGGCGCCGGCAACGCGGACTCGTGCTGAACCACCCGGAGGCCGTGGCCCTCATCACGGATCACATCCTCGAAGGGGCCCGCGACGGCCGGTCGGTGGCGGAGTTGATGGTGTCCGGCCGGGAGGTGCTCACCCGCGCCGACGTGATGGAGGGTGTCCCGGAGATGCTGCACGACGTGCAGGTGGAGGCCACGTTTCCGGACGGCACGAAGCTCGTCACCGTCCATGATCCGATCGCGTAGGGGTGACCGTGATTCCAGGTGAAATCTTCTGCGCCGAGGGCGTGATCGAGCTCAACGAGGGTTCTCCTCGCACCGAACTCGCGGTGGTCAACACCGGTGACCGGCCGGTGCAGGTCGGCAGCCACGTTCATTTTCCGCAGGCCAACCACGCGCTGCAGTTCGACCGTTCCGCCGCCCACGGGCTGCGGCTGGACATTCCCGCGGGCACCGCGGTGCGTTTCGAACCTGGTATCGCGCAGACGGTTTCACTCGTGCCGCTGCGCGGGACCCGGGAAGTGCACGGGCTGAGCCTCACTCCTCCCGGAAAGCTGGACGCGTCATGACCGATCTCAGCCGCGCACGGTACGCGGAGCTGTTCGGTCCCACGTCCGGCGACCGCATCCGGCTCGCCGACACCGACCTTCTGATCGAGATCACCGAGGACCGCAGCGGCGGACCGGGACTGGCCGGCGACGAAGCGGTGTTCGGTGGCGGAAAAGTGTTGCGCGAGTCCATGGGTCAGGGTCGCGCCACCCGCGCCGAGGGCGCGCCCGACACGGTGATCACCGGCGTGGTGGTCGTCGACCACTGGGGAATCATCAAGGCGGACGTCGGTATTCGGGGCGGGCGCATCGTGGCGCTCGGCAAGGCGGGCAACCCCGACACGATGTCGGGCGTGCACCCCGATCTCGTGGTGGGCCCGTCGACCGAGATCATCGCCGGGAACGGCAAGATCCTCACCGCAGGCGGTATCGACTGCCACGTGCACTTCATCTGCCCGCAGATCATGGACGAGGCGCTGGGCGGCGGCATCACGACGATGATCGGCGGCGGCACGGGCCCCGCCGAGGGCAGCAAGGCCACCACCGTCACCCCCGGTTCCTGGCACACCGCCCGGATGTTGGAGGCGCTGGACGGCTGGCCGATGAACATCGCCCTGCTCGGCAAGGGCAACACGGTCAACTCCGAGTCGATGTGGGAGCAGTTGCGCGGCGGGGTCTCCGGGTTCAAGCTGCACGAGGACTGGGGTTCGACTCCGGCGGCGATCGACGCGTGCCTCACCGTCGCGGACGCCGCGGGGGTGCAGGTCGCGCTGCACTCGGACACGTTGAACGAGGCCGGTTTCGTCGAGGACACGATCGCGGCGATCGCCGGGCGGGCGATCCACGCCTACCACACGGAGGGGGCCGGCGGCGGCCACGCGCCGGACATCATCACGGTGGCCGCGCACCCGAACGTCCTGCCCAGTTCGACCAACCCGACCCGGCCGCACACGGTGAACACGCTCGACGAGCACCTCGACATGCTCATGGTGTGCCACCACCTGAGCCCGGCGATCCCGGAGGACCTGGCGTTCGCGGAGAGCCGCATCCGGCCGTCCACCATCGCCGCGGAGGACCTGCTGCACGACCTCGGCGCCATCTCCATGATCGGCAGCGACTCGCAGGCGATGGGACGGATCGGCGAGGTGGTGTTGCGCACCTGGCAGACCGCGCACGTGATGAAACGCCGGCGCGGTTTCCTGCCCGGCGACAGCGGCGCCGACAACCAGCGCGTCCAGCGCTACGTCGCGAAATACACGATCTGCCCCGCCGTCGCGCACGGGCTGGAGGACGAGATCGGGTCGGTCGAGGTGGGCAAACTCGCCGACCTGGTGCTGTGGGATCCGGCGTTCTTCGGGGTCCGGCCGCACGCGGTGATCAAGGGCGGGATGATCGCGTGGGCCGCGATGGGAGATGCCAACGCGTCCATACCGACTCCGCAACCGGTGCTGCCCCGTCCGATGTTCGGGGCGGCCCCCAAGGCCGCGGCCGCCACGTCGCTGCACTTCGTCGCGCCGCACGCCCTCGAGGACGGTCTGGCGGATCGGCTGGACCTGAACCGGCGACTGGTGCCGGTCGCGAACGTGCGGTCGCGCGGCAAGGCCGACATGCCGCGCAACGACGCGCAGCCGCGGATCGAGGTGGACCCCGACACGTTCACCGTCCGCATCGACGGCGAGGTGTGGGAAGAACAGCCGGCGGCGGAACTGCCGATGGCCCAGCGATACTTTCTGTTCTGATGCGCCTCGCTCACCTGATGTCGCTCGCCGACTCGCGGCTGCCCACGGGCGGCCACGTGCATTCGGGCGGCATCGAGGAGGCCGTCGCCGGTGGTGTGGTCCGCGACGTCGCGACGACGGAAGCGTTCCTGCGGCGACGGATCCGGACCGCCGGGCTCGTCGGGGGATCGGTCACCGCGGCGGTGTGCGCAGGCGGGCTCACCGCCGAACGCGCCGACGCCGAGATGGACGCGCGCACCCCGTCCCCGGCGGCGCGGTCGTCGTCGCGGGCGCAGGGTCGAGGCCTGCTGCGGCTGGCCCGCACCACGTGGCCCGGAAACGACTGGTCGCCGCTCGGACCGCGCCCGCACCTGCCGGTGGTGTCGGGGGTGGTCGGGGCCGTCACCGGGGTCGGACCGCGGGAGGCGGCGCTGGTCTTCGTGTACACCACCATGACCGGGTCCGCGATCGCCGCGCAGCGTCTGCTCGCTCTCGATCCCGCACAGGTCGCCGCGTGCACGTTCGCGCTGGCCGACCTGTGCGACGACATCGCGGACCGGTGCGTGACCGGGCTGGCGAGTGTGTCCGACCCGTTCCTGGACGTCGTCGCCGAACGGCACGTTCTGCGGGACCGCCCTCTGTTCGTGTCGTGACACCGCTGTACCCAGTGAGGAGAAATCAACCATGCCACCACATTTCATCGACGGTGAACCGCACGACCACCACCACGACCGACCCCGGCGAGTCCGGGTGGCGGGGGAACCGGTCCGCATCGGGATCGGGGGTCCGGTCGGGTCGGGCAAGACCGCGCTCGTCGCCGCGCTCTGCGGGCAACTGCGCGAGGAGTTGTCGCTGGCCGTGCTGACCAACGACATCTACACCACCGAGGACGCGGACTTCCTGCGTCGCCACGCCGTGCTGCCGGACGAACGCATCGCCGCCGTGCAGACCGGTGGCTGCCCCCACACGGCGATCCGCGACGACATCACCGCCAACCTCGACGCCATCGACGACCTGATCGCGGCCAACCCGCAGCTGGACCTGATCCTGGTGGAGTCGGGCGGCGACAACCTCACCGCGACATTCTCGTCGGGCCTGATCGACGTGCAGATCTTCGTCGTCGACGTCGCCGGCGGTGACAAGGTTCCCCGCAAGGGCGGACCCGGTGTGACGTTCTCGGATCTGCTCGTGATCAACAAGACCGACCTCGCCCCGATGGTCGGAGCCGATCTCGGGGTGATGCGCCGCGACGCCGAGCAGGTACGCGAGGGACGGCCCACCGTGCTGATCTCGCTGACGGAGGACCCGTCGTCCGGACCGGCGCTGGCATGGGTGCGGGAGCAGGTGCGCACGCTCGCCGCCGTGCATCCGTAGTGCGCACCGAACTGACGATCGTCGCGTCCCCCGACCGCAGTCCGCGGATCTCCGCGGCCGGGGGACTGGCGGCCCGGATCACCGGTCGCGACACGGTCCACGTGATCGGCACCGCCGCGACCCCGCTCGGCGGCGACCACTGGGACATCACCGTCCGGGTGCTGCCGGGTGCCCGGCTGACGCTGCGCAGCGTCGCGGCGTCCCTGGCGCTGCCCGGCCGCGGTCGGGTGCTGTCCACGGCGCGGTGGTCGGTGGAGGTCGGGGACGACGGGGTGCTCGACTGCGCACTGGAACCCACCGTGATCGCGGGCGGCGCGGAGCATCGCGTCGAGACGACGGTCACCCTCGCCGAGTCGGCGACGGTGCTGCTGCGTGAACGGGTGCAGATCGGGCGGGCGGGGGAGAGTGCGGGACGCTGGGTCGGCGTCACCGACGCCGATCTCGGCGACCTGCCGCTGCTCCGGCACCAGCTGGAACTCGGCGTCGGCACCGTCTCGCACGATGTGCTGGACGGTCCGGCGGCCGTCACCAGTGAACTGCGGTACCCGGACGACCGGCCGGCTGAAGTCACGGGTGACATCCGGTCGGCGCGGACGCGTCTGCCCCTCGCCCGCGGCGGCAGCCTCACCACCCGGCTCGGCCCGCACCTGTGACGCACGTGAGCGGCAAAGTGCGTGATGGTGCGCATTTCCGCACCCGTACCGGGAGCGCCTAAGCTCTACCCTTGTGCTTTCCGTCGTTCCTCGCCCCGTCGTCGTCCGGGCCCCGTCCAAGGTCAATCTGCATCTGGCCGTCGGGGACCTGCGTGACGACGGCTATCACGAGCTGAAGACGGTGTTCCAGGCGCTCTCGCTCGGTGACACGGTGTCCGTGGTCCCGGCGGAGACGCTGTCGGTGACGGTCCGCGGGGAGGACGCCCGCGTCGTGCCCACCGACAGCGGCAACCTCGTGTGGCAGGCCGCGGAGATGCTCGCGGCCGAGTCGGGGCGGCGTCCGGACGTCGAGATCGCCATCGACAAGGGCATCCCGGTGGCAGGCGGGATGGCCGGCGGCAGCGCCGACGCCGCGGCGACGCTGGTCGGTCTGAACGCGCTGTGGCAGCTCGACCTGTCGCGCGAGGAACTCGACGGGTTCGCCGCGAAACTCGGCAGCGACGTGCCGTTCTCCCTCCACGGCGGCACCGCCGTGGGGACGGGACGCGGCGAGCGACTGCTGCCGGTGCTCTCCCGCAGCACGTTCCACTGGGTGCTCGCGCTCGCGAAGGGCGGCTTGAGCACCCCGACCGTGTTCCGGGAACTGGACCGGCTGCGTGCCGACGGGAATCCGCCGCGACTCGGCGGACCCGAAGATCTGATGCACGCCCTCACGACGGGCGACGCTGCCACGTTGGCTCCCTTGCTGGGCAACGATCTGCAGTCGGCCGCGCTGTCGCTGAATCCGGGACTGCGGCGGACGCTGCGAGCCGGGGTCGCGGCGGGCGCCCTGGCCGGGATCGTCTCCGGGTCCGGCCCGACCTGTGCCTTTCTATGTGCTGAAGCGGATGCCGCGGTCCGTGTCAGCGCAGAACTCGCAGGTGCGGGGGTGTGTCGCACGGTGCGAGTCGCCAGCGGACCCGTACCGGGCGCCCGAATAATCAACGACGCGGCGGAGGGATCGCACTGATGGCGAATCTGATCAATCTCGAGCAGGTATCGAAGTCCTTCGGCATCAAGCCGCTGCTCGATTCGGTATCCCTCGGAGTGCAGGAAGGCGAACGCATCGGCGTCGTCGGCCTCAACGGCGGTGGCAAAACCACCATGCTCGAGGTGCTCGCCGGGGTGGAGTCTCCCGATTCTGGACGTGTCAGCCGGGTCGGCGGCCTGCGCATGGCGGTCGTGACCCAGCGCGGCGTCCTGCCGCCCGGCTCGAGCGTCGGCGACGTGGTGCTCGGACCGCTCGGGGTCGCCGACCACGAGTGGGCGGGCGACGCCCGCATCCGGTCGATCCTGGCCGGGATCGGCATCGACAACCTCGGTCTCGAAGTGTCGGTCGACGGACTGTCCGGTGGCGAGAGGCGGCGCGTCGCGCTGGCGGCCGCGCTCGTCCAGGACCTCGATCTGCTGGTGCTCGACGAGCCGACCAACCACCTCGACGTCGAGGGCGTGCAGTGGCTGGCGGAGCACCTCGTCGGCCGTCGCAGCGCGCTGGTGGTCGTGACCCACGACCGGTGGTTCCTCGACACGGTGGCCAACCGCACGTGGGAAGTGGTGGGCGGCAGGGTCGAAAGCTACGAGGGCGGCTACAACGACTGGATCTTCGCCCGGGCGGAGCGTTCCCGGCAGGCCGACGCCGCCGAGGAACGCCGCCGCAACCTCGCCCGCAAGGAACTGGCGTGGCTGCGGCGCGGCGCGCCCGCCCGCACGTCCAAGCCCAAGTACCGGATCGAGGCCGCCGAGGCGTTGATCGCGGATGTCCCGCCGCCCCGCGACAACGTGGCGCTGGCGTCGTTCGCGCAGCGCAGGCTCGGCAGGGTCGTCATCGAACTCGAGGACGCGCGCCTGGAGACGCCGGACGGCCGGGTACTCGTCGGCGACCTCACGTGGCGGCTGGCTCCGGGTGAGCGTGTCGGTCTGGTCGGCGTCAACGGCTCCGGCAAGACGACGCTCCTGCGCACGCTCGCCGGGGAGATCGCGCCGGCGTCGGGCAAACGCATCCAGGGCCAGACGGTGCACATCGGCTGGCTCCGTCAGGAACTCGACGACCTGCCGACGAACATGCGGGTGCTCGAGGCCGTCAAGGACGTCGCCGAGCGGATCACGCTGGGCGACAAGGAGGTGTCGGCCGGGCAGCTCGCCGAACGGCTGGGATTCACCCCCGCCCGGCAACGGACCCCGGTCGGCGACCTGTCCGGTGGCGAGCGTCGAAGGCTGCAGCTGACGCGGGTGCTGATGTCGGAGCCCAACGTCCTGCTGCTCGACGAGCCGACCAACGACCTCGACATCGACACCCTGCAGCAACTCGAGGACATCCTCGACGGCTGGGCGGGCACGATGGTCGTCATCAGTCACGACCGGTACCTGATCGAACGCATCTGTGACTCCACCTGGGCGTTGTTCGGCGACGGCAAGCTGACGAACCTGCCCGGCGGCATCGAGGACTATCTGCGCCGACGGGCGAAGATGGTCGACACCGGCGCACCGTCGGTGGCGTCGACGGCGACCGGTGCGTCCGCGCCCAAGCAGGTGCGGGACGGGGCCGCCGAACGCGCCGCGCGCAAGGAACTGTCGCGTCTCGAGCGCGCCGTCGCGAAGCTGGACGACCGGGAACGGACGCTGCACGAGAAGCTGGCGGAGGCCGCCACCGATCCGGACAAGCTGCAGAAGCTCGACGCCGAGCTCAAGCAGGTCGTCGCGGAGAAGGAAGCCACCGAGGAACAGTGGATGGAACTGGTCGCCGAGCTGGACTAGCTCCGCCCGGTCACCACTCGATCCGGTAGTCGTACATCCAGCGCAGGCTGTCGCGGCGGCCGATCATCCGCATGACGGTCGGCAGGGTGAGGTCGCGGACGACGCGCCCGACCGGTCCGGGTGCCTTGCCGCTGCCGTTTCGCTTGCCCTGGGCGACGATTCGCTCGACCCTGGCGCGTCGTGCGGTCTCGTACGCGGCCAGGGCGACGGCGGTGTCCCGGTGCTCGCGCAGGCATCGTGCGAGCACGACGGCGTCCTCGATCGCCATGGAGGCGCCCTGCCCGGACGACGGTGACGTGGCGTGCGCCGCGTCCCCGATGATCACCATCCGCTCGTTGCGCCACGTCGGCACGGTCGGAAGGTCGTAGGTGCTCCAGCTGCCGATGATGTGCTCGGTGGCGTCGATGATCTGCAGCGCGGGCCCGGCGTCGCGCGAGAACAACTCGGTCAGTTCGGCGCGCTGCTGCTCCGGCGTGATCGAGGCGAGTTCCGCGGCCGTCGGTTCCGTACGTCGCCCGGGGTTGGCGAACCACCAGACGTCGCCGTTCGGATGGATCAGATAGCCGAAGAAGCACCGGGTGCCGAAGACGAAGTGGGCCGCGCCGGGTTCACCGTCCAGGGCGAGGCCGGTCGCGAATCCTCCGGTGTTGAGGAGGCCGAGATATCGGGGTGCGGGCGCCTGCGGGTCGAGGAGGGACCGGGTGCGCGACCACAGCCCGTCGGCGCCCACCAGCAGATCGCCGTCCGCGGACGTGCCGTCCGCGAAATCGGCGTGCACCCGATCGTCGCCCTGGCGGGCGTCCCGGAGTTGTTTGCCGTACTCGATGCGGATGCCGCGCCGGAGTGCTTCGTCGCGCAGGGTGCGGTAGAGGTCGGTGCGGCGCAGCGTCCGGGACGGCGTGCCGAAGGAGGTGAGTCCACCGTTGTCGAATTCGGCCAGGCGTTTCCCGGTTCCGCTGACGATTCGCATCCTGCGGGTGCCCATCCCGAGCCCGGTGACCCGGCGATCGAGGTCCAGCAGGTGCAGTGCCTCCAGGCCGTTGGTGGCCAGGGTCAGGAACGCGCCGACACCGTCGGCGCCGTGACCGTGCGCTTCGTACACCACGGGATCGAGTCCGGCCTTCTGCATGGCCATCGCCGTGACCGGGCCGGCGATGCCTCCTCCGATGATCACAACCTGCTTAGTCATAAATAGACTATACATAAAATGACTAACAGTGTTCGACCGATATGCTCGGCAAATGTCCTCACCGCGTAGATCCGTGCTGGCGATGGCCGTGTTGTCGATGCTGTCGGAAGAGCCGATGCACGCCTACCGCATGCAGCAACTGATCAAGGAGCGACACAAGGACGAGGTCGTCAACGTCGCTCAGCGCAACAGCGTGTACCAGACGATCGAACGCCTGCTGCGCGACGGATTGATCGAGGTCGCGGCGACGGAACGGGCCGAGAATCGACCCGAGCGCACGACGTACCGGCTCACCGCACCGGGCGCGACGACGCTGACGCGCTGGCTGCGCGAGATGGTCGCGGAACCGGCGCGCGAATTCCCGGAATTCCCTGCCGCGCTGGCGTTCCTACCGAGTCTCGACTCCGGCGACGCGCTCGACGCCCTGCGTACGCGGATCGCCTCGCTCGAACGGCAACTGGCCGGGCTCGATGCCGGCCTCGCCGAGTCCGGAACGGTTCTCCCGCGACTGTTCCTCGTCGAGGACGAGTACCGCCGGGCGGTGGTGGCCGCCGAACTCGACTACGTCCGGTCGCTGGCCGACGACGTCGCGGGCGGCGACCTGCGCTGGTAGCGCGTCACGCCAGCGCGGGCCGAGCTATCTGGGGATTCGGGGTCACGGCAATCGTGTCCGACGTTCGGTGCGGTCGGCTCGCCCGTGCGACCCGGGGCGGCAACGTTCACTGAAACTACTGTGCAGCAATGGGATTCGACCGTCACGGCTCCGGACATGCCCCGGAGGGTTGCACCACTATAAGGTGAGGCTTGCCTAAGGTAGTGTGGAGTGTGTGCTGGAGCGCAGGCCATGCAGTCATTTCGTAACCTTTTCGTGTCCCGGATCACGGCCTGAATATGCATGATCCGGGCAAAACGGGGGAATCCAACGCGAACCTGCAGATTCTCGGACTAATCTGCAGTCCAGGGTTTGCATGTCGCTGCACAGGAGGCGGGGGTCATGGATCTCGAAGCGATCAAACAGATCGAGCAGCTCAAGCACCGTTACTCACGTGCACTCGACACGAAGTCGTGGGTGGAGTTCGCCGACACGATGGTCCCGGACGTCACCGCGACGTACAGCGAATACCTCACGTTCGACTCCCGTGACTCGTTCGTGTCCTTCCTCGAGAACACCCTCGGGACACACGTCATCACCGAGCATCAGTGCGGCCAACCCGAAATCACCGTCACCGGTGACACCGCGGTCGGCGTGTGGTTTCTCGCAGACACCACGCTGATTCCCGAGGACGGCATGCTGCTGCGCGGGTCCGCCTACTACCACGACCGTTACCTTCGGTGCGCCGACGGCAACTGGCGGATCACGCACACCGGGTACGAACGCACCTGGGAATCGGTTGCGGCGCTGTCCGATTTCCCGAGTTTCCGGCTCACTTCCAACAAGTGGGCGATGTTGCAACCTCCGGCGTCCGCCTGAGGGGGCACACTGGGACGCGGGTGCATCACGGACACTGGGAGGTGACGACGTTGCCGGAAGTCCCCGTTCCCGGCGCGCTGCCGTACCTGACGGTGCGGCGCGGTGTCGAGGCGATCGAGTGGTATTCCAAGGTGTTCGGCGCCCGGGTGGTGGGTGAGCCGATCGTCATGGACGACGGCCGGGTCGGTCATGCGGAACTGCGTTTGCCGACCGGCATGATCTATCTCGCCGAGGAATTCCCCGAGATGGGTCTGACCGCGCCGGAGTCCGGGTCGACGTCCGTGAGCCTGATGTTGTCCGTCGACGACCCCGACGCCGTGCTGGTGGGTGCCCGCGACGCCGGCGGCACCGTGGAACGCTGGATCTCGGAGGGGCACGGACACCGCAACGCCACCCTCATCGACCCGTTCGGGCATCGCTGGATGCTGGTGGGGCCTGCCGATCCGGCCGTGTCCGACTGAACGATCCGGGCCGCGGCTAGTGTCGGCACATGCCGAACATGCCGACTGCACCCGACCGCTCGTCGTTTCCGGACACCCGCGCATGGATCCGCGCCCTGCCCGCACTCGGCGGTGCGACGCCTGCGCCCGTCGACACGCCGCCGGATTCACCGACCGCGCTGTTCCTCGACTGGATCGAGCAGGCCGCGGAAGCCGGTGTTCCGGAACCGCACGCCGCTGCGCTGTCGACCGTCGACGCCGACGGCAATCCGGACGCGCGTTTCCTGCTCCTCAAGGACGTCACGGAGCAGGGCTTCTGGTTCTCGGGCGACACCCGCTCACCGAAGGGGCGTGATCTGGCCGCGAATCCCGTTGCCGCACTGTCGTTCTACTGGCGCGAGCAGGGCAGGCAGGTGCGGGTGCGCGGCACCGTGATCGAGGGGGTGCCGGCGCTGTCCGCACGCGACTTCCGCGAACGGTCGGTCACCGCGCGGGCCGTGGCGGCCGCCAGCAGGCAGAGCGAGGTGCTGGACGATCCCGCCGAATACGAACGCGTGGTCGCGGCGGCGGTGGCCCGCATCGAGGCCGACCCCGACTTCGTGTCGGCGACCTGGCGGGCATGGTGCATCGTCCCGGACAGTGTCGAGTTCTGGCAGGCGGACGCCGGACGCAGGCACGTGCGCCGGCGGTACCGCCGGGAGTCGGACCGGTGGATCCGTGAGGTGCTGTGGCCCTGACCGCGCCCGGCGGCAGGAGTCAGCGCGCGGTCGAGGGCGAACGCAGGTCGACGACGATCGACTGGCCGTTCAGCTTCGCGTGGATCTCGGGGCGTTCGAACCCGGCCGCGACAAGGTACTCGCCGAGCAGCGCCAGCAGTTCGTCGGCGTCCACGGTCGGGTCGGCGGAGTGGCTGCTCGCCGACGCGAGGTGCTCCTCGAGCAGTTCGGTGTGTGCAAGACGGCCCGCGACTCGCACGGCTGCCACTCCCATCGCGTTGCGTCGCATGACGGTGCGTCCACGAGCTTCGGGCGGCGCCGTCGTGTCGGAGGCCGCGGCCGGTTCCTCGGTGCTGTGCGAACCCGAACTGCGCGTCGGCAGCGGGAAGGTGAACGTCTCGGCGGAGCTGGTCGTGGACTGGCCGTTGCCGTTGCTGCTGCCGGTCAGCCCGCCCGTGCCCGGTTCGGCGAAAGGGGACCCCGTCGCCGGGCTCCCCGCGGAGCCGTTGCTGCCCGATCCGTTCGTGGAAATGCCGTTCTCCATCGTTTCGCTTCCTGCTCGTGGCCAAACGGGTACCGCGCAAAGCCCGTCAGTGTGCTCGATTCGATCTGAAAGCTACCAGCAGCGTCCGGCGGGCCGCGCACCTCGACGGCTCACGACACGGCCCGTCGCCGCCCGGACTCTCGGTACCGCCGCGTCAGCGCACCCCCTCCGTCCGCAATTCCCGGGCCCATGCCGACGCGTGCCTCGTCAGCACACCGGCGATCCGCTCCAGCTCACCCGGGTACGACGCGACCTCGGCGGGCATGGACACACTGAGGGCGTCGGTGGCGGGGATCCGGTAGGGCACCACGGTGGCGATGCACACCACGCCGACCGTGCCCTGTTCCCGTTCGAGGGCCCACCCCCGGTTGCGGACCTCGCCGAGTTCGGTGACGAGGTCGTCGAGGTCGACGATGGTGTTGTCGGTGAACCGCTCGAGTTTCGCGGGAAGCAACTCCCGTACCTCACCGGTGGTGAGTTCGGCGAGAAGGGCCTGCCCGAGTGCGGTGACGTGGCACGGCAGTTTGCGGCCGACGCGGTGCATCCGCCGAACCTCGACCTTCGATCCGCGGCTGGCGAGATAGATGACGCTTTCCTCGTCGCGTCGCGCGAAGTGGACGGTGTGGCTGACTTCCGACCGGAGCGCCTCGAGCACCGCCGCCGCCCTCGACACGACCGAATCCTTGTCGAGATACGACGTGCCGGTGAGCAGCGCATGGGTGCCGATGCCGTAGCGGGAACCGGACTCGTCCGCCTCGATCCACCGCAGATCCTTGAGCGTGCGCAGGAGGGCGTGCAGACTCGAGCGCGGATACTTGCACGCTTCCTGCAGCTCGCCGAGGCTCATGCGGGTCGGCGACGCGGCGAGCGTCTCGAGGATGTGGATGGTGCGTTCGGCGGATTTGACCGGCTGGGATTCCGGGGCCGCCCCACGCGTGTCTTCTGTCACCATGAAGACACTATCTCTCATTCTGAACGCGATATCACCTACTGACCCGTGCCCGGTGCCGGCGAGGGGTCGCACTCAGTACTCCGCGACGAGGTTGGCCGCGATGTACTCGAGATCGATGTCCTCGCCGAGACCCGGCCGCTGTGGCATCGCCACCATGCCGTTCTCGTCGACGGGGTCGACGATGGACTTCAGGTGCGGCGGCACCCAGTCGTAGTCGACGTGCGGGTGCAGAAGACCGCGCTCGTACCACTGGACGTTGTTGGCGGCGCCGACCAGCGCGAGATTGGGGGCGCCGTTGCCGTGGATCTCGCAGTCGAGGCCGAATCCCTCGGCCATGTGCATCGTCTTCAGGGCCGGGGTGATGCCACCGCCGTTCATGGCCCCGACGCGCAGGATGTCGCACGCGTCGTTCTCGATCCAGTCGGCACGGGACCGGTGCCTGCCCGGTGTGGTCTCGGGTCCGATCACCGGGGTGTCGATCTGGTCGGCGAGCCACTTGTACGAGCGCAGCGAGAACTCGTCCATCGGCTCCTCGAACCAATCGAACTTCAGCCGGTCCAGTTCGCGCCCGAGCCTCAGGGCGTCGGTGCGCGAGTACCAGTGGTACCCGTCGAGCATCAGCGAGAAGTCCTCGCCGACGGCGTCGCGGACCGCGGCGCACGCGTCGATGTCCCGGCTGAGGCTGGGGGCGCCCGGCAGCGGCGGCATCCAGGTGTGCAGTTTGATGCCCTGGTAGCCACGCCTTCTCAGCTCGACGGCGAAGTTCGCGTAGTCCTCCGGCGTGGCGAGGCCGCCGTCGATGTCGTCACCGCACATGGTGCTGGCATACGCCTTGACCTCGGTGCGCGCGCCGCCGAGCAGTTTCCATACGGGCGTGTCGAACTTGTTGCCCGTGAGGTCCCACAGCGCCTGGTCCAGGTAGCTGCACGTGTGTTCGGGAAGCTCGACCGCCCGCGTCCGCTGCCGGATCGCCCACTTCTTGTCCGCCGCCTCCCGTGCCAGCGGGTCGGAGCCGATCAGGACGGGCCGGAAATGCTGCTCCACCTGGTCCTGCCGAAGGTAGTTCGGCTTGCCCAGGACGTACCCGCTGACGCCGTCGGAGTCGGTGATCCGCAGCAGCGCCCCGGTCGTCGGCACGGACGGACCGGGATGGCGATGACCGTACGAGTCGACCGAGGTGCGTGCCTCCGTCTTGAAAACCTGCACGGCGACTTCTGTGATCACGCTGGACATGATGATTCGCTTCCTCTTCGAAAAGTCTTATTTGCCCTGGCGGGCGACGTACTTGGCCATGGAGCGGTCGAGTTTCTCGGCGAAGTCGTCGGCGAAGTCCTGCGCGCTGAGCTGGCCGATGAGCACCTTCTGCCACTGGCCGAGCATCTGCACCTGAACGATCTTGCCGAAGTCGGGCAGGTAGTCCGGCGGCGTGACCAGCACCGTTTTCGGGTCGTCCAGTGCCGCGAGCGCGGCCTGCACCGACGGCATGCTCGCGAATTCCGGCGCGGAGCGGGCGGCCTTGTTGACCGGGATCTGCCCGACCCGCTCGTTCCAGTACGCCTGCGATTCCTGGGACGTCATGAACTCGAGGAACTTCCACGCCGCGGCCTGGTGCTTGCTGCTCTTGAACACGGTGTACGACGGGAACGGGTCGGTCATGACAGTGCGCTTTCCCTCTTCGTTCCGCGGCAGGGCCACGGCGCCGGCCTTGTCGCCGAGTGCCTTCTGGTGGTTGCTCAGCGAGCCGAGGTTGTGCTGCATCATCGCCACGGATCCGCCGCCGAAGCTCGCGACCATCTGCGGGAAGCCGTTGTTGACGTCGGCGGTCGGGGTGGCGACGTCGTAGAGCGCGGCGAAGCGTTCGATGGCGTCGACCATCTCGGGACGGTTCAGCGTCGACTCGCCGTCCTCGAAGAAGCTCTCGATTCCGGTGCTGGCGAACATGTACTGCAGCAGTGGGTAGATCGATCCGGCGCCGCCGCGAATGGTGAATCCGTAACGGCCGTCGTCCTTGTCGGTCAGATCCTTCGCGGCCTCGAAGAACTCGTCGTAGGTGTCCGGCGGTTCGATCCCGGCCTCGGCGAACCAGTCCGCGCGATACCAGAGGGTGGCGTTGTTGCTGGTGTACGGGAGACCGAACAGATGCTCGCCACCACCGGATTCGCGTGCCGAGTCGAGAATTCCGGCGTCGTACTCGTCGCGCTGCGGTGACGCCGCCATGAAGTCGTCGAGTGAGATGACCGCGTCCTGGGCGACGAGCGGGGCGAGGTAGGCGGTGGAGACGATTCCGAGATCCGGTGCCGAGCCGCCGGCGAGCGCGGTCTGGTACTTCTGCTGGGCGCTGTCCGACGGGAGGCCCACGTATTGGATGTCGATGCCGGGATTCGCGGCCTCGAACCGGCGGATCAGCTCCTCGTACAACGGAGTGCGGTCCGGTCCGGCGTTGTTGTCCCAGAACGTGAGCTGGGCGTTGTTCGGATCACCGAGGGCGCCATCGGGCAGCGAGGTCTCGGAACTGCAGGAGGCGAGCACGAGCGTGGCCGCCGCCCCGACCAGGGTGGAGCGCAGGAGCGTTCGCCGGTTCATGTGGATCCTCTTTTCGAAAGTCATGATCAGCCCTTGACGGCGCCGGCGCTCAGGCCCTGGACGAGGTACTTCTGGATGACGGCGAAGACGGCGACCACCGGCACCGCGGCGATGAGACCGCCCGCTGCGAGAACTCCGAAGTCGACGTTGTAGGAGCCGATGGTGTAGCTGAGGCCGACCGGCAGCGTGAACTTCTCCTGGCTGCTGATGAACATCAGGCCGAACAGGAAGTTGTTCCAGCTGCCGATGAAGGCGAACGATCCGACGGCGATCAGGCCGGGCCGTAGCAGCGGCAGCATGATGATGCGGAACGCGCGCAGGCGTGAGCAGCCGTCGACCATCGCGGCTTCCTCGAGTTCGACCGGGATCTGCGCGATGAAACCTGCCATGAGCATGGCGGCCAGCGGAAGCTGGAACACGGTGTCGGCGACGATGAGTCCCGTCAGGTTGTTGACGAGGTTCATCTCGCGGAACACCTGGAACAGCGGGATGAGCAGCATGGCGCCGGGCACGAACTGGCTGCAGAGCAGGGCCATCACCAACGGGATCTTGGCGCGGAACTTGAAGCGGGCCAACGCGTATCCGGTGGCCAGCGCGACGAAGGTGGTCAGGACGAGCGACAACGCGGCGACGATGAGGCTGTTCTTGAAGAAGAAGCTGAAGCCGAGGGTGTTCCACACGGTGTCGAAGTGCTCGAACGTGATGGGCCAGGGGAGCATCGAGTTCGATCCGGCGGGCCGGAACGCGAACACGATCATCCAGTAGAACGGCACGAGTGTGAACAGCAGGTACAGGGCGAGCGGCAGTCCGACGCTGAACAGGCGCGGCTTCTTCGTGCGCGCCCGCAGCGTTCCGGTGGTGTCCGGCTCGGGCAGCGCAACGGCGGGGCGATCGGTGGTGGTGGTCACGGCGGTCAGACCTTCTCACTGTTGAACTTGCTCAGGCGCAAGTAGAGGATCGAGCAGAACAGCAGGATCACGAATGCGACCGTGGTGAGTGCCGAGCCGTATCCGAAGTCCTGGGCGGTGGTCGCGAGCTGGGAGACGTACAGCGGGAGCGTCGTGGTGACGTCGGCGGGGCCGCCCGCCGTGAGGGTGTAGAGCAGATCGACGTTGTTGAATTCCCACACACCGCGCAGCAGGGTCGACAAGATGATGACGGCCTTCAGGTGCGGGAGGGTGACGAAGCGGAACCGCTGCCAGCGGTTGGCGCCGTCCACGTTGGCCGCCTCGTACAGGTCCTTGGGGGCGCTCTGCAGCTCGGCCAGGATGAGAATGGCGAAGAACGGAACACCGCGCCACAGTTCCGCGACGCCAGTCGCCCAGAACGCGGTGTCCGGATCGGCGATGGGAGCGGCGGTGCCGTCTCCGATGCCCATGTTCCCGAGAAGTTTGAACAGGCCCGTGGACGGGTTGTAGATCAGCAGCCAGATGCCGGTGGTGAGGACGCCGGAGACCGCCCAGGGAGAGAACACCAGGGCGCGGGCCAGGCCGCGGCCCCGGAACACCTCGTTGACCAGCAGGGCCAGCCCGAGGCCGAGGATCAGCTGGAACACGACCTGAAATCCCACCCATTTCGCGGTGGTGACCAGGCTGGTCCAGAAGAGGGAGTCGGCGAACATCAGCCGGAAGTTGTCGAGACCGGCGAAACCGTTGTCCCACGGCGTCGTCGGATTGTAGTACTGCAGGCTGTAGTAGAAGACGCTGCCGACCGGGTAGAAGATGAAGACCACCAGCAGGAGGACCACCGGCGCGATCAGGATGTAGGGGGCGGCGGTTCTGCGCCAGGCCGGTCTGCGGCGAATGCGACCGGGAGAGGCAGGCGCCGCCGCCGCGGTCCGCCCTCCTGGCCTGGGGGAGGTGGTGGTGACCATGGTGCACGCTCCGAGGTTCGGTGCCGGTCGCGCCGGCGGGTCAGGGGATTGTGGCTATTGCTGCTGACGCGAGATCACCGAGGGTGGCGCGTCAGCGGGAAAGGCGATGGGGAACGACTGCGGCCTCCGGCCGTCCCGGCGAGCCCGATGTGCTCGGGCCGCCGGTGGCGGTGCGTCCAATCGTTCATGTATGTGAACTCACGTTCTCTATGTGAATTGTCGAAATCACTATGACGGCAGTCACAAGGTCCTGTCAAGCGTGATGGGCTAGACGTTGCACCGGATCCAGTCGACGGCCCCGGCCTGCATGTCGGCCGAAAACCGGTGCCCGCCCGCGAACCACTGCGTGGTCAGCGCATCGGACCCGACGTACGCGCGTCGCAGCAGGCTCTCGGAGTCCCGCATCCCCTGCATGCCGAAGTGCGAATCGTCCCGCGCGTACTGAACCAGCAGCGGCCGCGGCGCACCGCATGCGGCGACCTCCGGCCAGTCGCAGACCGCAGGCAGGCCGGGGGTGATCATCAGCCACGTCGTGTCGTCTGCCCTGCCGTCCGCGACGTCGGCAAAAGTGCTCATCATCGCGGTGATCACCCCTGCTCGCAGGCGCGTCGAACACGCCAGCAGGTGTGCGACGCGAGCCCCGCCGCCCGAGAATCCCGCCGCGGCCACCCTGTTCGGATCCACGCCGTCGGTCGCGAGGAGAACGTTCAGCGCCCGCAGGTCCTCGGCGACGACCTTGGCGGCGAGCGAGGTGCCGGTCAGGGCCGCTGCCTTGGCGAGGCCGTTCTCGTGCTCGCGGGCCGCCGCCTCGTATCGGCGCAGGCGAACCTCGGGGGTGTCGGGCCCGGGTGGACATGCGGTGAAACCCGCCGACCTGGCGCGGTCCGGCAGTTCCGGCCAGGGCACGCGCCTGCTGCCCCAGGGGAAGGCATCGTGCACGAGTACGACGAAACCCGCCTGCACCAGCCCCGTTGCCACGGCCAGGCCGTCATACCCCCGTGCCCGGAGTCCGGCGACGGCCGGTGGGACGCCGCCGGGGCCGTCGGCCACCTTCTCCTTGCCGTAGAACTTGACGCCGTCGTGGGCGTGCATCAGCAGGACCGCGGGACGCGCGGCGGTCGCGGCGGGCCGGTCGGGGCGCAGGAGCCAGGCCGCGGTGTCCGGACCGTCGTCACCGGCCGCCCAGGTGAGTTCGCGACCGGCGACGCCGTCTCGGGTCCACGACCTGCCGTACCGCACGTCGGGGGTGGCCGCCGCCTGTTCGCCGGGCGCTCCGAGGACGTCGCGAACGGCGTCGCGGTGTCGGTCGGAGGGGGTCGATCGTGGACAGTGGGGCGAAAGGTGTGTTCCCATGTGTGAACTCCGTCTTGTCTACCGAATCCTGTTGTCGAACTGCCGAGGGGTTTTCACATGTCCGAAAGAACCGTCGATCGCATCGTCGCGCACGCCTATCCGTGGGACGTGCTCGGTGATCCGCACTTCGTCGACCGTGCGCGCGCCCTCGGGGTCGCCGAGATCTCGCTCGCCGCCAGCTACCACTCGACCCGCGCCGCAACGCCGCTGCATCCGGCCCACAAGGTGGTCGACGCCCACCACGCCGCGCTCTACCGCCCCATCCGGTCCGCCGCGTGGGACGGCCACACCGTCACGGCCAAGGCGGCGACCTGGGCCGGTTCCGAGGACGCGTTCGCCGATGCGGCTCGAATCCTGACCGACGCCGGCATCGAGGTGAACGCATGGATCGTGCTGTCCCACAGCACCGTTCTGGGGCATGCGCATCCGGGCGCCACCGTCGTCAACTGCTTCGGGGACCGCTACCCCTACGCGCTCGCGCCCGGGCACCCGGACATCGTCCGGTACGCCCGCACCCTCGCCGCGGAGGCGGTGCGCGGCGTCGACCTGCACGGTGTGTCGATCGAAGCGTGCGGACAACTGGGCATCGCGCACGTCGGACCGCACGAGAAGACCGATGGCGCCTATCCGGGAATCGGCGACACGCTGATGTCGATCAGCTGCACCGAACGGGAACAGGCACTGTGGGCGGATCGGGGCGTCGATCCGGACAAGCTGACGGCCACACTGCGTGCCGGCGTGGATGCGCTGACCACGGGCACCCTCGCGCCGGATGCCGCGATCACCGATGTCCTCGACGAGGCGGAGGCCGAGGCGGTGCTGTCCGTGCGCCATGCGGAGGCCGATACCCTCCGGGGTGCGGTGCTCGGCGCCGTGCGGGCCGAGATTCCGTCGGCCCGCGTCACGCTGCACGGTCATCCGAACCCCTGGAAGACCGGGCCCTCGCCGGCGCTGACGCCGGCCGCTGCGGAAGACGTCGACGCCGTGCTCGTCTCAGCCTGGCCGGGAACCGCGGAGACCGTCGCCGTCACCACACAGACCCGGGCGATCGTCGGTGACGCCGTCGACGTCGGCGCCTACGTGTCGGTGTTGCCGCCGAAGAACCTCGACGACGTGAGCGGCCACGTCGCGGCCACGGTCGCGGCCGGAGCCAACGAGCTGCACCTCTATCACCTCGGGTTGGTCAACGCGGTGCAACTCGACGCGTTGGGCCGCATCATCCGCGACTTCTCGGTCTGACGCAGTCGAGGTGGGCGCCCACGGCGCCCACCTCGGGACGTCACCGCATCCGCTGTCCGAGCGGGTGGTCGCAGAACGCTCCGCCGACCCGCTGGAGGATCGGGTCGTCGAAGGACCACTCGTGGTCGGCGAGGAACTCGTCCGCGAACACCTCCGCGTCGTCCCGGGGTTCGTACCCGATGGCGGCGCCCTCCGCTGCGGACCACCAGCTCCGCGTGTTCCGCGAGATACCCCACACGGTGTGAAATCCCTTGGCGGAGTCGGACAGTGCGGCCTCGATCAGGCGAGCGGTGTCGGCCGGGGACATCCAGGACGCGAGCCCGCGGTAGTTGGGCGGCCGGTCGAAGCTCGAGCCGATGCGCAGGTTGACGACGTCGATGCCGAAACGGTCGTGGTACAGCCGGCCCAGTGCCTCGACCGCTGCCTTGCTCCAGCCGTAGAACCCGTCCGGGCGCGGCGGAACGTCGCCGGGCAGCGGGTCGCCGCCGGCCTCCGCGTGCGTCCAGAAGCCCACGGCGTGGTTGCTCGACGCTGCGATCACGCGCGTCACGCCGTGCGCGACGGCGGCCTCGAACACCGCCTGGGTGCCGTCGACGTTGACGGACAGAATGTTCTCCCACGAGTCCTCGGTACTGAGTCCGCCCAGGTGGAGCACGGCGTCGACGCCGTCGACCGCGGCGGCGACGGCGGCGCGGTCGGTGACCGAACCCTGTACGTACTCCTCGTGTTCGGGGTCGATGTCGGTGATGTCGGCGATGTCGAACAGGCGGAGGGTGCGGCCGGGCTTGCGGAGCAACGGCCGCAGCATCTTGCCCATGTTTCCTGCGGCGCCGGTGATCAGCAGACGCGAGGCGGTGTCGGTCATGTCTTCTCGTACCTCTCTGGGGTGAGTCTTGTAATGCGCATCACGGTAGTACATACTTCGAAACGAAGTCACTACCTTGGCATAGATTCACGTATGTGAACAACATATGGGGATCGGCGTCTACTTCACACTCCCACTCGGATCGTCCGGCACGTTCCTGCCGGTGAAGGGACCTCCCACCATCATGGCAACAGTCGCATTCCACGGCGTCACCAAGTTGTTCCCCGGCGGCGACAAGGCCGCGGTCGACCACCTGGACCTCCACATCGACGACGGCGAATTCCTCGTCCTCGTCGGACCCTCCGGCTGCGGGAAGTCGACGTCCCTGCGCATGCTCGCCGGACTCGAAGACGTGGACAGGGGCACGATCGCCATCGGCGGCAACGACGTCACCGAGTTCCAGCCGAAGGACCGTGACATCGCCATGGTCTTCCAGAACTACGCCCTCTACCCCCACATGACGGTGGGGGAGAACATGGGCTTCGGTCTCCGGATCGCCGGCGAGGACAAGGCGGAGATCACGCGGCGCGTCCAGGACGCGGCCAAGATCCTCGACCTCACCAAGTTCCTCGACCGCAAGCCCAAGGCCCTCTCCGGTGGCCAGCGGCAGCGAGTGGCCATGGGGCGCGCCATCGTTCGCAAACCGCAGGTGTTCCTGATGGACGAGCCGCTGTCCAACCTCGACGCCAAGCTCCGCGTGCAGACCCGTGCACAGATCTCGGCGCTGCAGCGCCGGCTCGCCACCACCACCGTCTACGTGACGCACGATCAGGTCGAGGCCATGACGATGGGCGACCGCGTCGCCGTCCTGAAAGACGGCGTGCTCCAGCAGTGCGACACTCCCCGCCGCATGTACGAGCACCCGAACAACGTGTTCGTCGCCGGGTTCATCGGCTCGCCCGCGATGAACCTGCTCGAACTTCCCCTCGTCGACGGAGGTGTCAGCTTCGGCGGCTCCGTGGTCCCCGTTCCGCGTGCCGCGATCGCCGGGATCGGGGAGCACTCGGTCACGCTCGGTGTGCGTCCCGAGGATCTCGCGATCACCACGGGCAGCGGGCTCGACGTCACCATCGACGTCGTCGAGGAGCTCGGCGCCGACGCATACGTCTACGGCCAAGCGGACATTCACGGTCGCAGGCAGCCCATCGTCGTTCGCGCCGACGGTCGCATCCCGCCCAAGCGCGGAGAGGTGATCACGCTGTCGTACGCGGCCGAGCGCACACATCTGTTCTCCACCGTCACCGGTGACCGGCTCGTCGACTAGCGGCGACCCGGTTCTCCGACGGACACCCGACCACATCGATCAAGGAGTAAGACCATGCTCGACGGAGTTCTCTTCTTTCCTGTCACCCCGTTCGACGACAACGGCGACGTCGATCTGCCCGCACTGGCACAGCACATCGAATCCGGTGTCGCGGCCGGACCGGGCGGCGTGTTCGCCGCGTGCGGCACCGGCGAATTCCACGCACTGTCCGCGGCCGAGTTCCGGACCGTCGTGGAAACGGTGGTCGCGGTCACCGGCGGCCGGGTCCCCGTCTTCGCCGGCGCCGGAGGGCCGCTACCCGTCGCGAAAGAGTTCGTGGCCGCCGCCGCGGACGCGGGCGCCGACGGCATCCTGCTCCTGCCGCCCTATCTCGTCGGAGCGCCGGCCGACGGCCTCGTGGAGTACGTGCGGCAGGTGTCGGAGTCGAGCGACCTCCCGGTCATCGTGTACCACCGCGCGAACGGCCAGTTCACCGAGCAGAGCGCTCTCGAGGTCGCGCGACTGCCGAAGGTCGTCGGGTTCAAGGACGGCGTCGGCGACCTCGACCTGACGTCGCGAATCGTGCGCACGCTGCGGGATTCTCTCGGCGACAAAGAGTTTCAATTCTTCAACGGCCTGCCGACGGCCGAGGTCTCGCAGCAGGCCTACCGGAGCATCGGCGTCACCCTCTACTCGTCGGCGACGTTCGCCTTCGCCCCGGACGTGTCGCTCGCCTACTACCGGGCACTCGAGGAGGACGACACCGAACTGGTCGACTCACTCAACCGCGAGTTCTTCCATCCGCTGGTCCGGCTCCGCGACACCACTCCCGGATACGCGGTCGCGCTCGTGAAGGCGGGCGTGACGTTCACCGGCCTCGACGCGGGTTCGGTGCGGGCACCGCTCGTCGACGCCAGTGCCGAGCACCGGTACGCATTGGAGCAGATTCTGGCGGCGGGCCGGAAGGTTCTGGCGCAGTAGCGTCTTCGGTCATCGGCGGGTCGGCGGACCCGCCGATGACCGAAGCGCGTCTGCACTAGTCGGCGGCGGCCACGAGGGGCTCGAGCGTAAGGTCGGGCAGCTCCTTCTGGATGTACTGCAACCGCCACTTGTCGCTGACGAGGGCCAGCATCACCCCGTCCGATCGGGTGAACACCTCGACACCGCGCTGACGGTTCAGCTCGTCGGCCGATTCGGCGTCGGTGCGCCGCGCCAACGCGTAGCCCAGCGGTTCCATCCGGGCCTCGACGTTGAACTCGGCCTTCATCCGCGCCGCGACCACCTCGAACTGCATGGGGCCGACGGCGGCCATGACCGGCGAGGCGTCGCCGCGGAGGTCGTTGCGGAGGATCTGCACGACACCCTCGGAATCGAGCTGATCCACGGCCCGCCGGAACTGCTTGTACTTGCCCGCGCTCTCGGCCCGCAGGATGGAGAAGTGCTCCGGCGCGAACGACGGGATCGGCGGGAACTCCACCTTCTTCTCGAAGAACAGGGTATGGCCGGGGGCGAGTGCGGTGGCGTTGACGAGTCCCACCACGTCGCCGGGGTACGCCGATTCGACGGTCGAACGCTCACGGCCGAACACGGTCTGCGCGTACTTCGTCGTGAACGGCTTACCGGTCTGCGCGTGGGTGACCACCATGCCGCGCTCGAACACCCCCGACACGATGCGCATGAACGCCAGCCGGTCGCGGTGCGCGGTGTCCATGCCGGCCTGGACCTTGAACACGACCGCGCTGAACGGGTCCGTGACGTCGCGGGGGGTGCCGTCGACGTCCTCCCGGGCGCGCGGCGGCGGCGCCAGCTCGACGAGCGTGTCGAGGATCTGGCGGACACCGAAGTTGAGCATCGCCGACGCGAAGATCACCGGCGACGTCTGACCGCCGAGGAACAGCTCCTGGTCGTGGTCCTGACCGGTGGCCGACAGCAACTCGCTCTCCTCCGCGGCGGTCTCCCACTCGGAGCCCTCCTTCGCGAGGGCGGCGTCGGCGTCCATGACCTCTTCGGGGGCGATCTTCGCGCCGCCGGCGGTGCGCGTGAACCGGATGTACTCCCGCGGGGCGCCGTCCTCGCCGCGGCGGAGCAGGCCCCGGAAATCGCCGGCGATCCCGACGGGCCAGTACAGGGGAGTCGGGGTGAGCCCGATGCGTTCCTGGATCTCGTCGAGAAGCTCCAGCGGCGTCTGGCCGGGCCGGTCCCACTTGTTGATGACGGTGATCACCGGGATTCCGCGGTGACGGCACACCTGGAACAGCTTCAGCGTCTGCGGTTCGAGACCCTTCGCGGCGTCGATCAGCATGACGGCGGCGTCGACCGCGGTCAGGACGCGGTACGTGTCCTCGGAGAAGTCGGAGTGGCCGGGCGTGTCCACCAGGTTGATCACGTTGTCGACGGGCTCGTCCGCCGACGCCTCGGTGGAGCGGTAGTTGAACTGCAGGGCGGTGGAGCTGACCGAGATGCCGCGGGCCTTCTCCATCTCCATCCAGTCGGACACCGTCGACTTGCGGCCCGCCTTGCCGTGGACGGCGCCCGCCTCGGAAATGACCTTCGCGTGCAGCGCGAGCGCCTCCGTCAGCGTCGACTTACCGGCGTCGGGATGTGAGATCACGGCGAACGTGCGGCGACGCGAAGCCTCGGCCCGGACACCCTTCTCGGATTTCCCCTCCGGTGAGGCGGATGCCTCGGATTTCGCGTCCGATGAGTCGGACGCCGCGGCAGGCGCCGCCTCGGCTGGAATGGTGTCGGCCGAGTCGGACGGGGTAGTCAACGAAGAACCTCTCGGGGGGACGGAATGCGTGCGGGAAGGCCGTGTGGCCGCATACCAGGTTACTCGGGTGCCGAAGACCCACTCGCAGCACAGTCACATCCAGGGAGAAGTAACGATCGGAGTCCGGTGGGGGATTTATATGGGTGAGTCGTCGGGGCGCTCCGGAGTTCATCGTTTCTGCTTTCGGACACCCGTATGTGCAGGAGGAAGACAGTGAGCAAGTTCACCGACGAGATGTACGCGACCGCGGCGAGCAGCACCCGTGGTCTCAACACTGGTGAGCCCGACGCGCCACTGCGCCAGCCGTGGGGCGAGATCCACAAGGCGGCGCGCCGCATGGCGGGCGCGCTCGCCGAGACAGGCATCGGTCACGGCGACGCCGTCGGCATCCTCGCCGGTCAGCCGGTCGACATCGCGCCCTCCTGCCAGGGCACCTGGATGCGCGGCGCGTCGGTCACCATGCTGCATCAGCCGACCCCGCGGACCGACCTGGCCGTGTGGGCCAAGGACACCGAAACCGTCATCACCATGATCGAGGCCAAGGCCGTCATCCTCGGTGCGCCGTTCGACGCCGCCAAGCCGCTGCTCGAGGAGCGCGGCATCACCGTGGTGACGGTGGCCGAGCTGAACGAGGGCACGCCCATCGACCCGGTCGAGACGTTCGAGAGCGACATCGCCCTGCAGCAACTCACGTCGGGTTCCACCGGTTCGCCCAAGGCCGTGCAGATCACGCACGAGAACTTCTACACCAACGCCTACGCCATGATCGACCGCATCAAGTTCTCCATCGAGGACGACGTGATGATCAGCTGGCTGCCGCTGTTCCACGACATGGGCATGGTCGGGTTCCTCAGCGTGCCGATGCAGGTCGGTGCGGAGGTCGTGAGCATCACCCCGATGGACTTCCTCCGCACGCCGCTGCTGTGGGCGGAACTGATGGGCAAGTACAAGGGCACCGTCACGGCCGCCCCCAACTTCGCGTACTCCCTGCTGGCCCGCCGCCTCAAGCAGGCGGAAGACGGCGCCGTCGATCTCAGCACCGTCCGGTACATGTGGAACGGCGCCGAACCCGTGGACCCCGACACCATGAACGCGCTCGCCGAGGCCGGCGCCCGGTTCGGGCTGAACCCGTCCGCACTCGCCCCCGTCTACGGAATGGCGGAGACCACGCTCGCCGTCTCCATCCCCGATCCGGACCAGGGACAGGTCCTCGACCGCGTCGACCCGGATCTGCTCGAAGCGATGCAGCGTGCCGTCCCGTCGAACAAGCCGAACGCGCGCGCCCTCGCCACCCTCGGGAAGATGGTGCCGAACCTCGAGGGACGCGTCGTCGACAGCGAGGGGGAACTGCTCCCGACCCGCGGTGTCGGCATCATCGAGGTCCGCGGCAAGGCGGTCACCCCCGGGTACATCACACTCGACGGGCACAAGCCCGCGCAGGACGCGGACGGCTGGCTGAACACCGGCGACGTCGGCTACTTCACCGAAGAGGGTCTCGTCGTCGTGTGCGGTCGCGTCAAGGACGTCATCATCATGGGCGGCCGCAACATCTACCCGACCGACATCGAACGGGCCGCGGGCACCGTCGCCGGAGTGCGTCCCGGCAATGCGGTGGCCGTGCGCCTCGACGCCGGGCAGAAGCGGGAAAGCTTCGCCGTCGCGGTCGAGACCAACGACTACCAGGACCCCGAGACGGTCAAGCGCATCGAGCACGAGGTTGTGCACGCCGTGTTCTCCGAGGTCGGTGTGCGACCCCGCACCGTCGCCGTCCTCGGCCCCGGGAGCATCCCCAAGACGTCGTCGGGCAAACTCCGCCGCGCCACGTCCGCGTACCTGGTGGGGTAGGCGCTTCGCGCCCGTGCGTGGTTGGAGAGTCCAGAGACTCGTTAACCACTCACGGGCGCGAAGCGCCTGTCAGTGCAGGCGGTTCTGCGCGGCCTCGAGCCCGAGGCGCAGGACCAGTTCGACGGCGTCGGCGGATTCCTCGCAGACGAGGTCGAGTTCCTTGCGTTCGACCGACGAGAACGGCTTGAGCACGTACGACGCCGGATCCATCCGCCCGGGGGGACGGCCGATCCCGACGCGGGTGCGCAGATAGTCCTTGGTGCCGAGCGACTGCGAGATGGACCGCAGTCCGTTGTGCCCGCCCTCGCCGCCGCCCTGCTTGAGGCGGATGGTCCCGAAGTCGAGGTCGAGTTCGTCGTGGATGACGACGATGTTGCCCGGGTCGACGGAGAAGAACCGGGCCAGCCCGGCGACGGCGGAACCGGACAGGTTCATGAACGACCGCGGCTTGGCGAGGATCGTCGGACGGCCCTCGAGCCGTCCCTGGACGATCTCGGCGCCGCTCTTCTTGTGCGCGCTGAACTTGCCACCCATGCGCGCGGACAGCACGCCGGCCACCATGAAGCCGACGTTGTGCCGGGTCTTCTCGTACTGCGGTCCGGGGTTGCCCAGACCCACCACCAGGGCGGTGTCTTCACTCACCGACAGGGTCCTTCCGTGCGTGAGGGGGTCGTGTCAGACGACAGCGGCGCGTCACCCCGGGACAATCCGGGACGACGCGCCGCAGAGATCAGTGCGGTTGCGAGAGGATCAGCCCTCGGCGCCCTCTTCGGCCGGAGCCTCGGCGGTCTCGGCCGCGGCTTCGCCGGTCTCCTCTTCGAGGTCGGCCGCGGTCGGGGCCGCGACGACGTTCACGATGAGCAGTTCCTCGTCGGCCTGCAGGGTCGAACCCTTGGGCAGCTCGAGCTGGTTGGCCAGGATCTGGGTGCCGATCTCGAGGCCCTCGACCGAAACCTCGATCTGCTCGGGGATGTGCAGCGCGTCCGCTTCGAGGGAGACGGTGGCGGCGTCCTGCGCGACGAGGGTGCCGGATGCGGCCTCACCGGTGACGACGACGGGGACGTCGACGGTGACCTTCTCGCCCTTCTTGATGACGAGGAGGTCGGCGTGCTCGATGTAGCTGCGGATCGGGTGAACCACGACCGACTTGGTGAGCGCGACCTGCTCCTTGCCCTCGATGTCGAGGGTCAGGACGGCGTTCGTGCCGTGCGCGCGCAGGATGGCGGCGAACTCGCGGGACGGCACGTTCAGGTGGCGGGGGTCCTCACCGTGGCCGTACAGGACCGCGGGGACCTGGCCGTCGCGGCGCGCGCGGCGGGCGGCGCCCTTGCCGAACTCGGTGCGCACGGCGGCTACGAGGCGATTTTCGTCAGACATGGTGAAACGGCTCCTACAACTCACGGTGGTAACTGGCGGGCGGTTCGCGTCGGCGAGGGACGAACGCGCGACGGCCAGGAGCGAAACGCTCGAGCAGAGCCGTAGCCGCGTCGATCACGGTGAGCCAGCCAATTGGAACTTTTCTGGTTCACCCTCGCCGAGACAACTTATGGAACTCTACCGGATGGGCCGCTGACCTGCTAATCGGGTGTCCTCGGGCGGGTGGTGCGACCGCGCCGGTCCGGCGGCAGGTAGTGGTGTGGCTCACAACGCCGGGGGTAGCCTCGGCGTGTGAGCGCTGAACGTCCGACCGCCGACCGGCTGACCGCAGTGGCAACCGGTGTGGATCTGCCGCGACATGCGCGGCTGCTCAGCCGGGTGCACGACGCGGTGCTGTCCGGGCAGCGGCCGCCGGCGCTTCCGCGGGACGTGGTGGCGCGGTCGTGGTCCCGTCTGCAGGCGGGCGGTGTGAGTCCGGACCATTGCGCCGACGTGGAGCCCGCCGACTTCTCCGAGATCGAGGCGCGGCGCACCCGCACGGCGCTGCGTACCGTGCTCCCGGAGTTGCGCAGCACGTTGACGCAGGTCGCGGAGGACGCGAATTTCATCGTCGTCATCGCCGATGCCGACGGTGTCCTGTTGTGGCGGGAGGGTTCTCGCGGGGTCCGGAAGGCGGCCGACGCGCTCGGGTTCACGGAGGGTGCACGCTGGGCCGAACAGGCCGTCGGCACCAACGCGATCGGCACGGCCCTGATCGAAGACGCTGCGGTGCAACTGTTCTCGGCCGAACACTACGCGCCCACGCACCACGGCTGGTCCTGCACCGGGTCGCCGGTGCACGACCCGCGCACCGGCGCGATCCTCGGCGTGGTCGACATCAGCGGGTCGGCGATGTCCGTCCACCCGACCACCGTCGCGCTGGTCCGCACCGCGGTGCGACTGGCCGAGGCGACATTGTGGCGTGAGCACACCGCGCAGCTGGACAGGCTGCGCGGCCGGGCGGCACTACTGCTCGCGTCCGCGGGAGGTCCGGCGCTGGTCGTCGACAAGCACGGGTGGGTCGCGGAGGCGAGTGGCATCGCGGCGCCGGAGCGGGTCGCGCCGCCGAGTCTCGACAAGCCGCTGCTCGTCCCGGGGCTCGGGCTGTGCGTGCCCGAACCGCTCGGCGACGGCTGGCTGGTGCGCCGGCGCGTCGACGGGGCGGCCATCGAATTGGAACTCGACCTCGGCGATGCGCCGCAGGTGACGGTCCGGGGCGACGTCAACTGGACGCGGGCGCTCTCGCCGCGGCACGCCCAGATCCTGCGGGTGTTGTCGGCGGCCGGATCGGCGGGCGTCGACGCCGCGTCGCTCAGTGAAGCGTTGTTCGGCGACCGCGACCACGTGGTGGCGGTCCGCGCCGAGGTGTCGCGTCTGCGCAAGAGCCTCGGCGCGGTCCTGAGTACCCAGCCGTACCGGTTCGCGGCCGGGGTGACGGTCCGGCGCGTCGGGTAGGGCCGGTCGGGGGGTAGGTCCGGTCAGGCCTGCTTCGCCGCACTGACGCCGGCGCGGCGGCCGTAGAAGCTGCCGTCGCCGAGGGACGTGCCGCTGGCGTAGCCGCCGGCGCACACCCCGGACGTGCACCGTCCTGCTGCGAAGAGGCCGGGAATCGGTTCGCCGGAGACGTGCAGGACCTCGGAGTTCACACTCGTCCGCAGGCCGCCGAGGGTGAAGCCGAGCGTGAACCCGCGCAGGTCGAGGGCCGCGACGGGGGAGCCGATCGGCTTCACCCACTCGGACTTCTTGTGCAGCAACGGGTCCGACCCTTCGGCGGCGTGCTTGTTGTACACCTCGACGGTCGACTGCAGTGCGCCGGCGGGCAGGCCCATGTCGGATTCGAGTTCCTCGACGGTCTCCGCCGCCCACTTCGGCTGGGCGCGCAGGAACGGCGTTGCCGTGGTGGCTGCCGCGCCTTCCTCGTAGGACGCCTCGTCGATGACGAGGAACGCCTGGTTGTCCTGGTGGAACAGGGTCATCTGGCCGATGCGACCGGAGTACGTGTCCTCCGGGACGTAGCGCTGCCCCCGGCCGTTGACGAGGATTCCGCGGACGACCAACTGGGGATCGCAGAGGAACGCGACCTCGGTGGCGTCCATGTGGGCGAGGTCGGCGCCGAGGGCCTGCGCCATGAGGATCGAGCGCCCGTCGTGCTCCTCGATGGCGGCGCCGGGGCGGCCGATGAGCCGCGGCGCGTGGGCCTCGATCATCTTGTCGTTGTAGGCGAAGCTGCCGGTCGCGAGGACGACGCCGCGACGCGCCCGCACGGCCACCTCCTTGCCGTACTGTTTGGCGACGATCCCGACGACGCGTCCGGTGTCGTCGGCGACGAGCGTCTGGACGCGCATGTCGTATTCGGCTCGGACCCCGAGCTTTTCGGCGGTCTCGACGAGCGGCTTCATCAGCATGTAGCCGCCGCCCTTCTCTCCGGTCCGCTTGCCGTCCATCTGCGGAACGTGCCCGCGTGGCGCGGGGGTGGCGATCTCGTTGAACGGCGCCGCGTTCTCACCGCCGGAGTACATGAGCCCGTCGTCGAACGGGGGCTCCCAGCCGGGTTCGCCCCAGAAGCTCTCCTTGAACGGGACCCCGCAGTCGACGAGCCAGTTGTAGTGCTCGACGCTGCCCTCGCAGTAGTCGGTGATCTTCTCCTCGTCGGCGCCCGGGCCGAGCGCCGCCATCATGAACGTCTTCATGTTCTCGACGGAGTCGTCGAATCCGCACGCCTTCTGCAGCGGCGTTCCACCGCCGAGGTAGATGAAGCCGCCGGCGAGCGCGGCGGCACCGCCCCATCCGCTGGTGCGCTCGAGGACCAGGACGTCGGCGCCGGCCCGCGCCGCCTCGATGGCGGCGGACACACCGGCGATGCCGTAACCCGCGATCACGACGTCGGCCTCGTAGTCCCACTCCGTGACCGTTGCTGCGGACCGGGGGCGGATCGGTGTGGCGTCGACCATGGGTGGAAGTCCTCTCGGGCGGTCACAGGCGTAGTGTGACGTGGGTTACCCTCGAACTGTAACCTGTTACAAAACCCGAGTCGGTGGATCTCCCGGTCAGTGGGACGTGGTGCCGGGAGGCGCTAGTTCGCGAGTGTCCGGACCTCGGCGAGGAACCGGTCGAGATCCTCCGGGGAGCAGAAATAGTGCGGCGACGCCCGCACCACGGCGTCCAGTCCGCGGGCGCTCATGTCCAGCAGCGTCGAACCGCGCAGGCTGGCCGTGACGGTGACGTTGCGGGCGGCCAGCTGCTTCCGGACGTCCCCCGGCTCGAACCCGTCGACGGTGAACGAGACGATTCCACACCGGCGGGCTCCGAGGTCGCGCACGGTGACCTCGGGGATCGCCGCGAGGCCCGATCGCAGGTGCTCGGCCCCGGCCGCCACCGCCGCCTCGACCTCGTCCATTCCGAGGGCGAGGAGATAGTCGGCTGCCACCCCGAGTCCGAGGCGGGCGGCGACGTCGCATTCCCAGAACTCGAACCGGCTGGCATCGGTCGCGAGGCGGTACGCGTCCGCCGCGGTCCACTCCGCGCTGTGCAGGTCGAGGGCGGCAGGCTCGAGCGTCGCGGCCAGATCCGGCCGGACGTACAGGAAGCCGGTGCCCCGCGGCGCGCGCAGCCATTTGCGTCCCGTGGCGGAGAGGGCGTCGACGCCCAGTTCGACCACGTCGAGGGCGATCTGCCCGACGGACTGGCACGCGTCGAGCAGCACCAGCGCGCCGTGCGCGTGCGCCAGTTCCGTCACCTCGCGGACGGGATTGACCAGGCCGCCGTTGGTGGGCACGTGCACGAGGGACACGAGACGGACCCGGTCGTCGAGGAGCGTCCCCAGCGCGGCGACGTCGATCTGGCCCGTGGGGTCGCTGGGGATCACGTCGACCGTCGCGCCGACGGACCGGGCCCGCTGCAGGACGGCGATGGCGTTGCTGGCGTACTCGACCTCCGAGATCAGCACCCGGTCGCCGGCACGGAGCGGGACGGCGTGGAAGAAGTCGTTCCAGGCGGTGGTGGCGCTGTCCACCAGGGCGATGCTGTCGGCGCTCGCCCCAATCAGGCGGCCGAGGGACGACTTCACGGCCGCGAGATCGTCGGCCCGTTCGGCGGCCGCGACGTAGCCGCCCACGTCCGCCTCCCGGCGCAGGTGCGCGAACACGGCGTCCAGGACCGGGGCAGGGGGAAGCGAGGAGCCTGCGCTGTCCAGGAACACCTTGTCGAGGCAGCCCGGGGTGTCGCGTCGCGCCTGCTCGAGGTCGAGCATGTCCGATACCTCCCTTTTCGCAGTGGATGGACTCGAACGTACATGTGCAGGTTCTCGAAAAGTATGCCGATGGGGCGTGCATCGACGGCCGAGGCGCTCTAATGTCGATAACGACGTTCAGGCGGCGCCCGAAGGGGAGGGTCGAATGGCTACAGCAGTTCAGTCCGTCGAGGCAACGTGTTTCACGTCGCGGCCGGCGGCGGAGGCGTACCTGGGTGGTGTGTGTTTCAAACTGGGGCCACCGCAGCTGATCGGCGCGGAATTGGAGTGGCTGACCGCGCAACTGCCGGAATACGTGCGCCCCGACCTCGCCGCTCTCGCCGAAGCGCTCGGGCCGCACACCCCCAGAACCATCGATCCCTCTTCTCCTGCTCAGCCCCTTCCCGGCGGCAGTGCCGTCACGGTCGAACCCGGCGGACAGATCGAACTGTCCAGCGCCCCCTATTACTCCGCACGCGAATTGTGCGACTATCTCGCCGCCGATCAGGCGGTTCTCGCGGACCTGCTGTCGACCCGCTCGATCCTCATGTCGTCCGAGGCCGCGGACACCCGCCGGCCCGCGCACCGTCTCCTCCAATCGCCGCGGTACTGCGCCATGGAATCCCGCTTCACCGGCATCGGGCCCTTCGGGAAGCTGATGATGTGCAACACCGCCGCAACGCAGATCAGTGTGGACGCCGGGGCCGATCCGGTTGCGGTGGAGAGGCGGTGGCACCTGCTCCATGCCATCGGGCCCGCAATGATCGCGGCCTTCGCGTGTTCGCCGCGGCTCTACGGGGTACCCGACGGGCAGTGGGCGTCGCAGCGAATGCGTACGTGGCTCGAACTCGATTCGCCGCGCACCATCGGAACCCCGCACAGCGCGGACTATGCGGGGTGGGTGCTGGACGTGCCGTTGCTGTGCATCCGCAACGACGGAACGGACTGGACTGCGCCCGACGGCGCAACTTTCGCGGACTGGGTGGAGGGGGCGTTGGACGACGTGATCGGACGTCCGACGCTCGCCGACCTCGATTATCACCTCACCACCCTGTTTCCGCCCGTTCGTGCGGCCGGTCATCTCGAAGTGCGCTATCTCGATGCACAACCGGGCGACCAGTGGCGGGTCCCGATCGCGGCGATCGACGCGCTGCTGTCGGGTCCGGGTGCCATGGCCGAGGCGCTCGACGCGGCGCTGCCCACCGCCGAACGCTGGCGGGACGCGGCCGAGTTCGGTCTGTCCGACCTCGAACTGCGCGCTGCGGCAACAGCTCTGCTGTCGCTGGCGGCGGCGTACTCGCCGGACCCCGAATTCGTCAGACTGCTCGATGCCGCCGCCGAACGATGTTGCCGGGGCCAGGCCCCGAGCGAGGAACGCTGATGGGTACCCGCGAGAAGATCGAGACGGTGTTGACACGGGCGCGGGAGCGCACCGCCGGGTTGACGGACTGCGTGGACGGGGAGGACCTCGTCGCACAGCATTCCCCGTTGATGAGCCCGCTCGTGTGGGATCTCGCGCACATCGGCAATCAGGAAGAGTTGTGGCTCGTGCGGGACGTCGGGGGCCGGGAACCGGTCCGCCGCGATATCGACGAGTTGTATGACGCATTCAAACATTCGAGGAACTCCCGGCCGTCCCTGCCGCTCCTGAACCCGGACGAGGCCAGGGATTACCTACGCACCGTTCGCGACCGGGCGTGGGATGTGCTCGACCGCAGCACGTTTCGGGGCCGGCCGCTCGAGGAGAACGGATTCGCGTTCGGCATGATCGCGCAGCACGAGCAGCAGCACGCCGAAACGATGCTCGCCACCCATCAACTGCGTTCCGGTGCAGCGGTGTTGACCGCGGAGAGCGCGCCGCGGGTCGGTGGGGCGATCGCCGAGGACGAAGTGGTCGTTCCCGCCGGCGAATTCACGATGGGGACGTCGGACGATCCGTGGGCGCTCGACAACGAGAGAACCGCGCACCGCATAGACGTTCCGGCGTTCGTGATCGACGCCGTCCCTGTCACCAACGCCCGCTATCTCGAGTTCGTCGACGACGGTGGGTACGCGCGCCCCGAGTTGTGGAGCGAGCGGGGATGGGCGCATCGTTTCGACGCCGGGCTGGAAGCACCCCAGTTCTGGGAGAACGACGGCTGCGGAACGTGGTGGCGCCGCAGATTCGGGGTCACCGAGCCGATTCATCCCCAGGAACCGGTGGTGCACGTCTGCTTCTTCGAGGCCGAGGCGTTCGCACGCTGGGACGGCAAGAGGCTGCCGACGGAAGCCGAATGGGAGAAGGCGGCGCGGTGGGACCCGTTCACCGGCCGGTCGCGCCGATTCCCCTGGGGTGACGCCGAACCCGACTCCTCGCTCGCCAATCTCGGACAGCGCCACCTCGGACCCGCGGTGGTCGGGGCGTACCCGTCGGGGGCGTCCCCGCTCGGCGTGCATCAGCTGATCGGCGACGTGTGGGAGTGGACGTCGTCGCCCTTCGAGCCCTATCCCGGGTTTGCGGCGTTCCCGTACCGCGAATACTCGGAGGTGTTCTTCGGTGGCGACTACCGCGTGCTGCGCGGCGGTTCGTTCGGCACCGATCCGGTGGCGTGCCGCGGGACGTTCCGCAACTGGGACCACCCGATCCGCAGGCAGATCTTCTCCGGATTCCGCTGTGCCCGGGACCTTCCGGGAGACGACTACTGAGATGTGCCGACACCTGGGCTATCTGGGACCGGAACGATCAGTGGCCGACCTCGTCAGTCGCGGCGAGAACTCGTTGCTGCGCCAGTCCTACGCGCCACGCGACATGAGGGGCGGCGGAACCATCAACGCCGACGGGTTCGGCGTCGGGTGGTGGGGTGCGGACGGCTTCTCCCGCTACCGCAGTGCCGCGCCGCTGTGGTCGGATCCGGTCGTGCGAGAGACGTTGCCGAACATCCGCTCCCGCGCCGTGGTGGCCGCCGCCCGGTCGGCGACGGTCGGGATGCCCGTGCAGCACACGGCCTGTGCACCGTTCTCCGACGACACCTGGGCGTTCAGCCACAACGGGGTGGTGCGCGGGTGGCCGGAGTCGCTCGCCGGGCTCGCCGCGGAACTGCCCGCGAGCGATCTGCTGCAACTCGAGGCACCGACCGATTCGGCCGCGTTGTGGCTGCTGCTGCGCCGGGCGCTCGGAGAGCAGGACCCCGAGAAGGCGATGACTTCGCTCGTCCAGTCCGTCGTCGCCGCCGCCCCGAACTCCCGACTGAATCTGCTGCTGGGCAACGGCACGGAACTGTGGGCAACCACCTGGCATCATTCGCTGTCGGTGCTCGTCGACGACGAACGGGCCATCGTGATGTCCGAACCCTACGACGACAACCCCGCATGGCAATCGATTCCGGACCGTCACTTCGTCAGCGCACGTCCCGGACACCTGATCGTCACCCCTCTCGAGATGGGAGCACGATGACCACCACACCGACCCTCGAGGTGTACCTGCAGCCCGAGCAGCTCAGGGCCGCTCTGCGCAAGGACGCCACCGTCGGGCTCACGTCGAACCCGAAGTGGCTGCCGCCCAAATACTTCTACGACGCGCGCGGAAGCGAGCTGTTCGAGCAGATCACCACTCTGCCCGAATACTTCCCGACCCGCACGGAACGGGAACTGCTGAGACGATATTCGGGGGAGATCGCGGAGGTCGCGGCGCCGGAGATTCTCGTGGAACTCGGATCGGGGTCCTCGGAGAAGACCCGGCTGCTGCTCGGCGCCGGTACCCGGCACGGAAGCCTCCATACGTACGTACCGCAGGACGTGTCGGTGTCCGCGCTCGAGGGGGCGGCGGAGCAGATCGGCGTGGAGTTCCCGAATCTGACCGTGCGCGGCGTCGTCAGCGATTTCACCGAGTCGCTGCACCACCTTCCCCGTGGTGGCCGCCGCACGATCGCGTTCCTCGGGGGCACCCTCGGAAACATGGTGCCCGCCGAGCGGGCGGAGTTCCTCTCCGGAATCGCCGACGTCCTGGAATCGGGGGAGCACCTCCTTCTCGGCGTCGGGCTGGTGATCGATCCCGCCGTCCTCGTTCCCGCGTACGACGACGCCGCCGGAGTGACGGCGCAGTTCAACCGCAACGTGCTGCAGGTACTCAACTCGCAGCTCGACGCGGATTTCCCGGTGGACGAGTTCCGGCACGTCGCGCTGTGGGACGCCGGCAACGAGTGGATCGAGATGCGGCTCGAGGCCGAGCGGGCGATGTCGATTCGCATCGCCGAGCTGGATCTGGACGTCGAGTTCGCCGCGGGGGAGCAGCTGCGGACGGAGATCTCCGCCAAGTTCACTCTCGACGGCGTCCGACGGGAGTTGGCGGAGGCGGGATTCGGCGTCGACCGCACCTGGACCGACACGGACGAGCGCTTCGCGCTGGTGTGCGCCGCGCGGAGGTGACCGGCAAGATCAACTTCGGGCGTCGGCGCGCTTATAGTTGCCGCGTAGCGCGTCAACGACCCGAGGAGAACTTGTGCGTCAACCGAAGCTCGCTGCCCTTGCTTTCGCCACCACGGCCGTGATCGGCCTTCCCGCCGCACAGGCATCCGCTCAGCCGCTTCCCATTCCGTTCGACACGGGAAGTCTCGGCTCGGGCAGCGACGGCCCGGGAGTACCGACGGAAGACACCCTTCCGGCTCTGACGGTCACACCCGTCCTCGAGGGACTCGACCATCCGTGGGACGCCGTGCAGGCCCCGGACGGCGCGGTGCTCACGGGGCAGCGGTCGGGCGGGTTCTTCGTCCGGCGGGCGGACGGCAGCAGCGGACCGGTCGCCGCCGATCTCGCCGACCTCTACGCACAGTCCGAGACCGGGCTGATGGGTATCGCACTCGCGAGCAACTTCGCACAAACGCGCACTCTGTACACGTGCCAGGGATTCCAGGGCGGCGGCGTCACCGATATCCGGATCCAGTCGTGGACCGTCGATGCCGGCTGGACGACGCTGACCCGCGGTGCCGCGATCCTGACCGGGATCCCCGTCAACGAGGGACGTCACGGCGGTTGCCGGATCCTGACGGCTACCGACGGCACCCTGTTCGTCGGCACCGGCGACACGGCGCAGCCGACCGTGTCGCAGGATCCGAACTCGCTGGGCGGCAAGACCCTTCACATCAACGCCGACGGCACCCCCGCAGCCGGAAATCCGGATCCGGCGAGCCCCGTGTACACCCTCGGCCATCGCAATGCGCAGGGTCTCGCTCAACAGCCGGGAACGGGTCGCGTCTACGCCGTCGACCAGGGAACGTCACGGGACGACGAGGTCAACCTCCTGGTCGCCGGCGGCAACTACGGATACAGGCCGGACCGGATTCCCGGCATCTACGACGAATCCGTGCCGATGACGGACCCGGTGCGGGTGCCCGGAGCCATTGCCGCGGCGTGGAGTTCGGGCAGCAGCACCCTGGCGACCGGAAGCGGCGCGTTCGTGACCGGAGCCGGATGGGGACCGTGGGACGGCGCCCTCGTCATGGGCGGACTCAAGTCGCAGCAGCTGATCTTCCTGCGCCTGGCCGCGGACGGGCAGACGGTGACCGCTCAGACGTTCGGCCTGCAGAATCAGTACGGCCGCCTCCGGTCCGTCACCCCGACCGCCGACGGCTCGCTGCTCGTCACCACGGACAACGGTTCCACCGACCAGGTGCTGCGAGTCACCCCGCAGGGCTGACCCCCACGTGAGTGGCGTGGTGTGCCGGCGCACGCTTTGCCGCTCACCTGCTCGGACGAACGGGACGGTCGTTGCGTCAGATCGAACGAGCGTCCCGTTCGTTCAGCGGGACAGTTGCTTCCGGATCTCCTCGGCCGCACGCGCCCCGGAGGAGATCGCGCCGTCGATGTAGCCGTTCCAGATGCTCGCGGTCTCGGAGCCCGCCCAGTGGATGCGGTCCGCCGGAGCACGCCAGCCGTCGTGTCCGTGGGCGAACCACGTTCCGGGGGTGGGGCTCGCCGCGTACCCACCCCGCGCCCACACGTCTTGCGGCCAGATCTTCTCCGTGTAGTCGATCGGCGACGCGGCGCGGTCGCCGAAGAGTTCGACGAGAGTGGCGATGATCGCTGCCCGGCGGTCGTCGTCGGAGAGCGCCGACCAGGACCGCTGGCGGTCGCCGTAGACGAAGCACACGAGCACACCGTGTCCGGCATTCTCGGGGGAGTTGTCGAACACGACTCCGACAGCGCGATTGCCGTAGATGGTGGCCTGGCCGGACAGTCCGTCGGCGCGCCAGAACGGGGTGTCGAAGACGGCGTGCACCTTCGCCACGTCGCCCATCGGGCTGCGGTCGACCCAGCGGGTGCGCGCGACCGGCAGCGGGGGAGTGAACGTGACGTGCTGGGTGGCCGAGGACGGCAGTGCCATGACGACGCTGTCCGCGAGAATCGTTCCCCGAGTCGTCTCGATCCGGACGCCGTCGGTGGTGTGCTCGACGTGGCGCACAGCCGTATTCACGTGAACCCGATCGCCGAGATGATCTGCGACGGCCAGCGCTGTCGACTGTGCTCCGTCCCGGAATCGGCGCTCCTGCGCGCACCCTTCGGTTTCCATCAGTTGGTCGAATCCGCCGGCCGATGCGACGTAGAACATCAGATGGAACAGCGACAGATCGCGTGGCTCGATCGACCACACACCCTCGACGGCGAGCGCGAGTCGCCGACGGGCGTCCTCGTTCGCGACGGTCCGCTCGAAATAGGAGTGGGCCGTTTCGCTGTCCCACCTCTCGATGCCCGGAGTGGCCGTGGGGTCGTCGAGGTCGACGGTCCTCGCGAGTTCGTCGATGCGATCGGCGGCAGCCAGGTAGTCGGCCATTCCGGGACCGCTGTCGGGACCGGCGCCGGTGTACCGCCGCTGCACACCGTCGGGCCACAGTTCGAGGTGCTCGCCCGTGTTGTACGTCGGGAAGGTCGGGCAGTCGAAGCGTTCGGCGAGGGCGAGCAGATGCTTTTGCGTGGGGCCGACCCATTGCCCGCCGTGGTCGACGACGACACCGTCCTTTCTCCGTTCGGAGCACACCCTTCCGCCGACTCGATCGGATCCCTCGAGAATCAGGGTGTCGATGCCGTCGTCGTGCAGCGAGAGTGCGGCGGACAGGCCTGCGTACCCCGCGCCGACCACGACGGTCCGAGCGCGGGCCGGTAGGGCAGTCGGGTGATCCTTCATGTTCGTCATGACCAGCATCCTGTTCTTGATTGGCTCGCCAGTCAATACTCAATCCCGCTTTCCCGCGGGAGGATTCGAGGGTTGACACGCTGTGACCCGTGCCACAGACTATTGATAACTGGCCCGCCAATCAGAAATGGGGATCGCGTGGACGACGCATTCGAACAGGAACTCGAGAGGCGATTGCTCCTACTGGAATCCCCCGACGGAGGCGGGATGATCCTGCCCGACCTTCCGTGGCGGGACGTCGTGGCGGCGATCGTCGGGATCGCCGCCACGATCACCGTCATGCTGTGGTGGGGGTACTGATGCTGGACGGGCAGCGGGAGGACCGCACCACGACAGTGGGCAGTGCAGGCGCCAGCGGCACGGACGCGACGTTGAACGAACTGCCGTTGGTGCCGTCGGAGCGGATCTGGGGCTTCTGGGACTACTCTGCGGTCAACATCGGCTTGGCCGTGGCCACCTGGGCGTTTCTGCAGGGCGCGGCCGTCGCGTACTACGTCGGCGCAGTACAGGCGATCGCGAGCATCGTCATCGGCTACGCGATCAGCGTCTTCCTCGTCTCACTCGCGCCGTGCCTGCCGTCGGCGAAATACGGCATCGAGCAGTTCGTCGGGCTGAGAAGCGTGTTCGGCAGCAACGGCGCCCGAATCGTGATGGTCGTGATGTCCACGCTCTTCGCGGCGGCGTGGTCTGCAGTTCTGGCCATCATGTTCGGGCACGGCCTGGTGAACGTCATCGACAACGTCTTCGGGGTCGAGATCTCCCAGACGGGTGCGGCCGTGAGCCTGCTGGGACTGGTCGCGGTGGCCCTGTCCTGGCTCGTCCTTGCCCGGGGACCGGTCTCGGTGGAGTCCGTGTGCCGGGTGATCGCACCCGTGCTGGTCCTCATCATCGTCGGGATCCTTGTCATGGTGTTCACCAAGCGATCTTGGTCCGAACTGGCCAGTCTGCCCCCGCTCGATCCGGAGAGCGATCCGCACACCAGTTTCATGGTCGCGATCGAGCTGAACATCGCCGGCGGGTTCGCGTGGTGGCCGAACGTCGGGAACCTCGCGCGGCTCACCCGTGGTCCGCGTGCGGCGTTCTGGCCGAACTGGCTCGGACTCTTCGCCGCGTCGGTGGCCGCGGCCGTCGTCGGTGTCTTCGCCGCGCTGGCCCTGAACATCGAGGATCCGACGGAGTGGATGATTCCCCTCGCGGGAGTCGTGCTCGGTGTCCTGGCCCTGATCGTCATCGGCTTCGCCAACGTCACGGCCATCCTCTCCCAGGGATACGCGTCCATGGTCGCCCTCAAGGGCGGTGGCGGGAAGCTTCTCCGTGGCACACCGTGGCCCGTGCTCGTGGCGTTCATCCTGGGACCCGCGGCGATCCTCGTCTTCTTCCCCTCGGCCGTCTATGACAACTACGGTCGATTCCTGTCCTGGGGAGCGATCCTCGTCGCGCCACTGTGCGCCGTCCAGATCGTGGACTTCTTCCTGCTGCGCAGAGGTGTCCTGCGGATCCGTGACCTGTACCTGCCCAGTGCGCGCTCCTGCTACGGGTACTGGGGCGGTGTCAACGCCTTCGCGTTCGCGTCCGTGGCTGCCGGTGCGGCGACGTACGCTCTGCTGCTCAATCCGGTCACCTACATCCCGTCCCCGATCTTCCCATACACCACCGCCTCGATTCCGGCGTTCCTCGTCGCCGGCACGCTCCATGCCGTGTTGACCAAGACGTTCGTGCAGCCGCTCGGACTCGGCGGCTACGACCGCCTACCGCGAGTCACCGCCGGCGTCGAGAGGTGAAAGATATGTCGTCACAGCCTTTCCCACTTGTTCTCCCCGGCCGGGAGATTCTGGAGTCGCAGGACGGGTCCACCCCGGGCGCGCTGGCGCCGTCTGCCGTGCCGAGCGAACGCTTCCACGTGATGCCGAGAGCGATGACGGCGGGAGTTCGTCGAGTCTGTCGGGTGCGGTACACATCGCCGCCCCGATGACCGAATCCGTCGCCTACACCGCACCGATGGCCGCGGCCGTCAAATCCGTGGTCCGAGTTCCGGTGCGAGGATCCGCGGGCGCACACTCCCCGCCGGCAGGGTCCTCGTCGCCGATCGGCGCGGCGACCGGATCGGGCTGGGTGTCGCGAACCACCTCGCCCGGCTCGGCCACCGCGTCACGCTCGCGGTCACCGGATTCGCTGCGGGCGAACATCTCCAGCAGTACGTGCGGAACGCGATGGTGGCCGCGGCGGTGGAAGCGAAGGCGGAGATCCTGCCCAATGGCCGGTTGCGCGGCGCGGACGACGACACGGCCTATCTGCAGCACACGCTCACCGAGCGGCCGGTGCTTGTCGAGGGAGTCGGCGCAGTCGTTCTCGCGCAGGGACATGCGTCGGTCGCCGACCTGCTGGAGGTCGACGGGTTCCCGCGGGAGCGGATCCATGCCGTCGGCGACTGCCTGTCGCCGCGCACCGTGGAAGAGGCTGTGCTGGAGGGGCTCACCGTCACATCGGCGATCTGACGATCACTTCGCGGTGCGTTTGCCGGCGGTCGACGCGACCCGGTGCTTGTCGACGGTGATGGCGTCGATGAAGTCGTCGCACACGGCCCGCATCCGCGTCGGGGTCATCAGGGTGGAACCGGTGAGCACCTGGATCGCGAGGCCGTCGAGGAGACCGAGGAGCATGTCGGTGGCGGCCCCGGGATCCTTCACCCGCAGGGCGCCCTGTTCGACGCCGGCCTCGACGGTCTCCCGAACCACTCCGCGCCACTCCCCGTACACGGTGTCGTTGAGTTCCTGGAGTTCGACGTTGCCGAGTGCGGACGCCCACAGTTCCACCCACACCCGCCAGGCCGTGATCGTCTCCGGCCCGGCGGGAAGGTACGACTCCACGAGCCGGTGGAGCCGCACGAGCGGAACGTCGCTCTTCTCCATGATCCATCGCCGACGTTCCAGCGAGTGCTCGAAGTTGAACTGGAACGCCGCATGCAGCAGCGCATCCTTGGAATCGAAGTAGTAGTGGATGGTCCCGTTGCTCACCCCGGCCCGTGACGCGACGTCGGCGATCCGGACGGCGCGGAAGCCGAGTTCGGCGATGGCTTCACACGTCGCTTGAAGGATCTGTTCTCGACGTTCCGCTTCAACGCTCGGGCGTGGCATCGCGCTCTCAACTCCTAGGATGTGACGTCTCGTCTACAGAGACCGTAGTCGAGAGTTCGGCCGAACCAGCGTAGCCGTCACACCTGCTGCGTTGCCCTGCTGTTCTCGCGGATGTGCAGGAGAGTCGGGCGATCCGCGTCGAACGCCGCCGTGATCGCGTCCGTCAGCGCCGCTGGAGACTCGACGGCTCGTCCGTGACATCCCATCGCCCGCGCCACGGCGGGGAAATCGATGCCGCCGAGCGCGACCGAGTGGACGGTGTCGCCGCGGTCGGCCATCTCGTTGCGGATCTCCCCGTAGCCGCCGTTGTCGACGACCACGATGGGCAGCGGCAATCGGAGCTGCGCCGCCGTCGCAAGTTCGGGAAGCGTGAACATCACCCCGCCGTCACCGAGGATCGCCAGGACCCGTGCGTCCGGGGCGGCGACGGACGCGCCGATCGCTGCGGGCAGACCGTATCCCAGCGTTCCCTGTCCCGTCGGGTACAGGAATCCGCCGGGACGGTGCACTGGGAGGTTCGAGAGCGCACCGTAGTAGCAGGCCATCGTGCTGTCCCCGGCGATCACCGTGGAGTCGTCGACGACCGGTGCGATGGCGGCCATCATGTCCAGCCACGGAGCGCCTTCGACGGCGGCATCGGCACGCAATCCGCGTCGGAGCGACGCGGCCCGCTCGTGGGCGCCGGAATCCTCGCGCATCTTCGTGACGTCGAGCAGTTGCGACACCGTCGTCCCGGCATCGCCCAGCAGGCGGACGGCGGGATCGGCGTTCGTGGTCATCGACGTCGGATCGACGTCGATGCGAATCAGCTTGTGGTCCAGCTCGACCGGGCCGTACCAGAAGTCGGAGGGAGCGAATTCCGTGCCGATCGCGAGAACGCAGTCGGCGGCCTCGAGCACGGCGCGGACCGACGGATGGTGAACGCCGGCTCCCACCGACAGCGGGTGGTCCTCGTCGAGGACTCCCTTCCCGTTGGTCGTCGTGAGCACGGGGGCGGACAGACGTTCGGCGAGGGCGCGGACCTGCGTGGCCGCCGACCGGGCCCCGCCGCCCACGACCAGCACGGGAGACTGCGCGACGGCGAGGCGCTGCGCCGCGTCGGTCACCGCGTGCACGGGAGCGGCGAGTGGAGCCGACGCGATCGGGGCCACGATCCGGGCGTCTGCTTCCGCGTCGAGGATGTCGACGGGGATCTCGATGTGCACCGGTCGCGGTCTACCGGAGCTCATGGCGGCGAACGCGTAGGCGATCGCCCGGGGGATCTCGTCGACGCTGGTGACCCGGTGGCTGTAGGACACGATCGCCTCGAGCGCCGCGTGCTGATTCTTCACCTCGTGGAGGTAGCCGTTTCCCCTCCCCGGGTGGGTCAGCGGCAGGGCCGGTGAGATGAAGAGAACCGGGACCGAATCCGACCACGCCTGCGCCGCTGCGGCAGCGGCATTGAGGATGGCGGGACCGGTGGTGGTCAGGCACACGCCGGGTTTGCGCGTGACGCGCGCATATCCGTCGGCGGCGTAACCGGCTCCCTGCTCGTGCCGCGTCAGAACGGAGCGGATCGGCGAGTCGGCCAAGGCGGCGTAGACGGCGAGGTTGTGGGTGCCCGGAATGCCGAAGACCGTGTCGACTCCGTGTGCGGCGAGGGCCGCGACGAGTGCCTGGCCGCCGTTCTGGCTTGTCATCGATGCCCTCCCATGGGCTGTGCAGTGTTCGTGTGCGGATGGTGCGCGGGTGCCCGGACGGGCGCGCGGCGTCGGTGTGTCCGCCGCCGCGCACCCACGTCGTTCAGTCCAGGTTCCGGGAAATGACGAGCTTCATGATGTCGGACGTGCCTTCCTCGATCTCCTCCAGTTTGACGTCGCGCATCCACTGCTCGACGGGGTACTCGCGGGAGTACCCCCAGCCGCCGAGCGTCTGCACCGCGGCATGCGTGACGAACATCGCGGTCTCGGACGCCGTCAGCTTCGCCATGGCGGCGATGCCCCGGGCGTTGCCGCCGCTGTCGATGATGCGGGCGGCGTGATGGACCAGCAGCCGGGCGGATTCGATCCGCGTCGCCATGTCTGCAAGCCGGAAGGCGACCGCCTGATGCTCGATGATCGGCACCCCGAACTGCTTCCGTGTCTTGGCGTAGTCGAGGGCGTATTCGTAGGCGGCGCGGGCGGCGCCGACGGCGGCCGCCCCGAGCACGACCCGGGAGATGTCGAATGTGCCCATGAGCCCGTAGAAGCCCTGTCCTTCCGCGCCGAGGCGATTCTCCTCGGGTACGAACACGTTGTCGAAGAAGATCTCCCGGCACACGATGGCGCGCTGCCCCATCTTCTTCATCGGCTCACCGAACGTCATTCCCTCGACGCCCTTCTCGACGAGGAACGCGGAGACGCCACCGGACCGCTGGGTGCGGTCGGTCTTCGCGAACACGACGTAGAACTGGGCGGCGCCCGCATTCGAGATCCACGCCTTCTGCCCGTTGAGCTGGTAGCCACCGTCGACTCGCTCCGCGGTGGTGGCGATCGACGCCGCATCCGAACCGGATCCCGGTTCGGTGGTGGCCAGCGAGGTCATCGGGGCGTTCGGTCCGGTGAGGGGGCCGAGCCACTGCTTCTTCTGCTCCTCGGTGCCGAGGACCATGATCGGGTCGGAGAAGAATCCGTTGGAGCACACGAGGTTCCCGATGCCGGGGTCACCCCAGCACAGTTCCTCCTGCACGAGGCACTGGGTGAAGACGTCGCCCATGCCGCCTCCGCCGAACTCCTCGGGGATCATGAAGTCGGTGATGCCCACCGCGGCGGCCTTGGCGAAGATGTCGACGGGTGTCACGACATCCGCCTCGTCGACCTCCCGGCCGCGGGGCCGGATCTCCTTCTGCGCGAAGTCGCGGCACAGTTCGATGATCTGCTTCTGCTCGTCGGTCAGGGGCCAGGCCGGGATGTTCGTGGTGGTCATATCGTGGTTCCTTCGCTTCGAATGCGGTTGTGTGGGTGCGGGACTGTGGGATTGTGGCGATGCAGGTGCGACGGTCAGCGCTGCACCGCCGTCAGTTCGGTGAACTCCTCGACGCCGAACCGGCCGAGTTCGCGGCCCAGGCCGGAGGACTTCCAGCCCCCGAACGGGGCCTCGGGGTTGAACGGGGCGCCGTTGATGTCGACCTGACCGGTGTCCATCCGGGCCGCGACGCCCAGCGCCCGTTCCGGGTCGGCGGACCACACGGCGCCGCCGAGCCCGTAGTCGCTGTCGTTGGCGAGCCGGATCGCGTCGTCGTCGCCGTCGTGAGGCAGGACGACCAGCACCGGTCCGAAGATTTCGTCGCGCATGATCGGGTCGTGCGGCCCGACGTCGGCGAGCACCGTCGGTCGCAGGTAGTGGCCCGTCTCGTGGCCGGCGGGCATGCCGGAACCTCCCGCTGCCAGGCGGGCCCCGCCGGCCATGGCCGCGTCGACCGCCTCCGCGATCGATCGTCGCTGCGCAGCCGAGATCACCGGGCCGAGTTGCGTTGCGCGGTCCCTCGGGTCACCCACCCGCAACGTGCCTGCGTGGCCGGCGGCGAGTGCGACCGCTTCCTCGTACCGTGTGCGCGGCACGAGCAGGCGAGTCCACGCGCTGCACGTCTGACCCGAGTTGAGCATGGCCGCGTCGACGGTCGCGGTGACCGCTTCCGGGAGCGGGGCATCGCCCAGCACCACGGACGCCGACTTGCCGCCGAGTTCGAGGCACGCCCGTGTCAGGGATTCCGCGGCGGCGTGGGCGACGCCCCTGCCGACTGCGGTGGAGCCGGTGAAGGACACCACGTCGACCCCGGGATGCGCGGCCAGCGCGGCCCCCACCATGCGGCCGCTGCCCGGCACCAGGTTCACGACCCCCGGTGGAAGCCCGGCGTCGAGTGCGGCGTCGGCGAACAGGTAGGTGGACAGTGGGGTGAGTTCGGCCGGTTTCACGACGGTGGTGCATCCCGCCGCGAGAGCCGCTCCCACCTTGGCAGTGAGCTGGTAGAACGGGTAATTCCACGGCGTGATGCAGGCGACGACACCCGCGGGGCGGCGCAGCAGCAGCGTCCGGCCCAGCCGTTCCCGGAAGGGAAGGTCCCTGGCGAGACGCGCATACGACGCGAGGATCTCGATACCGAGGTCGATGTGCGCTTCCTCGGCCACGGTGACGGGGGCACCCACTTCCGCGACGGTGGTGTCGACGAGGAGCTGCCTCCGCGCGCGCAGCTGGGTGCACAACGCGTCGAGGATCTCGGCGCGATCTTCGGGAGCACGTGCACCCCAGGCTGTTCCGGCGGAGCGTGCCGCCGCGACGGCCGCGTCGACGTGGACGGTGCCCGCCGACGCGGACCGGCCGATCACCGATTCGGTGGCCGGGTCGTGCACCTCCGTGCAGTCGGTGACGGGAATCCAGTTCCCGCCGACGAGGATCGAGTCGCGGTCCCAGGTGGTGTGAATCGTGGTGGTCATCGGGCCGCCGCTCGCGAATCCGTGTACACGGACTTGCCGAGCCACTGGCCGCCGTCGGTGACGAGGACCTCTCCGGTGACGTAGCCGGAGCGGTCGCTGAGCAGAAAGGCCGCGGACTCGGCGACCTCTTGCGGCGTGGTGAAGCGGGCAGCGGGGACGCTCGACAGCACTCGGGCGCGGTCCTGCTCGGTGGGCCACAGGGCCGCCCCGGCTCCCTCGGTTTCGGTCGGACCCGGTGCGATGCAGTTGATCCGGACGCCGCGGCCACCCCATTCGACGGCCAGGGTGCGCGTCATGGCGACGACACCCGCCTTGGCCGCCGCACTGTGAACGGTGCCGGGGTGACCGTGCCAGGCGTAGCTGGCGATGGTGTTGAGGATGGTGCCGCGGCCGGTCGCCAGCATGTGGCGGCCTGCCGCGCGGGTGCAGTAGAACGTGCCGTTCAGGACGATGTCCACCACGGCCTTCCACCCGCCCGGCGTGAGGTCCTCGCTGGGTGCCACGAAATTGCCTGCGGCGTTGTTGACGAGGGCGTCGAGCCGGCCGTAGCGGTCGACCACCCCGTCGATTGCCGCGTCCACGGCGTCGGAATCCCGCACGTCGCACACCACGGCCTCGGCTTTCGCGCCGACCCGCTCGGCCGCCCGGACGGTGTCCTCGAGCGCGTTCTGCCTGCGGCCGAAGACGACGACGGTGCCGCCCGCGGCTGCCCACCGCATCGCGACAGCGCGTCCGATACCGGAGCCGCCACCCGTGACGACGGCGACACGGCCGCGGAATTCGTCGGTGGTGTTCGGGACGAGGCTGGGGGAGTGGGTCTCGGTCATCGCATGGTTCTCCTGTGCTGTCTCGGGATATGGACTCACGGGGCGGGGGTCGGTTCGGCGGCCACGACGAGCGCGTCGACGGTGAGTGCTCCGTCCGGGGCGACGCGGACCGGATTCAACTCGATCTCGGCGATGTCGGGCCGTTCCGCGATCAACCGGGAGACGCGCGTGATCACGTCGACCAGACCGTCGACGCACACCGCGGGGCGTCCCCGCCACCCGCGCAGAAGCGGCATGCAGCGGAGGCGTTCGAGCATCGCGAGAGCGTCGTCGGGTTCGACGGGGGCCGATTCGAGTCCGATGTCCTGGAGTACTTCGGTTTCGGTGCCGCCGGCGCCCACCACGATCACCGGACCGAGGTCGGGATCGCGGCGTGCGCCGACCAGGATTTCCACGGTGCCCGCCCGGGTGTCCTGCTCCTCGAGCACGTAGTCGCCGTCACCGAGCCGGGAGTGCATGTCATGGAAGGTGCGCGCCAGTTGTTCGGGGCCGTCGATGCCGACCGCGACGCCGCCCGCCTCGCTCTTGTGCTCGAGCCAGCTCGCCTTGAGGACGAACGGGGCACTCAGCCGGCCGGCCACGTCGGCCGCCTCCTCGTGGGTTCGGACGACTCCGCCGTCGGGGAAGGCGACGCCGAGGTCGGTGAGAAGTTCCCGCGCGGCCCAGTATCCCGGCCGGAGTCCGTCCTGCGGAACGGGCTCGGAGAGAGGGCTATTCGACGGCTTCGGCGGTCGCAGGCCGGACAGCCCGGACAGGGCGCGGATCGCGGAATCGATCGTGTCGAACACGGGGACGCCGTGCCGCCACAACGCCTGTGCGGTGCTCGATTCCGGTGCCATGGTGTGGACGACGACGGGTTTGCCCGTCTGTGCGGACGCCCGGCCGATCCGTTCGGCCACGGCCGCTTCGCGTTCGGCGAGAGTGGGCGCGTCCCGCGCGTAGCAGCCGAAATACCCGGTGAGCACCACGGCGTCCGACTCGTCGGCACGCAGAAGGTGCTCGACGACGCTCGCGTAACTTCCCAGATCCTGCTCACCCGCCCCGGCGAGGTCGACCGGATTGCTGCTGGCCGCACCGGGCGGCAGTTGCAGCGCAATGGATTCGGCGAGCGCCGGCGAGAGGTCGGGGACCGTCAGCGCGCTCGCGCTCGTCACGTCCGCGGCGATCGCGCACTGCCCGCCGCTGTCTCCGACGATGGCGACGCGGTTGCCGGCGGGAACGGTGGTGGACAGGAATGCGCGGGCCACGGTGATCAACTCGTCGGGGGTGCTCACGCGGAGCACTCCTGCCGCGCGGCAGGCCGCGTCGACGACATCCATGGCCGAGGTGAGTGAGCCTGTGTGGGAGCGTGCCAGGCGCGTGCTCGCGGCACTGGCGCCAACCGTCAGCAGCAGGGTCGGTCGTCCGGTGTCCCGCAGGGCACGCAACGTCCGGAACAGGGATTCACCGTCGCTGAAACTTTCGAGGTACAGAGCGATCACGCGCGTCGGGTCGTGGTTGCCGAGATCGGCGAGCAGTTCCGCTGCGGTGACGTCGGACTGGTTGCCGATGGACACGAACCGGGAGACGCCCACGCCGTGCCGGGCGCCGAGCGTCGCGAGTTCGGAGCCGAGTTGCCCGCTCTGCGAGATGACGGCGAGCGGCCCGGGTGTGAACCGCCCCCACGCCAGCGAGAGGTCGGTGGCGCTGTCGTAGATGCCGAGACTGTTGGTGCCGACGAGTCGCGCTCCGGCACTGCGGATCCGGGCCGCGAGTTCGGCTTCGCCGGGCACGCCCGCGGTGACGCCGAGGAATCCGCGGACGCCGAGTGCGAGGGCCTCGTCCACCACGTCCGAGACGAACGGCGCCGGCACGCAGAGAGCGACGAGGTCGGGGACCTCGGGGAGCGCCGACAGGTTCGGGTGGCACGGGTGTTCGAGGAGGGTGTCGGTTCTCCTGTTGACCAGATGGACTCGGCGGCGGTGCTCGCCGATCAGGGCGCCGCTCGCCAGCCAGTAGCCCCACTTCGCGGGGTCGGCGGAGGCGCCGACGACGGCTACCGAGGCAGGGTCGGAGAAGGCACTCAGTTGTGTGACGGACTCGGCCACCACAGTGGTCATAGGGGATTCTCCTCGATCTCATGTTGCTGTCGATCGGAAAATAGATAACTGGCGCATCAGTCAATTTAGATTGTGGCGGCACTCACAGGGGCTGTCAACCCGCCTCCCGCACGTCGCTCGGGGCGCGATGCGCTCTTGACATCGGGTGTGATCGCCCTCACGATGATTCATAACTGGCCCACCAGCCAACTATTCGACACCCTCTGTCCTGTCATCCGCGAGGAGCGTTCATGAAGACTGTGCACGATGGATCGACCACGGAGGACACGATGACGTCCCCGGCGGAAAGCACCGACGCCGAGGCTGGTCAGCTCCCGCGCGGCATCCTCCCGACGTGGGCGGTGTTCGGCGTGTCGCTCGGCATTCTCGCGCCCGCATCCACGCTGGCCCTCGCGATCGGTGTCGTCGTCACCATCGCCGGCAACCTCAGCTGGATCACGTGGGCCGTGACCTCCGTGTTGGTCCTCGGATTCGCCGGAGGCATCGGCTGGCTGGCCAAACGCTTCACCACCACCGGAGGCACGTACGGACTCGCGGCCCGCGCGGCAGGCAAGCCCGCCGGATTCTTCGTCATGGTCACCCACCTCGCGTCGTCACTCGTCGCGGGACCCGCGTGCGTGATCGGCTCGGCGATCTACCTCGACGCGTTCCTCCAGAAGGTGGGTCTGCCCGCGAGCACGTGGACGCTCGGCATCTGCGCCGGGCTCGTCGCGGTCGCGGTGACGGCCCTGAACCTTCGTGAGGTGAAACTGTCCGCGAAGCTGCTGCTGGTGATCGAATTCTTCACCGTGGCAGTGATCGTCGTGCTCCTGATCGTGGTCCTCGCGAACTCCGACACCGGACCGATCGACAGCAGGCAGTTCGACTTCCACGGCTTCAGCGCCACCGCGATCCTCGCGACCGCCGGCTTCTCCGTGTTCTCCCTCGCCGGATTCGACCACGCCGCCACGCTCGGCAGGGAGGCTCGTCATCCCAAGCGGGCCATCAGCTTCGCTGTCGTCGGCTCCGTTCTGGCCTGCGGGGTGCTCTACATCGTCGCCACCTACATCATCGTGCTCGGCTTCCGCGGGTTGCCGATCGACAACATGAACGCGCCCCTCGACACCCTGGCCGAGCACAACGGCGTCGGGTGGCTCGGCTACCTCATCGACATCGGTGTCGCCGTCAGCTTCTTCGGGTCCACCCTCGGGGTCATGGCAGGCACCAGCCGGACCGTGTACACGCTGGCCCGCGACGGCCTGCTGCCCGCCCGCCTCGGCAAGGTCGGTGCCGGCCACGGGACTCCCGTCGGTGCGGTGACGACCCTCGGTGTCATCTATCTGGTGGCCGGGCTCCTCGGCGTGCTGGTGACGACAGCGGAGACGTCGTACGGTCTGCTCGGGACGTACGCCGGTTACATGCTGATCGCGGCCTACGGACTCACTGCACTGGCGGCCGGCTACTGCGCGGTCCGGTCGCGGTCGCTGCGCCTGGGCATCGGGCTCGCGACCGTGCTCGCCGGGATCGGATCCGTGCTCGTGTACTGGTACAGCTTCAACCCGTTCCCGTCCGGAGCGCGAGGCGTCGTCGCGTGGATCTTCTTCGCGACCGTACTCGGGTACATCACGCTGTACTGCTACCTGCGGCTCCGCAAGCCGCTGGTCCTCGCCCGGATCGGTGAATCCGACCGGAAGACGACCCTCGAGGTCGATGCGGACGAGCAGGCGGGCGCGACGCGCTGACCCCCACGTGAGTGGCGTGGTGTGCTCCCGTACGCTTTGCCGCTCACCTGCCCCGACGAACGGGACGCTCGTTGCGTCAGATCGAACGAGCGTCCCGTTCGTCGGCATCGTGCGCGGCCAGTGCCGGTGCGACGAACTGTTCGAGCAGGGTGCGTTCGTCGGCGTCGTCGATGCCCGGGACGGTGAGCAGCGAGACGATGACGCGGACGAGCCACCGAGCCTTCCTGGACGTCTCCGCTCCGAAGAACCCCGCCTTCCCCAGGAAGGCGGCGCCCAGCGACTCGATGACATCCGACGAGTGCGCGATCTGCGCGGCCAGGCCCGAGTCGCCGAGCTGAAACCACGCGGCCAGGGCCGGGTCGGCGCGCACCAGCCGGATCGCGGCCAGCGTCGCCTCCACGATCGCGTCCTTCGGGTCGCCGACCCCCGATACCTCCTCCGCGACCAGTGCGCCGATGCGCCGGGCCTCGCGGTGGACGAACGCGAGCTGCAACGCCTGCCTGCTGTCGAAATAGCGGTACAGCGTGGCGCGGGAGCATCCGGCCGCCCGGGCCACGTCGGCCATCCCGACCGCGGCGATGCCCTTCTCGACGTACAACTGGGCGGCGACGTCGAGGATTCGCTCGGCGGCGAGGCGGGGTCGTTCGTCGCGCATCCAGTCGGCGTTCATTCGTGCACCCGGAACGGGACACTCGTCGGGCGGCGCACGTAGTTGCCCTCGGCGTAGACGACGGCGTCGACGTCGACGGTGAAGTCGGGGCAGCGGGCCAGCAGTTCTTCCAGCGCGACCCGGGCCTGCATCCGGGCCGCGGCCGCACCCAGGCAGTGATGGGCGCCGTGACTGAACGTGAGGATCTGCGTCGGTCTGCGGCGCACGTCCAGCTCCTCCGAATCCGGTCCGAACCGGCGCGGATCGCGGTTCGCGGAGCCGTACAGCAGGAACACCTTCCGGCCCTCGGGGATGGTGGTGCCCTCGATCTCGACGTCGCGGGTCACCGTGCGGGCGAGGCCCTGGACGGGGGCGGTGAGCCGCAGCAATTCCTCGACGGCGTCGCCGAGTAGCTCCGGGTGGTCGAGCAGATCGCGCCGCTGATCGCGATGTTCGGTGAGCAACTGGACCGCGCCGCCGAGCATTCCGGTGGTCGTGTCGTTGCCGCCGGTGACCATCGTGAACGCGAAACCGAGGATGGAGAGCAGTCCGGTGAGATCGCCGTCGGCTCCCATCCCGCCCGCGACGAGGTGCGAGACGGTGTCGTCTCCGGGGTCGGTGCGCCGCCGCTCGATCAGTCCGCCGAAGTAGCCCATCAGATCGGTGACCGCACCCGTCGCCTGCAGCGTGTCGCCCTGCGCGTTGGCCGCGACGATGGCGTCGGTCCAGCCGTCGAATTGCGCTCGGTCCTCCTCGGGGACGCCGAGGTAGTGGGCGACGACCATGCTCGGCAGCGGCTTGAACAGCTCCTTCACGACGTCGCCCTCGCCGGCCTCCCGCAGTCGTTCGAGGCGCTCCACCACGAACGCCCGGACCGCCGGTTCGACGGCGGTGACCTGGCGCGGGGTGAATCCCTTGGACACGAGGCGGCGGAACGCGGTGTGGTCGGGTGGGTCGAGCATCACCAGCGGCGGATTGTCCTGCAGGCCGATCTTCTCCAGCTCGCCGTACGTCGTGGTGAGGCCGGCGGCGGACGAGAACGTCTCGGCGTCCCGGGCCGCCGCGTAGACGTCGGCGTGCCGGGACAACACCCAGTAGTCGTTCCCGGGTGCGTCCTCGGGGACGACGTGATGGACGGGGTCGTGGTCGCGCAGGGCGGCGTACATATGCCACGGGGCGCGCCACGTGGGTCCGGACCTCGGCACGAACGAGACGCTCGACACATGTGCGGTCATGTATCGATGGTGAGACACATCGCCGGAGGTGTCAATGGCGCTGGGGGTCGGGCGCCTAGCCGAACAGGGCGAACGCCACCACGGCGAGGATCATCACGAGTACCGGGGTGAGAATGAGCAGCAGCCCGAGCAGACCGGGATTCTTCACCGGCCGGTGGTCGATGGCGCCCTTGCTGAAACTGCTGAACGGCGACGCGTAATACACCGGGGGAGCCGGGTGGTACCGGTTGTCGACGGTGATCTGCGCCTTGCCCTGCTCCCAGATCCACGGGACCGCGATCTCGATGTGGTGCACACCGGGAGGCGCCGGGATGACATTGTGACCCCACCGAAGCGGCACGGGAAAGCCGTTGATCCGAGCGTTGGGCGTCACCAGCATCGGGCCCATCGGCGGTTTCTTCGCGTCGATGACCAGCGCGGTGGGAGAGGAGACGGGCTGCACGAAGGGCGACGGTATCACCCTGCGGCAGCCCGGAGGCCGTGGCCTACTGGCCGGCCGCGATCCGGGCCTTCTCCAGTGCCGCGAGGGTGCGGAGCACGGTGGCGCGCTGCTTCTCGAGGTCGCTGATCCGGGCGCGTGCGGCGAGGCCGGCGGGCTCACCGATCAGGTTCATCTGAGCATCGATGGCCGAGAGCTGATCGAGCAGGCCGGTAACGCGCGATTCGAGCGCGGCGACGTCGACGGCGTCGGTGCGCACCGGTGCCACCGGCGGCGTGGCCGACGTGCGGGACGCGCTCGGGCGGGACGATGCAGTGGTCGACGACGTTCCGGAATGGGCGGTGCTGCGCGGCTCCGACACCACGCTGGCAGCCCGGGGACGGAGCGCCTTGCGCACTGCGGCCGGGTCCGGGAGTTCCGCGAGCTTCGTCTCGTTGAGGTCGCGGCGCGCGTCGCGGGCGTTGACCCGGTGCTCGCGCTCCTCGTCGTCGTCGGACTGCAACGTGCCGCCGAGCGGACGCAGTCCGTACATGCCCAGGAATCGGCGGGCCTCGTCGATGACCGTTTCCTTCTCGCGGCAAGTGCCACACCGAGGTTCGTTACGGAACATCTCGACTGCGTTGTCGTCTCCGCACCATACGCACGCCCCCGGCGACCAGCGCCGGACGTTTCGAATTGCCGCGATATCGATAGGGCCGGAGAGAGTCTGCGCGTCGATCACGACGAGCCACAGTAGGGGAATTCGCGCGTGCGAGTCACATCGCCGTAAGTACGACCTGCGGTTCTGTGGCCAAGCGTGACGAAGATCATGCCGACGCCCCGGAAAGTGCCGAGGAAACGCTGTGTGCCACACATGTTTTCCCGACCGGTCAGTTTCATTCTCCGGCGCCGATCACGGTGGTCAGCCAGTCGACGAGCGGGCGCATCGAACGCCACGCAATGCGGACTTCGTCAGCGGCGCGGGGAGTTTCGATCCAGTCGGGGGAGAGGTAGCTCCGGCTGGCGGTGAGCGATTTGTGCCGCATCAGGTCGAGGCGCGGGTGGTCCTCGGCGACACCGCGTGGGCGCGTCTTCAGCGTGTCGCCGCCGATCTCGAAACCGGACGACCGGACCTTCTTCACGAGCCGGACGAGTTCGCGGCCCTTGCGGTCGTCGTCGACGGCGTCACGGAAGCGGCCGACCTGCAGTGGGGTATGCGAGTAGAAGCCGCCCGCGACGAACAGCCCGGCCGCATCGATCTGCACGTAGTAGCCCACGCCGGGGCGGGTCTCGACGAATCCGCCCTGATGGGTCTTGTAGGGCGTCTTGTCTTTCGAGAACCGGACGTCGCGGTAGGGGCGAAACACCTTGCCCGCGCCGAACTCCGATTCGAGTTCCGCGAGCAGGGCGGTCATGGGTGCGCGCACCGAGTCGTCGTAGACGGATTTGTGCGCGGTCCAGAAACTCTTGCTGTTGTCTGCCTCGAGGTCCTCGTAGAAGTCGAGAGCAGCGGTGGGGATCCCGGTGAACACACGGGCAAGGCTACGCCTGTGAGTGGTTGACGAGTCCCTGGACTCGTCAACCACTCACAGGCGCGAAGGGCCTAGGCGTTGCCGTTGAACAGCGACGTGACCGAGCCGTTCTCGAAAACTTCCTTGATGGTGCGAGCCAGCAGCGGCGCGATGGACAGCACCGTGAGGGTCGGGAACTTCTTCGACTCGTCGATCGGGAGCGTGTTGGTGACGATGACCTCCCGCGCACCACACGCGGCGAGGCGCTCGGCCGCCGGGTCGGACAGGACGCCGTGGGTGGCGGCGATGATCACGTCGCCCGCGCCGGCCTCCTTGAGGATCTTCACGGCGCCGGCGATGGTTCCACCGGTGTCGATCATGTCGTCGATCAGGATGCAGGTGCGGCCTTCGACGTCACCGACGACGCGGTTGGACTTCACCTGGTTCGGCACCAGCGGGTCGCGCGTCTTGTGGATGAACGCCAGCGGCGCGCCGCCGAGGGTGTCGGCCCACTTCTCGGCGACCCGGACGCGACCGGAGTCGGGGGAGACGACGGCGATGTTCTCGGTGCCGTAGTTGCCGCGGATGTACTCGGCGAGCTGACCCTGCGCGTGCATGTGGTCGACGGGGCCGTCGAAGAAGCCCTGGATCTGGTCGGTGTGGAGGTCGACCGTGATGATGCGGTCGGCGCCGGCCGTCTTGAGGAGGTCGGCGATCAGGCGAGCCGAGATGGGCTCACGGCCGCGGTGCTTCTTGTCCTGGCGGGCGTAGGGGTAGAACGGCAGGATCGCGGTGATGCGCTTGGCCGATCCGCGCTTGAGCGCGTCGATCATGATCAGCTGTTCCATCACCCAGGTGTTCAGCGGCGCCGGGTGGCTCTGCAGCACGAAGGCGTCGGAGCCGCGGACCGACTCCTCGAAACGGACGAAGATCTCGCCGTTCGCGAAGTCACGGGCAGTCTGCGGGGTGACCCGCACGTCGAGTTCCTTCGCGACCTGTTCGGCCAGCTCCGGATGCGCGCGACCAGAAAAAAGCATGAGGTTCTTCTGGTTGTCGATCCAATTCGCGGTCACTGCTCTATGCCATCCTTTAAATCTTGCTTCTCGGTTTCGTGCAGATCTGAACTGTGGTGCGGTCCCGCGGCGGACGCCGCGTCGGCGGCGGCGGTACCGGGCCGATTTCGTTGCACCCAGCCCTCAATATTGCGCTGCTTCCCTCCGGAGACTGCGAGTGCCCCCGGCGGTACGTCGAAACGCAGCACCGTGCCGGCGCCGGTGTAAGCACCGTCACCGACCTGTACCGGAGCGACGAACATGGTGTCCGATCCGGTCCGGACGTGTGACCCCACCACCGTACGGCTCTTGGCGACGCCGTCGTAGTTGACGAACACGCTCGACGCACCGATGTTGCTGTACTCGCCGATCGTGGCGTCGCCCACGTAGGTCAGGTGAGGAACTTTGGTGTGCGCCCCGATGTCGGCGTTCTTCGTCTCGACGAAGGCGCCGAGTTTGCCGGACGCACCGAGGACGGTGCCGGGACGCAGGTAGGAGAACGGACCGACGGTGGCGCCCGCGCCGATCGTCGATTCCGAGCCGTGGGTACGCACCACGCTGGCGCCTTCGCCCACCGACACGTCGGTGAGGGTGGTGTCGGGACCGATGACGGCGTCCTCGCCCACTGCGGTGGTGCCGAGCAGTTGCACGCCCGGGTGGATGGTGACGTCGCGGGCGAGCGTGACGCCGACGTCGATCCAGGTGGTCGACGGATCGACGACGGTGACCCCGGCCCGCATCCAGTTCTCGACGGTCCGGCGGTTGAGTTCGGCGGCCAGCCTCGACAGCTGGACGCGGTCGTTGGCGCCTGCGACCTTCGCGGAGTCGGCCAGGTGGGCGGCGAAGACGGGGGCGCCGGCCTTGCGGGCGATCTTGACGACGTCGGTCAGGTACAGCTCGCCCTGCGCGTTGTTCGCGTTGAGCTGCCCGAGCGCGGAGCGCAGGAACTCGGCGTCGAACGCGTACACGCCGGCGTTGACCTCGGTGATGGCCGCCTGCTCCTCGGTGGCGTCGGCCTCCTCCACGATCTCGGCGATGCCACCGTCGTGAGGCAGACGGACGATCCGACCGTAGCCTCGGGGTTCGGGAGCGGTGAACGTCAGCACCGTGACCGCAGCGGGGGTGGGTTCGCTGCGGTGCTCGTCGACGAGAGCGTGCAGGGTGCGGCCGTCGAGCAGGGGGACGTCCGCGGCGGTGACCAGCACGGTCCCGCGGAAGTCGGCGGGCAGGGCGGACAGGCCGCATTCGACCGCGTGCCCGGTGCCGTTCTGCTCCTCCTGGACGGCGATCGCGATCGGGCGGCCCAGTTCCGCCTCGAGGGCGCCGACGGCCAGTCCGACGCGTTCCTTGTCATGACCGACGACGGTGACGAGGTGCGTCGGATCGACCTCCGCGGCGGCGTGCAGGGAATGCGCCAGCATGGTGCGTCCGCCCAGGGCGTGCAACACCTTGGGGGTCTTCGACCGCATCCGAGTTCCCGCGCCGGCGGCGAGGACGACCACGGCGGTCTGCACTGGCATGAAGCTCCCTCTGGGTCGTTCCACTCTTGCTGTTCTCGACAGCTCCACCTGCAGGAAATAGCTCCGCAGGCTTCTGCTCCGCCGCCAGGACTCGAACCTGAACTATCTGAACCAAAATCAGAGGTGCTGCCATTACACTACGGCGGATTGCCACACACACGGGGTGTCACGCCCGTTTGCGCGAGAGAATCCTCGCATGCCGACCCGCCGCCCGTCGAACCGCTGCCGAAATTTGTCTCGGTCGTCCCGATAGAGTGGGTGCTACCTGCAGTGTTTCCGCGCTGCCCGCGGCACTTCGTCGTCGCGAGTGTCAGGAAAGGATGGTGCCTCGGTGCCCCGACCCACGGACGTGGACGCGACCCCCGAGCGAGCGGTCCGCACCCGGATGACCGGCACGCAACGCCGGGAGCAGTTGATCGAGATCGGTCGAGCCCTGTTCGCGGAGCGCGGCTACGAGGCGACGTCGATCGAGGAGATCGCGCAGCGGGCCCACGTCTCCAAGCCGGTCGTCTACGAACACTTCGGTGGCAAGGAGGGCCTCTACGCCGTGGTCGTGGATCGGGAGATGTCGCGGCTGCTGGAGATGGTGACGTCGTCGCTGAAGCAGAACCGCTCCCGGATCCGGGTCGAGCGGGTGGCGCTGGCGCTGCTCACCTACGTGGAGGAGCACACCGACGGATTCCGCATCCTCGTCCGCGACTCGCCGGTGGCGGCGCCGGACGGAACGTACTCGAGCCTGCTCAACGAGGCCATCGGCCAGGTCGGGCACATCCTTGCAGGCGACTTCGCGCGGCGTGGGTTCAATCCGGAACTCGCCCTGCTGTACGCGCAGGCGCTGGTCGGAATGGTGTCCACCACCGCGACGTGGTGGCTGGACGAGCGGACGCCGCCGAAGGAGGTCGTCGCCGCGCATCTCGTCAACCTGTGCTGGAACGGGCTGACCAATCTCGAGGCGGATCCACAGTTGGGCACCGATCGGCCCCGCGCGACGCCGTAGTGAACGTGTTCTCGTTTTCCGACTCGCGGTTCAACTTCCGGAGGGCTGAGCCTGTCAAGTGCTAGGGTTCGCTGGAGTTTGCGCGCCCCGTCGGGGGGGTTGTTCGGGAGGCAGTCGATGGCGAGACAGGTTCGAGCAGAGGTAACTCGGGCTTCGGTCCTCATGGCGGCGGCCGACGTGTTCTTACGGCTCGGCTACGCGAATGCGGGTCTCAACGAGATCATCGAGCAGTCGGGTGTGACCAAAGGCGCGTTGTACTTCCATTTCAGTTCGAAGGAAGACCTCGCCCGCGGTGTCATCGACGAGGGACAGATCCGTCTCACAGCAGGTATGACGTCCGTGAGCGACGGGCCGACGCCGGCGCTGGAGGCGCTCGTCGCCCTGTCCTACGTGGCGATCGAGGCCGCGAGTGCCGATCCGATCGTCGCGGCGATGTTGCGGCTGCAGCACGAGATCGGTGACTACCAGGGCACGCACGGCAACGTCGTGACGTCGTGGCAGCAGGGTTTCGAACGTCTGGTCACCCGCGCACTCGAGGAGGGCGACATTCTCGCGGAGGACGACGTCTCGGCCGCGACACTGTCCACATTCCTGCTCGGGTCGCTGCTCGGGGCTCACGTCGTTGCGAGCGCGACCGGCGCCTTCGAGGATCTCCCACGTCGCATGGAACGGGTCTGGTACTTCATCCTTCCCGGTCTGGTCGAGCCGTCGAAGCTCGTGTACTTCCGGCAGTTCGCCTCGCGCCGCCTGCTGCGCTGAGTGCCTTCTCGAACAGCTGACTCACCGAGCGCTGCGGCGCAGGGCGCGCGTGATCGCCTGTCCGATCTCCGCGGTCGTCGTGGGTGCCACCACGCGGAGCGCACCAAGGTAGACGACGAGGAATCCCAGCCCCTCGAGGGCGATCACGCCGAGTCCCACTGCCGTGGGGAGCTGATCGGAATGCATCACGAAGTGTTCCAGAGGCGCGATCAGGGCGTACGCGAGCAGGGACGCGATCGTGGGCGGCAGCATGCGCCTCGTGATGTCCGCAAACGACACGCCGACTATGGGGCGTGCGAGCACGAGGCCGGTGACTCCGACGACGACAGCCGACACCGAGATCGCTAGTCCCACGCCCGCGAGTCCGAACGGGAGCAGGAGCACGAGTAGGGGGATGCCGGACAGCAGGCCCGCCACAATCATCCAGTTGATGCGATCTGCGCGACCCGCCCCTTTCATCGACTCAGCGCTCACCGAGTTCATTGCCTCGCCGAGCCCGAAGCCCGACATGGCAACCAGCGCGACGCCGGCGGTACGCCATGGCTCACCGAGTAAAACTACTGTGAGTGGTTCGCCCACAGCGGCCAGAACCGCGGCCATCGGCATCGCCGCTACCCAAACCCAGCCAAGCGCACGCAGAAAGGCCTGCCTGAATCGAAGTGGGTCTTCGGCGATCCGCGAGAAGGCGGGGAATAGGACACAGGAACAGATCTGCACGATCGCGAGACCTGGGAACATCGCGATCCGTCGACCGTACCGGTAGTTGCCGATCGCTGAATCGGTGAGACGATGGCCGATCAGCATGAGTTCGACCGCGTCCCGAACGCGCGTCACCACACCGTCCAGTAGTAGGGGGAAGGCGAATACTGCCATTTCTCGCCAGATGCGGATCGAGAAGCGACCACGACCCGGGCGCCATCCGCAGAGCCACCAGCTGGCAAGTATCCAGGTTCCCATCGATGCGTAGTAGCCGATGACGAGTGACCACACGCCGTAGCCCAATGCAGCGAGGGTGATCGCGACGATCGCGAACGTGACCGCCACGGCGGGATCGACTATGACGCGGCGTGAGAACTGGAATCGTCGGTGCATGAGCGCATCCGGCACGGTGGTGACGGCGTGCAGCAGCATGATGCCTGACGTCGTTGCGGCGACGACCCCGACAACAGGATTGTCGAACACTCGACCCACGACGGGAGCCAAAGCTAATGCCGCGAGACTTGCGATCACACCGTTGGCGAGCGTTACCCAGAACACGGTGTCAGCTGCGTCGTCCACATTCTGGCGGCGTTGGATGAGGGCCTGGTTGAGTGAGCCCTGCGCAAACTCTGTCAGCAGAACTGTCAGCACTGTCCCCGCGGCAAATACGCCGACTTCGGCGGGACTGAGGAGGCGCGCGAGGACCAGTGTCTGAACCAAGGCCACGGTCTGGACGATGATCAAGCCCGCCCCCGACACCGTCGCACCCCATCGCAATGTCCGGCTCAGGCTGCCGACCGCGTCCGCTGAGCTCCCCTCAGCCGCGGTTCCGGGGGTCCCTTCGCTTGGGGCGACCATGTGCGGCTTGCTATCTACTGCCAGTCGACTGGCCGTCGGATGTCCTCGCGGCAATGCGCTGGACGACGGCCGTGGCTCGCTGCTTGGTCGGATGGATGCGTCGCACCATACGCGGAGCGACCGCAAGCGCTGCCACGACGAGGGCGGCGCGCAACGTCCGTCGCTGATGGAGCGCCACCTTCGCCGCAGACCGAGCCGCCACGGTGTCGCCCATGAGAAGGGACGACCGGGCGCGCCGCAAGGCCTGGTAGTACCGGACGTTTCGTAGCGCGCACTGAACGGCCTCGCGGTGCTCGAGGCTGCTCGACCGTCGCGCGACTAGTGTGTAGGTGCGCTCAATGCGAGATTCGAATTCCTCCACGAGTTGCGGGTCGTGTGACTGCGAGTCGGCGCGTCGGCGGAAGAGGCACAGCCGGTCCGGAAAGGTCCGCACTTGGTACCCAGCCTCGAGTAGCCTCAGCCACAGCATGATCGACTCGTCGATGTCGGTCGTGTCGGATTGGTAGCCACCTACCGCCCGCCACGCCTCGCGGCGAATCGCGCCGGTGTAATACGGGATTCTTCCCGTCAGTGCCTCCGTGAGGGTCAAGTAGTGGCCTGCGGGATGGGCGTCCGGAAACCCGATCGAGGCCTGATGGGTCCCCGTCAAGACATTCGCCTCCTCATCGAAGATGCAGGCGTCGCACCCAATCGCATCGACGTCCGGCTCCGCCGCGAGAATTTCGCCCATTCGTTGGCAGAAATCAGGGCGCAGAAGGTCGTCGCTGTTGAGTACCGAGAAGTAGCTGCCTCGAGCGGCGGCTGCCGCAGCGTCCACGCCGCCACCGATGCCACGATTTACCTGGCGGATCAATCGAATTCGCGGATCGGTCGTGTAGTGCCTGACGATGCTCGCCATGTCGTCGGACATTCCGTTGTCGACGACGATCATCTCCCAATCCGTGCGCGTCTGTTTCAGCACAGACTCAACGGTCTCGCCCACATATGCCTCGGTCCGATACGCGGTGGTCAGGATGCTGAACGTTGGCTCGGTCCGCACGGTTACCACCCGATCCCCACATAGCCGACGCGGAGGCGGCGACTTTCGGCGTTGGGGAGGCGGACGAGGTCGACGACCACCTGGTGTTGCTCCGCCCGGTCCAGAGCGGCGATGACTTCGGGGTCTTTCGAGCCGGCGACGAGTACCTCGCTGTGATCGAGAACTCGGTCGACGTCGTCGGTGAGGAGGTGGCCGATATGGGGTAAACGTTCGTCGATGTAGGACCGGTTGCCGCCGATCAGCCGAGACAGCGAGACGTTCGAGTCGTAGATCAGGACGTCGTAGCCCTTGCCGAGGAGTCGCTCGGCCAATTCGACTACAGGACTTTCGCGTAGGTCGTCGGTTCCCGGTTTGAAAGCGAGGCCGAATATCCCGACTTTGCGCTTGTCCAACGAGGTGACAATATCCACCGTGCGACGTAGCTGAGATTCATTGGATACCAGCACATTTGAGATCACAGGGATGTCGATGTCATGTTGGCGCGCAGCGTGCAGTAGAGCGCGCAGGTCCTTCGGGAGGCAGGAGCCTCCGAATGCGAAGCCCGGGCGGAGATAGGCAGGGCTGATGTTGAGTTTCGTGTCGGCCAGGAAGACGTTCATGACTGCGTGGGAGTCCAGGCCGAACGAGGCGCAGACGGCGCCGATCTCATTGCTGAACGCCACTTTCAGGGCGTGGAAGCTGTTGTCGACGTACTTGCTCATCTCGGCGACGGCGACGGGTACTCGAAAACGTTGCCCGTGCAGTCCGTCGTAGAGGCTCATCACGATTGTGCCGGAACGCTCGTCGCTCTCGCCGACGACAATCTTCGAAGGTGCGAAGAAGTCGCGCACGCTGGTGCCCTCGCGGAGGAACTCCGGATTGACGCAAACTCCGAAATCGCGCCCGACGTGCTTCCCCGATTCCCGTTCGAGAATCGGGATCAGGATCTCCTCGCACGTGCCGGGCACCATCGTGCTGCGGTAGACGATCACGTGCCATCCGGCCTTCTGTGCGAGCGCCGCCCCGATTTGTTCGGTCGCCCGCTCGAGGAACGCGGTGGAGATCCCGCCGCCCGGCCGCGACGGCGTGCCGACACACACCATGGTGAGGTCGGAGTCGAGAACTGCCCGCTCGGGGTCGTCCGAGACCGTGAGGTTTCCGGATTCGACTGCGCGAGCAGTCACGTCGCCGATCCTTTCCTCGACCACCGGCGCGAGGCCCCGTCGTACCACCTCGGTCTTCTGGGGATTTACATCTACGCCGATGACGCGATAGCCGCGCGAGGCGAGGCACGCTGCTGACACGCAGCCGACGTACCCTAGACCGAAGATGCTCAGTGTCGGTTGTCGGTCGAATCCGCTCGACCGCTCGATCGCATTCATCTCACAAATTGTAGACTTCAAAGTAGGCAAATGGGGTAAAAAACGTACTTGTGGTTTGTTTATGACGGGCATACAGTAGCTTCAGTATCCGAGACGTTCGCAATGCTCGAGCTGACGGTGCCGATCTCCGGCTGCAGCTCTGCATCGCCCATCGGTTGAATTCGTGCCGCGCACAGTGGCGAACTCGTACGCGGACACGTCTCGAATCCGTCAGGGGAGGACAGATGACGAACACGCTGCAAGCTCAGATCCGACGGATCCGGGGTCGCGCCTGGCTGGTCGTGGCAGTGACCGCGATTTCCGTCGGCGGCGCGCTCGCTGCGGTGATGACCGCGGATACCACCTATACCGGCAAAGCCACGCTGACGATCGACTCTGAGGCGCGGTTGCCTGAGCAGGACGTTGCGATCGCGCGGAGCTACGCGGACACCTTGAACTATGCGCCATACCAAGAAAAGCTGCGCGAAGCCGCCGGGTTACCGGAGGACGTCACATTCACGGCCGGTACGGCCGCATCGGGTCCGATGGTGATAGTCGAAGCCACCACGAATGACGAAGCCTCCGCGTCGGCGTCTGCGTCGGTGATTGCCGAGGCCTTCCGTGACGACTTCAACGCGAGTTGGCGCGCCGGCCGGGACAACGCCATTGCCGAGCTGATGGCCAAATGGAACGAGGAGTTGCTGGCGCTGGGCGACCTCCCCCCGGAAGGCGGGGAGACCGCATTACGCACGGTAGCCGTCAATGCGCTCCGGGATCGGATCGGTCAACTCGAATCCGACACGACTGATCAAGTCCAGATTCTGCAGTCTGACGCCGGTGTGACGGAAAACTCTCCGAGCCAGGTCCGTACGATCGGACTGGCGCTGGTCGGCGGCTTTCTCCTCGGCTGCGTCCTCGCTCTGGTGATCGCCGCCGTCGAGAACCGAGTCACCACGGCCGACGATGTCCGAGAACTCGTGGGGCTCGACACGTTGGCCGAGGTGCCACGCGGTGGGTCGGCGGCGGCGGAAAGTGTGCGGCAGAAGCGATTCAGACAGCTGGCCAATGTAGTAGCCCCACCGGCCCCTCCCTCGACGGCCGCCGGGAAACACGAGTCGAACACACTATGGCGCATGCTGAAGAACGCGGCGCACCCCGCAAGTGCTTCCAGCAGGTCGACCGTTCCGGCCGTACTCGCTGTTGTCGCTCCGGTCGCGACCGACGGTACGACGCAGGTCGCTGCGGCACTCGCAGAGCAGAGGGCCGTTCGCGGCGATCGCACACTCCTCATTCGCGCCGACTTCCACCACACACGGCAGGATGAGCGGCAACCCGGCGAGGCCACCGACGCGATCCCCGGTGTCGCCGACTTCCTTTCGCGACACGGGGTCGCAGACATCGACCACCTCGTCCGGGCCGGGATCACGAGTCGCCTTCGGGTGATGGAGCCCGGTCACTATTCGGGCGATCCGTACGCTCTGTTCACGCGTGATCGGCTCGACGCGCTTGTGCAGGCGACCCGCGGCACCGCGGATCTCGTCGTCGTCGAGGCGCCGCCGATCAACGAGGTGGCGGAGGGCCAGGTGATCTGTGCCTCGGTGGACGGCGTCATTCTGGTGTTCGAAAGGGCGGTAACCCGTGGGCCGGATGCAGTGAGGGCGTGCGAGTTGTTAGACCAGGTCGATGCGACTGTTCTCGGTGCGGTCGTGGTCGAATCCCGCACGGCCAAGGCGCCGTCGTCGCGCCGGCGCGTACCTCGGTGGCTCGTACCGTGGCGGCACGCCGAGCCGACGGCCGTGGACGAAGTGCTGTCCACAGGTGAGCCGGATGCACCCCCCACTGACATGCGGGACGAGTTGCGAGCCACGGTGCCGGGTGCGGCCCCGGCGAGTGCGGGGAACGGGGCGAAGCCGACCGTGCCGGATGCGGTGCCGGCGAGTGCGGGGAATGGCGCGAAGCCGACCGTGCCGGATGCGGTGCCGGCGAGTGCGGGGAATGGCGCGCGGCCGACCGTGCCGGATACAACCCCGAAGAGTGAGGGGAATGGGTCGCGGGCGAGCGAGCCGAATGGGATTCCCGATGCGACACAGCCTATCGACCACCCGGAAATGGCTCTGTCCGAACAGGTCTCCTCGAACTCACCCGAGCCGAATCACGCGTGACGGGCAACCGCGATGAGCCTCCCGCACGAGTACATCGGGGTAACGAATCGACCGCGTGCTGTTTTCCGGCGGGGTTACGCCGCCGTCGGTCGCCGCTGGTGGTCCGTCGCTGCCCTGGCCGGAGTGGCAGTCGTCTTGCTCGGACTCTCGGTACGGTCACCCGATCGGTTCGGCGTTCTCGTCGTGCTTCTCGGTTTGGGTTGCATTCTCGTCTTCGTCGGGTTACGCGATCCCGTGTGGGCGGTGTTCTTCCTCCTGATCGCGACCTTCACGCGCCTGGCATTGCCCGACATCCTGCCCGTCGACCCGTTCCTCATCGCGTTTGCCGGTGTCATCGCCTCGGTGGCGATCGGGATCTCCGCGCGCACGATCACCATGCCCGCCCTGGGGCCGGTGGAGGCGGTGATGGCGCTCTATGTGGTGTGGAACATCGGGTCCATGGTTGCGCTGCACACGTATCAGGCGACCGTGCCGACAACTGGTGAGGGCATTTCCATCTGGCGGTTCATCCTCAACGGCACGGTGATCCCGTTCGTCCTGTACTTCGTCGGACGGTCCGTCTTCGACACCGAGGCGTCGGTACGTCGACTCCTCTGGCTCGTGCTGGCGCTGAGCGGCTATTCGGCCGCGGTCAGCATCATGCAGTTCCGGGGTCCGACCTCCCTGGTCTGGCCGCGATACATCGTGGAAAGTCCGGCCTGGGACAGCCGCGCGGTCGGCATATTCAATCAGCCCGTCGTCAACGGCCTGATCCTCATCGTGGGTTTCGTGGTCGCAATGTTCCTCGCAGCCCAGAAGGGTGGGCCTGCGTGGCGCCGGGTGGTCGTGGTCGTGGTCGCGTTCGCCTCCGCGTACGGCATCTATCTCACCCACACCAGGGTGGTGTGGCTGGCCTTCGCTCTGGTTCTGGTCGGGGGCGCGGCGTGCGCCAGAGGATTCCGGTCGGGATTCGTCATCGGCCTGGTCGTCTCCGTACTTCTGGTGGCGACGCATTGGGCCACCTTCACGAGCTCGGACCGCGCTGCGGGGGGCGTGGGGTCGGAAAACGAGCTGGATGACCGGCTGAACACGATTGCAACGTCCCTCGGGGCGGCCCACGAAAGGCCGTGGGCGGGATGGGGGATCGCACGGTTCGCGGCAGTCAATACCTACCACCATTCCCAATGGTCCGACGACATCCCGTGGGAGCGCGGATTCGGGATCGCCTCGCACTTGAACGAGCTCGGCATCCTTGTCGAGCTGGGACTGGTCGGGTTGGCACTGTGGCTGACAGTGCTCGGTCTCGTGCTACTGCGCCTGATCCGCTCCTACCGGACGCTGCCGACCGATGGTCTGTGCAGTTCCCGTCTCGGCTTCGTCGCGTTGACCGCGTTTCTCGTGCTGATCGTCACCGGTCTGACAGTGGACCTGCGGTTCTTCGACTTCCCGAACGCGGTGGTCATGTTGCTCGCAGGCGTCACGATCGGCTGGGCCCGGAGATACACCCACGTGGCGGATGCCGGCGCCGAGAAGGACAGGAATCAGGAAGCGGTGAGGACGTGACGAGGCAACGGGCGGTATGGGTGTCGACCAGTACCGAGACACGCGGAGGCATCGCGACCTTCGTGCGGACGATGCAGCAGACCGCATTGTGGACGGACTGGAATATCCAGCACATCGCGACCCATCACGACGGATCCGTCGCCACCAGGATCCTGGCCTTCGCCCGGGGAGCGGTGGCCTTCACGGTGACGCTCCTGCTGGACCGGCCCGACGTCGTGCATATTCACACCGCTTCCAACGGAAGCTTCGTGCGTAAGGCGACTCTCACCTGGATCGGCCGGGCCGCCAGGGTCCCGGTCGTGTTGCATTTGCACGGCGGCGAATTCGACCGGTTCCACGACCGGTGTCCGCGCCCGCTGCGTCGAGTCATTCGGGCCACCCTGGAGAATGCCGACGCAGTCGTGGCCCTGGGCGGCAGTTGGCGGGCGAGGCTCGCCAGAATCGCCCCGTCGGCTCGAATCATCGTCGTCCCCAATGCTGTTCGACCGCAGCGGGCGGTAAACCAACGGCCGTCGGATCACGAGCCTGTGAACGTGGTGTTTCTCGGTGACGTGCTCGACCGGAAGGGGACCTTCCTGCTCCTCGACGCCTGGGCCAAGATAGTTGCGAATTCAGGAAGCGATCGACCCGGGTTGCTCACGATCGCCGGGGACGGCGAGGTGGAACGCGCACGCACGACGGTCGCCGGCCTCGGCCTGCACGACAGCGTGAGGGTGGTGGGATGGCTCCCGCATCACGAGGCGTCCGAACTCCTGGACCGGTCGCAGATCCTCGTTTTGCCCTCCCGAGCCGAGGGCCAGCCAATGGCGATCCTCGAGGCCATGGCGCGCGGTCTGTGCGTCGTCGCCAGTGACGTCGGAGGGATCCCCGACCTGATCGACGACACGTGCGCGGTGGTCGTCCCGGCCGATGACCTCGACCGCCTCACGTGCGCTCTGAGCCGGGTGCTGCACGACCACGACAGCCGGCGCCGGCTCGGAGCGAGCGCCTGGCAGCGCGTCGCCGACGAATTCGACGCCGATGTGGTCTCGCGCCGTTTCGACGCTCTGTACCGAGAGGTGAGACGATGACCGACCGCCCACTCACTGTGCTGTACGTGGTGCCCGACCTCGGCGTGGGTGGCGCCGAGCGTCACGCCACCACGTTGTTGTCGCATCTGGATCGGTCCCGGTTCACGCCGTCGGTGATCTGTCTCGGACAAGAGGGAGCCTTCTTCGCAGACCTGACCGCTGCCGGGATTCCCGCGCGGGCATTGCACCGGGCAAAGCGTCGGGCGCTTTCCGCCCTCGTCGACCTCGTGCGCGAGATGCGCCGTGCAAGTCCGGACATCGTCATCGTCCGCGGATACAGCGCCGAGATTCTCGGTCGGATCGCGGCCGTGATCGCGCAGGTTCCCCATGTGGTCGTCTGGGTTCACAACTGCGGTGACATCGAGCGCCGCAGCCTCACGAGAAGGTTCGCGGACCGTCTGCTCAGGCCTGGCACCACCGCGTACTTCGGTGTCGCGCACGCGCAGGTCGAGTACCTCGTCGACGAATTGCACCATCCGCCGGGAAAGGTGCGGGTGATCCACAATGGCGTAGATCCCGCACTGTTCGATCCGGCCGGTGACCGGGGCATTCTGGCGGAGTTCGGAATCGCGGGACATGATCCGGTGGTAGGCATACTCGCGGCATTGCGTCCGGAGAAGGATCACGCCATGCTTCTTCGCGCCGCGCGCATGGTGGTCGACGAACTGCCGCACACGCGTGTGTTGATAATCGGCGACGGTCCGCAGCGCGGGGCCCTGGAGAAGCTGACAAGCGAACTGGGCCTGGTCGACAACGTGGTCTTCACCGGTTCGCGCTCGGACGGACCTGCGCTACTGGGCGCTGTGGACGTCTTCGTCCTGAGTTCGTACAGCATCGAGTGCTTTCCGATGGCCCTGCTCGAAGCCATGGCCGCAGGTCGACCCGCCGTCTGCACGGCAGTCGGCGGCATTCCCGAGATGATCTTGGACGGAATCACCGGGCATCTGGTCCCGCCCCGTGACGCGCATGCGCTCGCGAAGGCACTTGTGCGGGTGTTGTCCGATCCGGCTCGGGCGCGGGAGATGGGGCTTGCCGCCCGGGCCCGGGTGGAGAACGAGTTCAGTCTTCGCCACAGTGTCGACGAAGCTCAGTCAGCTCTCGAACAGGTGGCGGGACGGGGAGCCGGGTCGACTCCGGTCCGGCTCGGCGTGGTTCTCGATCGCACATTCGTCGGCGGTGTGGAGATCCTCCTGCTGAACCTCTTCCGGAATTTCGATCCGATGCTGGTTCAGCCGCGATTGATCTGTCTTCGCGAGGCCGGTCCGCTCGTGGACGAGTTCCGTGCTGCCGGGTTCGGCGTGGAAGTCCTGGAGCGCACCGGTCGATACGATCTCCGCACCCTGCCGCGCCTGATTCGCAGCCTGCGACGCGACCGCACGGATGCTGTCCTCGTCACCCATCACCACCGGGCGTCGCTGGCGCTCGGTCGAGTTGCCGCGAGGTTGGCCGGAGTGCCGGTCAACGTCGTCGCGGCGCACGACATGGAGTTGACGTCGGTCGGCAATCGGGTCCTCCCTTGGTGGGCAGTGAACACGATGTTCCTGTCCGACGCGCTCGTACTTCTGTCTCCGCGGCAGGGCGCCTACCTTCGAGCGGAAGAGGGGGTCGGCCGCTACCCGTGGCAGCGGACCCGTAATGCCGTCATCCCCAACGGCATTACGCTCCCTCCCGTCGCCGGCAATCGGGACCGACTGTGGGCCCGGCGAGAACTCGGACTCGGCGAGGAAGATTTTGCGGTGGGCATCGTGGCGCGACTCAGTGCGCAGAAGGCGCACCAAGTTCTGCTACAGGCGTTCAGTGCCCTCGCGCAGAAATGTCCTCACGCTCGCCTCGTGGTGATCGGCGGTGGTGAGCGTGAGGGTGAACTCCGTTCTCTTGCTGCAACGCTCGGGATCACCGAGCGCACCAAGTTCGCCGGATTCCGGCGGGATGCGCAACGATTGCTGCCCGGACTCGACGTGTCCTGCCTGTCATCCGTCCACGAAGGAGTTCCGATGGCGATCATCGAGTCCATGGCCGCCGGCCTTCCCGTGGTAGCAACCCGGTGCGGGTCCGTGCCGGACATGATCGTCGACGGCGTACTCGGCTACCTCGTACCGGTGGGGGACGCAGACGCTCTCGCACAGCGACTTCTCGAGTTGGCGGAAGATCGGAACCTGCGGGCGCGCATGGGAAGGCAGGGGCGCGCATGGGCGGAGGAACACTATCGGATCGAAGGCACGGCGCGGGGATACGAACGACTGCTCACGGAACTGGTATCCCGATGACATGCCACATTCTGATACTCGTCGAAAACCTCTCAGTGCCGTTCGATCGGCGAGTGTGGCAGGAGAGCAGGGCCCTGACGGACGCGGGCTACCGGGTCACCGTGGTCTGTCCGATGGGTTCGAATCAGGACCGGAAGCGGGAGGAGACGGTCGAGGGCGTCCGGATCCTCCGCTACCCGCTGACGGCCGCGACCGGGGGGCCAATCGGCTATCTGCGGGAATACACGCAGGCGCTGTGGCATACCCTCCGCCTGGCGCTGCGGGTGCGGCGCGCGGGTCCGATCGACATCGTGCAGGCCTGTAATCCCCCCGATCTGCTGTTCCTCATCGCGCTGGTGCTGCGCCCCTGGGGAACTCGATTCGTGTTCGACCACCACGACCTCTCGCCTGAGCTGTTCCTCTCCAGGTTCCCTGGCCGGGGTCGTGTGCTGTACTGGGCCACCCGGCTGTTCGAGCGACTCACGTTTGCGGCCGCGGACGCCGTGATCTCGACCAACGAAAGCTATCGGCGTATCGCGCTCGAGCGCGGCAGGATGGCGCCCGATCGGGTGACGGTGGTGCGGAGTGCTCCCGATCTTCGCCGGTTCGTTCGGCGGGAACCCGACGTTGAACTTCGCCGAGGCAAGCCGTATCTTGCTGCCTACCTCGGTGTGATGGGGCCGCAGGACGGCGTCGACCATGCGTTGCGGGCGATTGCTCATCTGCGCTACACGCTCCGTCGTGACGATGTCCACTACATTTTCATGGGTTCCGGAGACTCTTTCGACGATGTGGTGGCTCTCTCGGACAAGTTCGGGCTCCGTGACGTCGTGGAGTTCACCGGGCGGGTATCGGACGAGTTCGTCCAGCGGTGTCTGTCGACCGCGGACATCTGCCTCTCGCCCGACCCTCGCAATCCGCTGAACGACGTCTCGACCATGAACAAGGTAGTCGAGTACATGGCAATGGGTTGTCCGTTGGTGTCGTTCGACCTCGTCGAGGCAAGGGTGTCGGCGGGAGACGCCGCGCTGTACGCCCGGGCCGACGACGAGGAGGCGTTCGCGGAAGCGATCGATGAGTTGCTCGGTGATCGTCGGCGCAGACACGAGATGGGTGAACTCGGGCGCAGGAGGGTCCGGGAGCAACTGTCGTGGGCGACGTCGAGTCGTGCGCTGGTGGACTTCTACGAGGCACTGTCGAATGCGCGGACGACCGTCCTCGCGGACGACCGACGTCTCACTCCGGGGACCGGAGAAGCACGAGCCCATCCTGAGGGACGAGCGTGACCTCGTCGACCGTCTGCCCGTTGTTGGTCGCAGGATCCTGGGTTCCCGTCAACCGTTGGTACGGCCGTTCCAGTGTGATGTTCGCCGGCTCGGTGCCGGTGTTGAGAAGAACGATGCCGTTGTCGAAGTCGCGGCGGAACACACCCTCGCTTGTGGATCCGAATCCGTCGGCGAATTCCTGACTCATTGCCGCCGGACACGGATTCGCCATCAGGGGCTGACCCAGATATCCGCGCCCCAGCCCGCCGCCGTCCATCTCGTCGTAGTACGATAGTTCGCTGTAGTCGATACCCATCGGCGCCCAGTATCCGTTCTGAAGCAGCGTAGCGGCCAGGAAGAAGCGTGCCCGCCGAAAATCCTGTTCGGTGCCGGGCGCGGTTCGACGCTTGTCGATCGTGATAGTGAGGCCTGGAAGGCGGTGCCCCGTTCCGGAACTGACTTCGACGTAGCGGTCGATGTCCGTCAACGGTGCCGAACGGACCTCGGGATCGGCAAAGCTCTCCCACACGCGGCCGTCGAGTTGGCCGCCCCGCAATGTGCGCTCGCCGTTGGCGACGACGACGGCGCCGGGCATGCGCTGGCGCATCCGCACTTCCGCCCTGTCGATGCCACGTTCCCAGGGACCTCCGACGCCGTAGATCTGGTCTTCCGACTCGTCGGTGCCGTTGAGGTCGATGTCCCAACGGTCGTGGTCGGCCCCGAAGATCCGATCCCCCCACACGTCGAGGAAGATGCCGTCCCATACTCCCGTGGACCACACCGAGTCGACGACCCAGTCGGCCGCGTAGTCGGCGTAGATCCGACCGTCGAGTGACGGTGCCTGATCAGTGAGGTTCGCCATCACCGTGTGCGGCCATTGGCTTACGCGGGATCCGTCCTGTGTGGTGGCGAGCCACTGGGCGGGAAAGGTGCTGTCCGTCGCAGTGTCGAACTGCCACAATTTGTACCTGTCACCCCAGTAGTCACGCGTGCCGAGCTGTTCCGGATAGTCGACCACGTTCACGTACGCGAGCAGCCGAACACCGGGGTTGAGCGCACGGATCTCGTCGAAGAACGTGCGGGGGACGCGATGGGCCCACTCGTGGTCGAGGACCACGACGTCGTAGCGGGCGAGTTCCTCGACCGGGGGCAGTACGTGCTGATCCAGGTAGGTCGTCGCCGTTCGCGGGAACGGAAGCGAAGGTGGACCGGCAGTCCCGCAATCGACGGGTCCGCGTTCTTCCTTCTCGCACGCCCCGGCCAGGACGCAGGCGGGCAGGACGACCGCCAGCGCCAGATGGAGGAGTCGGGACCGTCGGCGTATCCGAGGGCCCTGCGCACCGGACACCGGGTCAGTATCTCACCGCAGGGCGACGGTGTCCCGCCCCACGGTTTTCGACCACGGCGGCCTTCAGCTTGCCGCTCGGGGGCCGTGGAATGGCCGGAAGGGCCCGCAAGGTCACCTCCTGTCCGGGGCCGAAAAGCCTGTCCACGTTGCGGCGGGCCTTCAGCTCGACCGCGTCCGAGTCGAATCCGGTACCGGGAACGATTCTGATCTCGAACCGGCCCGGTGCAAGCTGCGCGATCTGTGCCTCGCGTAGTCCGGTGAGATCGTCGATGACCGTCGCAGGGAGGGGGAGAAGGCGACCGTCCGCCGCCGTGAAGGTGTCCTCGGTTCGGCCGTCCACGGGTCCGATCAGCGCAAACCGCCGTCCGCAGGGGCACGGCCCTGCCGGTGCCGGTCCGACCTCGTCGCCCGTCCGATACCGGAAGAGTGGGAATCCCCAATTGTGCAGGGCGGTGCCGACTATTTCCCATCGGTCGGGGACTCCTTCGACGGGAAGGAGTTCGACGATGCCGTAGTCGGGAAAGATGTGGTAGCCGCCCGACTCGCAGGCACCCGCCATGGCGACCCGCTCGGTTTGACCGTAGTGATCGACGATCGGCCCGGCGAACACGGCACGTATCAGCGACCTCTGACCGGGAGTCGTCATTTCGGACGAGGTGATGACGGCGGTGACGGGGAGGCATTCGCCGCGATCACGCAGCAGAGCTGCCAAGAGAGCGATGCTCGACGGCCACCCTTCCACCGCCTGCGGTCGGAAATGCCGGATCCGGTCGAGGATTCCTGGCACCTTCTGCGGCGTCAGATGGTAGCTGGACACCCACAGCTGTCGTCCACCCGCGACGTTCTTCACCGGCACACCTTGCTGCCGATCCGCGTAGAAGTCGCTGCCGCGCAGAATCACTCGGCGCGCGCCCGCGGGTAGCCCGAACCATCGCCATTGGCGCTCGAGAATCGACAACTCGAATATCGAGGAGCCGGGTGTCCGGAATGTGGTCAACGGGCGCCCGGACGTTCCGCTCGAATGTGCGGGCCACATCAAGCGGCGCGGATACACGCAGAACCGTTCCGGATTCTCGACGAGGTCGGCTCGGCTCAGCAGCGGCAACCGGCCGAGGTCGCCGATTGTGCGGATCGACCGGGGGTCGATGCCTGCCTCGGCGAACCAGTCGCGGTAGAACGGCGACTGCACGGCGGCGACCTGCACGAGTCGCCGGAGACGGCGTTCCTGGAATCGGGCGATCTCCTCGGCCGGTGCGCGCTCCATCGACGACAGCGAACGGCACATCGTCCACCGCAATGGGTGAGCGCGCCGGATGCGGTGCTGCACGTTCTGCAGCGATCCCGTGGGTGCCATCTGGACCTGCCTTCGTACTGCGTCGTATCGTTCTAACGGACATGTGAGCAACGGCGTTCACACGTTCCACTCGGAGAGGGGGGACGGTGATGGGCCTGGCCTGGTATGCGCGCCGGCTGCGGTCGATGACACCCCGCGAGGTCGCGTGGCGGGCCGGCCGAGCGGGCCGGGATCTCCTGGCGCCGAGCCTGGACGGACTCACCGATCAGGAGCTGTTCGGCGCCGACGATCCGCTGGCCGAGACCGCGCTGCAACGGTTTCGGGAGAATATCGGACGCCCCGTGCTCCTGTGCCGAGATCGGGCTCTCGAGATCGCGCGAGACCATCCCGATCAGGTCGCGTCCGTCATCGCCGCCGCTGATCGCGCGGTCGAGGGACATGTCCGTTACTTCGGCTACCCGGAGGTGACGTTGGGCCGGCCCGTCGACTGGAATTACGATCCTGTCGCCGACGTCCACTGGCCCCGAGTCCCCGCGTCGAGGATCGATCACCGGACGTCGGTGGGTGATCCGAAGTGGATCTGGGAACTGGCAAGGCTGCAGCATCTGCCGTGGCTTGCCGAGGCATGGTTGTTCACCGGGGACGAACGCTATGCTGCCGCGGCCTTCGACCAACTCGACTCGTGGATCGACCAGAATCCGCCGGGCATCGGGGTCGCCTGGCGTGGCGCGTTCGAGGTCGGCGTCCGTGCGATCTCGATCGCGGTTGCCCTTCAGGGGCTCCGGGAGTCGCGACTGCTGACGCCGGAGCGCTTCCGGAAGATCACCCGAGTGCTGTCGCAGGGCGCTGCACGGTGCCGGCGCGACCGTTCCCTCTACAGTTCTGCCAACAACCATCTTGTCGGAGAACTCGCCGGGCTCGCGACCGTCGCCATCCTGTTTCCCGACGTGGGTCCCGCCCCTCGCTGGGAAAGACATACGATTCGCGCACTCGCCGTCGAGGCGAACCGGCAGATCCTGCCCGACGGTGCCGGTGCGGAGCAGGCTGTGGGCTACCAGATATTCACTGCAGAGTTGTTGCTCACGGTGGCAGTGCTGCTCGACTCCAGAGGTGACCGACCACCGACGGAGATCGTCGACGCACTGAACCGCAGTGCGGACTACCTGGCCGCGTTCGTCGGTGACCGGGACCCGGATCCACGGTATGGCGACGACGACGAGGGTTTCGCGCTGCGTCTCGGCCCCGAGCCACTGCGCACTGTCCGTGATCATCTCGGTGCCGTCGCGGCGTTCACCGGCAACGCGGCGGCGACCCGCGTCGGACGGGAGACAGTCTCCTCGGCATGGCTGCGTCGCACTGCCGGAGTAGGCAACAGCGAGGACGTTTCGCCCGGTGATTTCTTTGCGCCACAGGGCGGGATGGTGGTGTTGCGTTCGGGGGAGCGGCGGTTGACGGTGGATGTCGGTCCCCTGGGATATCTGTCTCCCGCCGCTCACGGTCACGCCGACGCCCTGTCGATCACGCTCAGCGTCGGCGGGGACGAACTGATCGGCGATCCCGGTGCCGCGAGCTACTACGGACATCCGGACTGGCGCACGGTGCACCGTGGAACGCGGGCCCACGCCACCGTTACCGTGGACGGGTTCGATCAGTCGGTCATCGGCGGACCGTTCCTGTGGACCCGGCACGCCCGGACCCGGGTGCGCTCCGTGGACCTGATTCGCGGGGTGGTCGATGTCGAACACGACGGATACCGCCGCCTGTCCGATCCGGTTGCCCACCGCCGATTCGTGATCGCTCCCAGCGAATGGCAGGCGGTGGCCGTGATCGATGTGATCACGGGTTGCGGAACACACGAGGCCCGGACATCCTGGCCGGTGCACCCGGCGCTCGACGTCACGGCCGCCGGCAACGAGCATCTCGTCACGCGGACCGGGACATCGGTTCTTCAGATTCTCCATGGTGCCTCCCGGGACCTCGTGCGCGAGGAGTGGAAGGGGGAGAAGACGACCGGGCTCGGCTGGTGGTCGCGGCGACTGGAGTCGCGCGAACCGTCCTGGCTCGTCGGGGCCCGCACCGTCGGGTCCGTACCTCTCGCCATGGCCACCGTCCTCACTCCGCTCGGCAGTCGCGGCGCCCATGCATCGCATCTCGAGGTCGCCGTGAATGCTGCGGAGATCACGGTCGCATGGCGCGTCGGCGAGACCGGATACCGAATCGAGATAGATACCATCGCGGGGTCCGTCCGCTACCGCGACAGCTGAGCGATGATCGCGCCGCCGGCCTCGACGTCCTGACCGAGATGCCAGTACGTGATGCCGTACCTTTCGTGCCACGCCAGAAGCTGTTCTGCGCACTCGGCCACGGTGCCTGTGAGTACGGCCGGCGAATCCTTCAACATGTCGCTCGCTTCGGCGAGGTGTCCGCTGAAGGAGGACCTGCATTTCGGTCCGTGTGACGGCGCGTCGGTGATGTCGACGTGATAGCAGGTGAATTGGAAGGTCGGCGTGGGCCTGCCCGCCGCCGCAGCCGCCGCGCGAACCCGCTCGATCTTGCGATCGACGCACTCGGCGGTCAGGTCCAGGACGGCGGCCGGATCGAGCGTGGGTGTGGTTTGCCGCAGGTGGATTCCGGCGATGTCGGCGACTCGTCCCGCGAGTTCGAGCATTCGCGGACCCCCACCGCCCACGAACAGAGGAGGTCCGCCGAAGCCGGACCTGCGGGGTAGTGACTCCATATTGTCGACGGCATAGTGCGAGCCGGTGAAGTGCACGTGCTCGCGTGAGAAGTATTGCCGGACGATCTCGAGAGCTTCGGCCAGACGGTCGATGCGTTCGGCAGGTGGGTCGAACGGCAATCCCACCGTCCGGTAGTCGTGCTGCTTCCAGCCGGCGCCGATACCGAGTTCGAGACGTCCGTCGGACAATGCGTCGATTGTCGCCGCCGCCTTCGCGAGCAGAGCGGGGTGATGCAGGTCGTTCGTCAGAACCAGCGACAGAACATGCAATCGGGTGGTGCTCGCCGCAGCGAAGGCCATCGCGGCGAGAGGTTCGAGCACCCAGCCGTCGGTTACGTGCTCCGACACGGCCACGGTGTCGTAACCGAGGTCCTCTATGCGGCGGAGTTCGTTCCGCCAGGACCCGGCATCCGCACGCAGCCGTGGCATGGGTGCAATGAATCGCAGGTTCTCCGGCACGAGCAGTCACTTCCCTCCGGCTTGCTGGGACCGCCGCGTACCAGCGGACATGTCAACGGTCGGAACAACGCGGTTCACTCATGCGCTACGAACTCGCTCGGGGCCCTGTCGCCCGGACGGGTACACCAACCTTGCCACGCAGTCCGAACTATCGAGTCCAGGTCGTGACGGACGCACCAATCCAGATCGGCGTGGATCCGGTCTGCACTGGCTACGACCCGGGGCGGATCACCCGGGCGGGGTTCGGTGACATCCCACTGAAAGTCGACTCCGCTGGCGTGTCGGATCGCGTTCATCATCTGCAGCACACTTGTGCCGGTGCCGGTCCCGACGTTATAGGTGACAGCCAGCTTCGCGACCTCCATGCGTTCGACCACGGCTGCGTGGGCGTCGGCCAGGTCTGCGACGTGGACATAGTCGCGAATGCACGTTCCGTCCGGAGTGGGATGTGCACCGCCGAAAATCTGAGGCCGGGTGCCCTCCGCAACCGAGCGGAAGACGCGCGGTATCAGGTTGCTCTCCCCGCGGTCCGCCAGGCATGGGTCGCCCGCGCCGGCGACATTGAAGTATCGGAGCGATGCCCAGCTGAGCTCGGATGTTGCGGCGGTGTCGCGGATCATTCGCTCGCCCATGAGCTTGGTCCAGCCGTACGGAGATTCGGGCTCCGTGGGTGAATTCTCTGTCACCACGCCATCGGACGGTGTTCCGTACACGGCGGCACTCGACGAATAGACGAGCCGCTTCACGCCGGCGCAGGCCATGGCAGTCAGCAGATCGAGTATGCCGACGACGTTCTCATGGTAATAGGCGAGGGGCCGAGCGACCGACTCTGCGACCGCCTTCTTTCCTGCGAGATGAACTACGCACTGCACGTGGTTCGTTCGCATCACCCGAACCAGCAGGTCTGTGTCGAGGACCGATCCGACATACAACGGTGTGTCTCGACCCAGCCGGTCACCGATACCCGTGGAGAGGTCATCGAGCACCACCGCATCGTGGCCGTTGCTTTGCAGTGACCGCACGACGTGCGCTCCGATGTATCCGGCACCACCTGTCACCAGAATCCTCATAGCGTACTCCTGGGTTGCGCCACAGTTGGTTTCGCACATGCGCTAAATACTCCAGGTTGCCGACGGGACTCCTCTGCTCCGGTGAGCATCGAGTACTCCTGTGGCATGTCCACAACCCATCTGCCGTCGAGTTCGGGGAGTTCTCGTCGCACCTCCGCGTACAGATCCGGGAGCGTCAGGAGTACGAAATCGGGATCGGCCGAGACTAACTCGGCAGGGGAGATGATCCGAAGATCCGTGCCCGGCATACGCCGGCCCTGTTTAGCGCAGGATGCGTCTGCCACCGCCTCCACCAGGCGTCGGTCGACGCCCGCCCGGCTGAACAGGGCAACAGCCCGCGACGCCGCGCCGTATGCGTAGACGCGTTGCCCGCGGTCGGCCATCGTGGCGAGCCAGGTATGCAGCGCACCGGCGTGACCGTCCGCAGCCTGCTGCAGGGTCCGGAGTGTTCGCGGCTCGCACACCCCCAGGGCGTGTTCAGTCGCAAGGATAGTGCGGACGGTGTGCGATGTGTCCGAGCGGACTCCGTGCCGCGCGGCAATCAGGACGGTGCCGCCGTAGAGGTCGAACTCCCACGCGTGCGACACGCGCATCCCCACGTCCGTGAGCATCCGCTGCAGGGCGGTCAACGAGTAGTACGCATAGTGACCGTGCCGCAGCGCGTTCCACTGGCGGTGTGTGACTATCGCAGCGAGAGAGTGGAATTGGAGCAGAAGGACACCGTCACTTGCCGTCGCGTTCACTCGTTCCCGCAGTGCCGACCGCTGGCAGGCCTCGTGCATGAGGCCGAAGCAGTCGAGGACGACCGAGGCAGGTCTCCCCGGGGGCGGCGGGCAGAATCCGCGCGCCGCGAGCAGTCCGAGCCAGCTACCGCCGTGCGGGCTGCCGAACTCGAGTACGGTGTCACCGTCGAGGAATCCTGACATCGCGACCGTCCGGACCGCGTCGGCAGCCTGTGTCCGCAACGCCAGCGGCTCGACGCCTTGTGGCTCCTCGGGCGTCGTGTCGTCCTCCGCGAGTTGCGCGAGACCGCACCGTCGGCACAACTCCATTGCCAGCGGATGCGCCGACTCGCACGTGTCGATCGCCGACCACTCCGGCGGGAAGTGGTCCGCCGCCGGTGTTTGCCCGAGATCGAGCACCCTGACGGTGTCGGATCCGGCACATGCGCGGCAGATCATCGTGGCCACCCTGACTTCCGGAAATTCCTGACGTGCCCGTCGCGATGCGGCACGATGGTGATGTGCGCGTGGAAACCACGGAACTCGAGGACGTCCTGCTCTTCACTCCCGAGCCGTTTAGGGACGGGCGGGGACTCTTCACACGGACGTTCGATGCGCAGATCTTCGACGACGCCGTCGCGCGTCGGCCATCCTCGGGCCGATCGGTCCGTGCCGCGGACTTCGTGCAGGATTCGCAGTCGCGATCGGTGCGCGGCGTGATCCGCGGCATGCACTGCAGATCGGGGGACGGTGAGGCCAAGCTCGTGCGTTGTGCGCGCGGAGCGATATACGACGTGCTCGTGGACGTGCGGCGGACGTCGACGACCTTCGGCCGGAAACAGGCGTTCAGGCTCGACGACGACAGCTTCTCGCATCTGTTTGTGCCACCGGGATTCCTCCACGGTTTTCAGGCCGTCACCGACTGCGACGTCTGTTACCGGATCGACCGCGGCCACGATCCCACCGAAGATCTCGCGGTGGCCTACGACGATCCCAGCCTCGGGATCGAGTGGCCGCTCCCGGTATCCGCTGTGAGCACCCGCGATGCCTCGGCGGGCAGCTGGGAGGCTCTGCTCCGGTGTCTCTGAAGACCGTACGATGCCGATGTCAGCCATGGCCGGCCCCGACACGGAGAAATCGGAGTGACTCGTCGAGTCTGCCCGAGGCGCGCAGCGTCTGCAAGTGAGCCAGCCGGGTGAACCGCGTGGTGAACAGCTCTTCGGTGAGCCCCCACCGCACATAGTTCTCGTACAGTTCGACCGCGCCGTCGGCGACGGTCCACTGCGGTGTGTATCCGTCGAGCGCCGTCCGGATCGCGCTGAAATCGACTCGATACGACCGCGGATCCGGGCCAGTCTCTCCGGTGACGGCGACGGTCGAGTCGGGCACAGCCGCCGCGGCGGCTTCCGCGATCTGCGCCACGGTGACGTTGTTGGTCTCCGTGCCCACGTTGTAGGCGCGGCAGTGAACAGCGTCCACAGGCGCGACGAGTGCGGCGCAGAATGCGGTGGCGATGTCGCGGGCATGTACGAGCGGACGCCATGGCGTGCCGTCCGACAGCACACGCACAGTGCCGGTGAGCATCGCGACGCCGACGAGGTTGTTGAGGACGATGTCGGCGCGAAGACAGGGCGAGAACCCGAACGCGGTCGCGTTTCGCAGAAAGACCGGCGAAAACCCCGAGTCGGCGATGGCGGTCACGTCTTCCTCGACCCGCACCTTGCTCTCCGCGTATGGGGTGAGTGGGCGGAGTGGCGCCGATTCGTTCACCAGGCCCTCGCCCGCCGAGCCGTAGACCGAGCACGTCGAAGCGTACAGGAAGCGTTGCACCCCAGAATCTTTGGCAAGGTGGGCGAGTCGCACCGACGCGTGATGATTGATGTCGTAGGTGATGTCGGGGGCGAGTGAACCCAGCGGGTCGTTCGACAGCGCGGCGAGATGGATCACGGCGTCGAAGCCGGCGAGATGTGACTGCTGCACGTCGCGGATATCCGCGTCGATCGACGGAACCTCGGAAGAGCCGGGTCCGAGGATGCAATCGGCGAACAATCCCGAGTCGAGCCCGACGACGTCGTGACCGGCAGCGAGCAGATACGGAGCCATGACCGAGCCGAGGTAGCCACGGTGTCCGGTGAGGAGTACTCGCATGTCAGGTCCTTCCGAATCGGATGGCCGCCTTCTCGAGGACGAAGGCCTCGGCGTGCATCCGCCGACACTGGACACCCCGCAACCGGGTGACGCCGAGGAATGCTTCTTCGTCGAACCAGTCGCGGTCGATCTGGGATGGGTAGTGCTTCAGGAGAACCCGGGCCTTCTCCTCCGCCACCGCTCGAATCAGAGGATGGAAGACGGTGGGTTGGGGGGTGTCCGCTTCCCACTTGAGGATCTCGTATCCCAACACGAGATGGTCCCGAAACACGGTCGGTACGAGTTCGGCCAGTAACCGGTGATCCTGGTGGGCGTCCTTGCGGTGCGGTGCGAACACGATGTCGGGCTCGCACCGCCGCCGGAATCCCTCGAGCGCAGTCTTGATCGGTTCCCAGTATCCGGGCGCGTGGCCGTCGGGAACGTCGAGGACATCGAGTTCGATGTCAGCGCCGGGGCACAATGCGGTGAGCGCGTGCCGTTCCTCTATCTCTCGTCGGGAGTCGTCGCCCGACAACACCAGAGCGCGCACCCGGAGTCCGGGCGACATCGACGCCAGAGTCAGCAGCGTCCCGCCCATACCGATCGCGATGTCGTCGCAGTGCGCACCGAGAACGGCGATCTCGGCGACACCTGGAGCGCGGAGGTCGAGCATGGGCTATGACACCGCCTGCGGTTGCTCCCACACCATCCACGGATGGATCCCCTTTGCGTAGTTCGCGTCGAGTTCCGCCCGCTCCTTGAACGTATCGGCAGGCTTCCAGAAGCCGTCGTGGCGGTATCCGAACAGTCGGCCCTCGCCTGCGAGGGTTTCGCAGACATCCGCGACCAGATCGCCACCTGGTGGAAGAAGTTCGAAGATCTCGTCGCTGAGGACGAAATAGCCCCCGTTCTCCCAGATCGGTAGCCGACTGACCGGAATGATCTCCTTGACCTCTCCGGACTCGGACACGTTCACGCAGTGGAACGAAGACTGCGGTGGGACGACGAGCATCGACGCCGCGGCGCCGGATTCGTGGAACTTCGCGACCACGTCGTCGAGGGGAGCGTCGGTCAGGACGTCCGCATAGTTCGCAAGGAAGTACTCGTCGCCGTCCAGATGCCGGCGCACGCGGCGCAGTCGTTCACCGATCGCTGATTCCAGACCCGTGTCGACGAACGTGATGGACCAGTCGCTGATATCGGAATGCAGCAACTCGATCTTGTTGGCGTGGAGGACGAAGTCGTTGGACTCCGCTTCGCGGTAGTCGAGGAAGAAGTCTTTGATCGCTTCGGCGCCGTAGCCGAGGCAGAGGATGAATTCCTTGTGCCCGAAATGGGCGTAATAGTGCATCACGTGCCACAGCAGGGGCCGGGGTCCGACCATCTGCATTGGCTTCGGAATGGCGTCGTTACCGTCGTTGCGCATCCGCATGCCGTAGCCGCCACAGAACAGGACAACTTTCATGTCGTGAGCCTCCTTGCCGCGCTGTCGGGTTGAAGTGTCGCTGTGTGTAGGGAGGGGAGCGGGAAGACGAGTTCTCCGCCCCACTCGCCGATATAGCGCAGCTGTTCGGTCAGTTCCGCCTCGAGATTCCAGGGCAGCACGAGGACGACGTCGGGGCGATCCTTCTCGATCTGCCGGGGATCGAGTATCGGGATCCGGGTGCCCGGCGTGTACCGACCATGCTTGTAGGGATTCCGGTCGACCGTGTATTCGAGGAGGTCGGGACGAATTCCGCAGTAGTTCAACAAAGTGTTTCCCTTGCCGGGAGCGCCGTAGCCGACGACGGTCCTGCTCTGGGCCTTGCAGTCCAGGAGGAATCCGAGCAGTTGCTGTCGCACGGCCCTCGCGCGCGGTTCGAGCTCGAGGTAGCCGTCCACGTCGTGTAGTCCGGCCGCTGCCTCTTGGCGCAGCACCTCGGCGACGCGACGAGTCGGCTCGCATTCGACAGTGTCGGGACGCGCCCAGAGCCGTATCGATCCGCCGTGCGTTTCCAGCAGCTCCACGTCCACGACGGCGAGGCCTGCAGTCGCGAGTACCCGGGTCGCGGACAGCACCGTGTAGTACTGGAAGTGCTCGTGATACACCGTGTCGAACTGCGCGAGCCCTACCAGGTTCAGGGCATGGTGAACCTCGATGCTCAGCCAGCCGTCGTCGGCGACGAGGGTGCGCAAAGCGCGAGTGAAACCCCGAAGGTCGGGAACGTGTGCGAAGACGTTGTTCGCGACCACGAGGTCCGCGGGGCCGTGGTCCGCCCGGACGCGCAGCGCGAGGTCCTCGTCGAGAAATGCCGTGAGAGTGGGGACCCCGCGCTCGCGGGCGACCGCGCCGACGTTGCGCGAGGGTTCGATTCCCAGGCAACGGGTGCCGGCGCCGACGAAGTGTTGCAGCAGATAGCCGTCGTTGCTCGCCACCTCGACTACCGACGACGTGACATCGAGTCCGAGCCTGTCCACGGCCGAGAGGACGAACAGCCGCGCGTGCTCCACCCAGGAGTCCGAGAAGGAGGAGTAGTAGGCGTAATCGGTGAACGTGTCCTCCGGGGTGATCAGGGCGGGAATCTGCAGAAGCAAGCAGTCTTCGCACAGGCGGAGATGTAATGGATAGGTGACTTCCGGAACGTCCAGCGCCGGTTCGGTCAGGAACAGTTCGCAGGGCGGAGTCGCACCCAGATCCAGGATGCTGCGCAAGCGATCCGAGTCGCACAGTCTGCAGCGCATGGGCCGTCTCCCTTCCCCAGACCAGGAAGTCGCGACGGAACCTGTGAGGCATGTCACACCGCTGGTCTCCTTCACTCAATAAACCACACCTGAGGTCCATCCACAAGCCTCAAAACCAACTTGAAGTTTGTTAAATGGCAGAAAAAGAGTTTCCCGGGTTTATTGAATAACTGCGCAACCAAGGCGTGTGGGGTGTTAGTTTCGCCACGTCAGGGATTCCGGCACCAATGGCGCAGCCGGTGGATACCGGACGGGGTATGGTGAAATCTCATCCGCTGAATTAATTGCGGGGGAATGGTAATTGCCATTGAGAGCCTGAAGTGCCGATGACATCGGAGGGTGCCCGATGCCGTTCGTCATAGTCGAACGCAAAGAGACGCTGGTCGCCGGACTGGCCGTCCGCAGCCCGAAGAGGGCGCTGGGGAAAGCGCGCGACAAGGATCTCGAAAAGACGTGGTCCACCCTGCTGGCGCAGAACGTGGACAGGCCTCTGGCGTCCGCCTATGTCGACCACGCTCCCGAGATCAACTCGTACTACACGCAAATCGTGGGCTACGAGTGCACTTCGATCGATCAGGTCGGGCGCGGGCACCTGGTCTCACGGATTCCTGCGGGAACCTATGCGAAGTTCTCCTCGGTCGGAACCTTCCCCGACCTCTTCGACGCGCTCTGGGGGCAGATTCGTGATGCGGAGGAATCGCGGCAGATCGAACGGTCCTACACCGGCGACTTCGAGTTCTACCCGCACGCGTTCGGGATCGATTTGTATGTGGCGATAGTGCCACCCGCGACGATGCAGGGGCCGCAATGAGTTTCGAGATCGTCAAGCGTGAGTCCGCCGACTTCGGAGGGCTCGTTCTGCCGCGCACGGAGCTCGGTTCGTCGGCGCATTCGACCGATCTGATGAAGTTCACCCGCGAGCGCATCCAGCAACGCGGCACTGCCGAGCTGGTCACCGTATATGTCGCGGTCCCGGATCTGGGGTGGACCGCCGTGATTGGATATCGGTGTACCGACCTCGGTCAGCTCGAGGTCGGTGACGTACTGGTGCGTATCCCGGCCGGCTACTTCGCCAAGTTCACGCCCGACGGACGGTCGTCCGACCCGATCGAGGACGTGTGGATTCAGGCCGAGCTGGCGGAGAAGGAAGGGCGCATCGAGCGCGCCTACGCGGAGGAGATCGAGGTCTTCCGCGCTCCGAGCAACGTCGAGCTGTTCATTTCTCTCGCCTAAATTCGCGTCGACAATTACCGACCGGAAGTTTGTTTTCGAGCGCATTTGTGGCATCTCAGGTGACAAATCCGGTGTAAACGCGGAAAATAAGTAGCCGCGGGGCTGTGACCGGGTTCGTGTGTCCAGTTCTTGGGGTCTTTACGTAACCCGTGAGTCCCCGGAATTGCCGCACCGACTCCGATGGGAAAGCCAATGCCAGTTGAACAGCTGTTGCGTCCGCAGGTCGACGCACGGTCGACAGACACGCTAATCGACCAAACACTGAGCGTGTGGGATCCACGATCGGAGTGTCGCTTCGTCGTCGCCCGGCCCTCCGAGGAGCCCGAGCTGTGGGAAGCATATCTCGAGGGAGCGGTAGCGGGCTATCGCAAGTACGGCGCCGAGAAGGCGCTCGAGTACCGCCTGATTCAGGACGGCGACAGCACCGCGATCTTCTTCGTCGCGATCGAGCCGAATGGCTCCGTCGCAGCGGGTGTCCGCACGCAGGGACCGTACATTTACGCTGGTCAGGCGCATGCGATCACGGAATGGGCAAACGATCCCGGGGCTCCTGCCGTCCGCCGGATGATCGAGGACCGGCTGCCGTTCGGTGTCGTGGAGGCGAAGGGCGCATGGGTGTCGGACACCGCCGCCCGGCGCGGTGAACTCGTCGGCGCCCTCGGTCGTATTGCTACCTTCTCGATGGATCTGCTCGACGTCCAGTTCATGCTCGCGACCGCCGCATCCCACGTCTTGGACACGTGGCGAACCACCGGCGGGGTAGTGGCCGACCATATTGCTCCCGTGCCCTATCCGGATGAACGCTACGAGACACGGCTGATGTGGTGGGATCGGAGTAGGCGCAGGGGCCGCGCCGAATCCATGCAGCTGGCCCAACTGTTACTCACGACGTCCGGACCGACGCCGTCGGCAGCCATCGCCACGGGGACGGGAGGAGACGTCGTCCGGCCGATGCGGAGCGTCTCGTGAACGAAACACACGGTGAGTACACCGCACTGCTGCTCGACGAGGGCCACTCCGGGGACGCGGCGGTACTCGACCGCCTCCGCCGCGACCCCGCGGTAGTCTTCGTCGATCGACTCGACCATCAGCGGGACGCGCTGCGTTCCCTCGTTCCCGCGCCGGGCCCAGATGTGCTCGATGAGGCTCCGGTGTGGGCGTACTACTCGTGGCGACGGACCGTGGTGCGTCTGCTCGGTCCTACGTCGTTCCGGCTGTTGCGGCTGGACCGGAATCGGAACAAGATCACCGCGCGGGAGCAGGAACGCCTCAGGGACGTCACCGTCGGGATCGTCGGTCTCAGTGTCGGTCACGCCGTCGCGTTGGCTCTCGCGCTGGAAGGCGCGTGCGGCGGCTTGCGGCTCGCGGACTTCGACACGCTCGAGCTGTCCAACCTGAACCGGGTTCCCGGCACCGTTCTGGACCTCGGCGTGAACAAGGCGGTGGTCGCCGCCCGCCGTGTCGCGGAGATCGATCCCTACGTCACAGTGACGTTATGGAAGGACGGTGTCGACGTCGAATCGGTCGCCGACTTCTTGGACGGCACGGACGTGGTGATCGACGAATGCGACTCCCTCGACGTCAAGGTGTCCCTGCGGCGGGAGGCCCGGCGCAGGGGATTGCCGGTGCTGATGGCGACCAGTGACCGGGGTCTGCTGGACGTCGAGCGTTTCGACGTCGAACCCGACCGGCCCTTGTTCCACGGAGTGATCGGTGACGTCGACGTGGAATCGCTGGCGGGGCTCGGCTCGCGGGACAAGATTCCACTCGTGTTGCAGATTCTCGACGCCGGACAGTTGTCGGCAACGATGGCGGCGTCGTTGGTGGAGGTGGACGAAACCATCACCACGTGGCCTCAGCTCGGGGGCGAAGTGCTGCTCGGCGGGGCGGAGGTCGCGGCGGCGGTGCGGCGCATCGGGCTCGGGCAGCCGCTCGCGTCGGGTCGCTGCCGGATGGATCTGGACGATCATCTCGATGCCCTCGCCGATCCACCGCTGCCGCAACCTCTGCCGGAGCAGCCGGTGAACGGGGCCGCGGCCCCGCCGCAGGACGCTGTCGACGCCGTCGTGAATGCCGCGGCCCGCGCGCCTTCCGGCGGCAACGTCCAGCCGTGGACGATCGCGGCGGACGACGCGGGACTGACCATCTCCCTGGCCCCGGAGCACACGACGGCCATGGACGTCGGGTACCGCGGCAGTTGTGTCGCGGTCGGCGCCGCGCTGCACAACGCCCGGATCGCCGCGTCCGCCGCCGGGCTTCTCGGCGCGGTGACGGTCCACGACCGCGGTTCGGGGCTTCCCGTCGCCTCGATGACGTTCGGCAGCGGGAACGACCGGGAACTCAGCGACCGCTACCAGCACATGCTCGACCGGACCACCAACCGCAGGCTGGGCGTCCCCCGGCCGTTGGACGATTCGCAGGCCGGCCTTCTCGCCGAGGCCGCGGCTCGCGAAGGCGCCCGCCTCTGCCTGGTCACCGACCGGGACGACATCGCGGCGATCGGCGCCATTCTGGCGGAGTCGGACCGTATCCGTTTCCTCACACCCACCCTGCACCGCGAGATGATCGGCGAGTTGCGGTGGCCACCCCGGGATTCGATCGACACCGGCATCGACGTGCGCGCGATGGAACTCGACTCGGCGGAACTGTCGACGCTCGCGCTGTTGCGGAGCCCCGAGGTCATGGAACGACTCGGCGCACAGGACGCGGGACAGGCGCTGGGCAAGTCCACCGCGGACCGGATCGCCTCGAGCTCGGCTGTCGCGGTCGTCGCGGTTCCGGGCAGTACCTCACGGGACTATGTGCGCGGCGGTGAGGCGACCGAAAGTGTGTGGATCCACGCGCAGGCGCTCGGCCTCGCCGTCCAGCCGATTTCGCCGGTGTTTCTCTACGGTGTGGAAAGTGCGGAACTCGAACAACTCTCACCGCAGTATGCGGCACCATTGGAGAGGCTGCGGGAAGAATTGTTCGACGTCGTCGGAGCGAAGGCTGGTGAGGCGCTCGCCATGGTGCTACGGCTCAGCCATGCGCCGGGCCCGTCGGTTCGGAGCGAGCGCCGCGCCGACCGGGTGCGAAGGCGGATATCGTAACGAGAGGAGGGCCCGTGAACACCGAGAAGCAAACCGAAAAGCTCGAGACCCTGGTGACAACCGTGGCGTCCCGGCTCACGCCTGTCGACGCGGTCTCGTTCAAGGCCGTGGCCACCCGCGTGCTGCAGGATCTCGTGGAACACTTCGAGGTCGACACCAGTTTTCTCCGGTTCACCGACCACGAGATCGCGGCTACGGTCCTGGTCGCGGAATACCCTCTTCGGCCCTTCATCCCCGACCCCGACCCACTCGGCGTCGTCTACTTCAAGGATGCCGATCCGACGTTCGCTCAGATCGAGCACCAGAAGGAAGTCGCCATCTTCCGTCCGGAGGTGTCCGGTCCGGATTACAACGAACGGGTCCGCGAGGCGTCGGGGGTGCCGCAGGTGTCACTCGCCGCCGTTCCGCTGCTGTCCGGCGAGACGACGACGGGCACGCTCGGATTCATCAAGTTCGGCGACCGTGACTGGACGCCGCCGGAGCTCGACGTCCTCAAGGCGATCGCCGCCCTGCTCGCCCAGGTCCAGGCCCGCATCGTCGTAGAGGAGCAATTGCGCTACTCGGCCGATCACGATTCCCTCACCGGACTCAGCAACCGGCGCGCCCTCTACCACCACCTGGACACCCGCCTGGCGTCGACCGAACCCGGGCCGGTCGCCATTCTGTTCTTGGACCTGGACCGCCTGAAACCCCTCAACGATTTCTTCGGGCACGGGGCGGGCGACGGGTTCATCTCGACGATCGCGGACCGGCTCAGATCGACCAGCGAGGCCGACGACCTCGTCTCGAGGCTGGGCGGCGACGAATTCGTGCTCGTGCTCGGAGGATCGGTGTGTCTCGAGGAGGCGGAGAGGCGGGCGGAGCACATCCGCGACGTCGTGACCGAACGGGTGCGTCTCGGCCGCGAGGTGGTCAGCCGCAGTGTCAGCATCGGGGTCGCGGCGGGGCGTCCGGGCAAGGCCACGACGAGTTCGCTCCTCAGCCAGGCCGACCAGGCCGTCATGGTTGCGAAGACCAAGGGCGGTAACGCGATCAGCGTCTTCACCGACGAGATGCAGGAGGAGAGCGAGAAGCGCAACATGATCGAGCTCAGTCTGCGTGCGGCCATCGCGGACGAGTCGCTGTTTCTCGAGTACCAGCCCGAGGTCGACCTGCGGACCGGCCGGATCATCGGGGTGGAGGCCTTGGTGCGGTGGAATCATCCGTTGCTCGGGCTGCTGCAGCCGGGCTCGTTCATCGACGTCGCCGAGGCGACGAACGTTGCGGGCGAACTCGGGCGCTGGGTCATCCGGAAGGCCTGCCGGCAGTGGGCCGACTGGCGGTCGCAGGCGCCCGAGCTGGATCTGGATCTCCGCGTCAACGTCTCACCGGGACAGTTGGCCGGTCTGGACTTTCTCGACGTCGTCGCGAACGCGTTGACGGAGTTCGACCTTCGCAAGGGCGCACTGTGTCTGGAGATTACGGAGAACGCGGTGCTCAGTGACCTCACCTGGACGCGTGAAGCGCTCGAAGGGCTGCATGCAATGGACGTGGAGGTCGCGATCGACGACTTCGGCACCGGGTACAGCTCCCTCAGCCACCTCAAGGCACTGCCGGTGGGGACGTTGAAAATCGACAAGGGTTTCGTGATGAACCTGGATACCAATCCGGAGGATCGGGCGATCGTGAAGTCGATCATCGGCCTCGCCGAGTCGTTCGGCCTGGAATTGGTGGCGGAGGGCGTCGAGAACGTGGAGTCGGCCCGGCAACTTCTGGAAATGGGATGTCATCGGGCCCAAGGATTCCTGTTCAGCCGCCCGGTCTCGGCGGAGAAGGTCGGCAAGCTGCTGGCCGCAGGCGCAATTGAGGTCGGGCTGTAGCCTTCTGCCTGACACCTAACCGTACCGAAAGTTCGGTTTGCTAGGAATACAATAATTGAAGACATTTGATTGCAGCTATAACAGACCTGGAGTATGTTTTGGAGGTAGTAATCAACTCCACGGCGCGATCAGATCGTTGCGGTGGCGGGCGGGTACCGAGCATGGGTTTGACCAATGTGCGAATGTGGAAGCGATTTCGAGACGCTGAGCGTGTCCGAGCGGACGCAACTTCTCATCAGATCCCAATGCGCACATGGCCGCAGGGGGGCGGGGGTCCCGACCATTCCCGGTCGTTCCGTGCCCGAACCCCCCTCGCCGCGGCCGTCCTGGGAGCGCACGTACTCTCAGGCCGCGATGGGCAGCGATCTGGTCAGCGTCGTCGCTGCCGACCTCTTCGTCACGGTCGTCTACCGCCAAATCCCTCTCTGGACGTGGGCCGGGAGCCTCGCGGTCGCGGTCGCGGTTCCGGTCCTGACGATGCTGTCCCTGGCGTTGGCGCATGCGTGGGATCCGCGCATTCTCGGCAGCGGAGCCGAGGAGTTTCGCAGAGTGGGACGGGCGTACGTGTGGGTGATCGCGGTGATGGCCGTCGCCGGGTACGCCCTGGGTACGGCGAACGGCCACTCGTGGGTGTTCGGCGCTCTTCCGCTCGCGGCGGCGCTGTCGGTGCTCGGACGCTACGTGCTGAGGCGGGCACTGCGCAGGCGCCGGAGATCGGGAGGCTATCTGCGATCCGTCCTCGTCGCCGGCGACGTCGACGAAGTGCTCGAATTGATCAAGCGCACGCCGGACATCTCGCAGGCGGGGTGGCGCGTGGACGCCATCTGCCTGGCCGACGTGAGACCGGGTGAACAGCTTCCGCTCGCCATCGACGACACTCCTGTGATCGGCACGGAGAAGGACATCGTCGGCATCACCAGGCTCCATTCTTTTCAAGCGATCGCGGTTCTCCCCTCGAGCGGCTGGACCCCCGCTCGCACCGAGCGGTTGAGCTGGGAGTTGGAGGGTACCGGTACCGATCTGCTGATCGCGCCCGTGCTCATGGATGTCGTCGGTCCGCGCTTGCACATCGCCCCCGTCGCGGGAGTCCCGTTGATGCAGTTGAGTGCGCCGACATACTCGGGCCCGGCGTGGGTGATCAAGAATGTCTTCGATCGGATCTTCGCTCTCGTCATCGTCATCGCGATCGCGCCCGTTCTTCTCGTCATCGGCGGGGCGATCCGCGCCAGCAGTCGTGGTCCGGCGTTGTTCAAGCAGACTCGCGTCGGACGGGACGGCGAGGTGTTCACGATGTACAAGTTCCGCAGCATGGTGGTGGATGCGGAAGCTCGAATCCGTGAGCTCGCGGCGTTCGACGAGGGCGCAGGCGTCATGTTCAAGATGCACGACGACCCTCGGGTCACCCGGATCGGCAGGTTCATTCGCCGCTACTCGCTCGACGAGCTGCCGCAGTTGTTCAATGTCGTATCGGGCAGTATGTCGCTGGTAGGTCCGCGGCCGCCGTTGGAATGCGAGGTAGCGCGTTACGGCGACGACGGCGCGCGGCGTCGGCTGTTCGTCAAACCGGGGCTCACCGGACTGTGGCAGGTGAGTGGCCGGAGCAACCTCAGCTGGGAGGAGTCGGTGCGCACCGACCTGCACTACGTCGAGAACTGGAGCTTCACGCTGGATTTGCTGATCCTCTGGAAGACCGTTCGCGCTGTGCTGCGACCGGAAGGCGCGTACTGAGGGTGTGTCGGTCCGGCGCCGGTCATGGGCGTGCGAGGCGGTAGGGCGGTCGTCTGGCGAGACTGCGGACAACCCACGGACATCATCGGCTTCGAGGAGACAGCGTTACAGACTCAGGGTATGTTTATGCCCACACCGAAGGACCTCTTGTCTTTATTTGGCAAAGTGCGGTAACTTCTCGAAGGGTTTGCTGGAGAGTCGCTGAGAGTGGCTTCCCGCACGAAACGTGGGACTGTCGAAGACTGGAGCAGGGGGATCGATGTCTGGTGGTTCGGTGTCGCCGATCCCCGAGTCCCGCATCGGGTGCGACGTGATGACGGTCGGGCACGTGCGAAGCAGTGTCGAGCGCTTCGGCGACCGCTATCTGAGCAGAATCTTCACACCCCACGAATTGGAAACCTGCGCAGGACCTGCGCGGGTCCAACGGCTGGCCGCCCGATTCGCGGCCAAGGAAGCCGTGGTCAAGGTGTTGCGGCCAGGGGATGTCGCCCTGCCGTGGCACACCATCGAGATCCGGCGCGAGAGTTGGGGCGGATGCGGAGTGCGACTGTCCGGCAACGCATCGGCACTCGCCGAGCGGCAGGGGCTCGGCGGGTTCGACGTCTCGATCTCGCACGAGGCCGACGTCGCGATCGCGATGGTCACCGCGTCCCGGCTGGGCACGCCCCCCGATCACGAAGGAGAACGCCACCCATGAGCGAGCACACCATCCGCAAGGTTCTCGGCGACCACGCCCGGCTGTCCGTCGACGCCGCGAGCATCGCCGTCGGCGCCGATCTCTACGAACTCGGTCTGACATCCCACGCGAGCGTCAACGTCATGCTGGCGCTGGAGGATTCGTTCGACATCGAATTCCCCGACGAGTTGCTGCGCAAGAGCACGTTCGCGAGCGTCGACTCCATCCGGGGCGCGCTCGTCGAACTCGGCGTGGCATGAGCATCGCCCTCGCGGGTGACACGGGGATCGGGTCCGCCCCGGTTTCCGGACCGTCGGCGCGGGCCGCGAGTGTGGCCGAGGTGGCCGCGCGGTGGGCCGTCGACGTCGATCGTGACGCGCGCTTTCCGCAGGAGGCCGTGGATGCGCTCCGGGACCAGCGTCTGCTCTCGTGTGCCGTCCCTCCGGAACTGGGTGGGGAAGGTGCGACACTTCGGGAACTGTGCACGATCGCCCGGACTCTGGGCCGCCAGTGCGCCGCGACCGCGATGATCTTCGCGATGCACCAAACCCAGATCCTCTCGCTCGTACGGCATCCGGGTGGCGATGGCGTCGCCGGTTTCCTTCGCGACGCGGTCGCCGGTCAGTACCTGCTGGCGTCGGCGACGACGGAACTGGGCATCGGCGGCGACGTCCGCCGCAGCACCTGCGCGGTGGAGCGGTCCGGTGGCGTGGTGTCGCTGGTCAAGAACGCCCCGGTCATCTCGTACGGCGAGTACGCCGACGCGATCCTCGCGACCGCGAGGCGCACCCCCGACAGCCCGCCGAGCGACCAGGTGCTCGTCATCTGCCGGCGTGCCGACGTGACGCTCGAGCGCACCGGTGACTGGAACACGCTGGGGCTGCGCGGAACCTGCAGTCCCGGGTTCGTGCTGCGGGCCACCACCAGCCCGGATCTCGTCTTCGCCGACCCCTACTCGGAGATCTCCGCGACGACCATGCTCCCGGTATCGCACTCGGTGTGGCCGGCGGTGTGGCTCGGCATCGCCGACGCCGCGGTGGAGAAGGCACGCCGGTACGTGCGGGTAGCCGCGCGTAAGCAGCCGGGCACAGCCTCGCCCGCCGCCCTGCGCCTCGCCGAGGCAGCCGCTGTGCATCAGCAGTTCGCGGACGTCGTGTTCGCGGCGGCCGGACGGTTCGACGACGCCGACGCGGCTCCGGCCGGTTCGCCGGAGGCCGAAGTCGCGTGTGGCGTCGGCTATTCGCTGGCGATGAACAACCTCAAGGTCACGGCGTCGACCCTGGCCGTCGACCTCGTCGGCAGGGCCCTGCTGATCTGCGGGATCGCCGGCTACCGCGAAGACACGGAGTACTCGCTCGGCCGGCACCTGCGTGATGCGCACGGTGCGGCCGTGATGGTCAACAACGATCGAATCATGGCCAACTCGGCGCAGATGGCCACCGCATACCGGGGGACGATATGAGCACGGATATCGCAGTGGAGCAGGAAGAGACGAGCGAACTCGAGCGCGCCCGCCGCGCGTTCCGGGCGGAACTGCTGGGAGCCGGGCTCCTGGTGGACACGTCTGTCGCCGGCCTCTACGGACGGTCGGGGTTGTTCGAGGACATCGTCGACGGCATCGACGCCGTCGTGCGGGCAGCGGGCCCGGGCGCGTCCGCGGCCCGATTCCGGTTTCCGCCGGTGTTCCCGCGCACCAGTTTCGAGCGTACCGACTACATCGCGTCGTTCCCGAATCTGACCGGTGCCGTCAACACGTTCACCGGCACCAACGCCGAGCACGCGCAACTCCTCGCGGCGCGGGCCGAGGGCGAGAGCTGGGACAGGTGGCTCGAGCCGACCGACACCATGCTGGTGTCGGCGGCCTGCCACCCCGCGTACCCGATGTTTACGGGAGTGCTGCCGGACGGCGGTGCGCTGCTCGACGTGTACGGCTACTGCTTCCGGCACGAGCCCGCGTTCGATCCCGCCCGCATGCAGGCGTTCCGGATGCACGAGTTCGTGCGGATCGGCACCGCGGACCAGGCTGCGAACCACCGTGACTCGTGGATCGAGCGCGGACTGGAGGTGCTGTCCGACCTGTGGCTGGACGCCACCCCGGTGGTCGCCAACGACCCGTTCTTCGGCAGGGCCGGACGCATGCTGGCCGCCAACCAGCGCGACGAGAACCTCAAGACCGAGCTGACGGTGCGCCTGTACGGCGATCTCGACGACGGGACCGCCGTCGTGTCGTGCAACTGCCATCAGGACCATTTCGGTGTCACGTTCGACATCGCCACCGCGGACGGCGGTGTCGCGCACAGTGCGTGTGTGGGGTTCGGGATGGAACGCATCGCGCTCGCGATGCTGCGGACCCACGGCATGGACCCGTCGCGCTGGCCGAGCGCGGTGAAATCCCGGATGTCGCTGTGACGTCCCGGCTGATCGACATCTCGCCGGACGGCTACGAACCGCACCCCATCCACGCGGACGAACGGACCTGGACCGAGACCAACTGCTACCTCGACCTGTGGGTGGAGGTACTCCACTCGCTCGGGCTCGATCCGGTGCCCGCCGCCGCGTGCGCATTCGGCGCCCGCTTCGACGGATCGCAGTGGACGTTCCTGAAGTTCAAGGCCGAGGATCTGTTCGCCCTGTACGGGATCGACGTGGGGGAGATGAATGTCTGGCGAGGTGTCCTCGACCATGTGGAGGACAATCTCGCAGTCGGGATGTTGTCGACCGTCGAGGTGGATGCGCACTGGCTCCCGGACACGGCAGGCACCGGCTACCGCGAGAGCCACACCAAGACCACGATCGTCGCGAACTTCGTCGACCGCGAGTCCGGTGTGCTCGAGTACTTCCACAACAGTGGGTATCATCGGCTGACCGGGGAAGACTTTCGAGGGCTGTTCGGACTCGACCTCGCCGGATCGGTGACGTTCACGCCGTACGTCGAGCAGGTCCGGTTCGACGGGGAGCCGGAATACCGGCCGGGCCGCTTCGACGCGGTGCTGCGGCATCATCTCGCGACGCGACCGGACGGAAATCCGGTGCGCGCTCTCGCTGAGCGGGTGGTCGCCGACGTGCCCTGGATCCGCGGCGCGGGCATCGACACGTTTCACCTGTGGACGTTCGGGGTGTTGCGGCAGTGCGGTGCCACCGCGGAACTCGCCGCCGACGTCTGCGAGCACCTCGAGCGCAACGGGTTCGCGGGGGCCGCGGCGTTCGCTCCCGGCTTCCGGGAGGTGGCGCGGGGCGCGAAGAGTGTGCAGTTCCAGATGGCGCGCGCCGCTCGCGGACGCAGCGTCGACCCGTCAGCGCAACTCGACGGCATGGCCGAGGCGTGGGAACGGTCGGTGGACGGCGTGGCGCGCGTGGTCGGACACGCGTAGTGGATCTTCTCGACGGTGCCCGGTGGCGTTGCGTGGCAACGGAACCGGGTTCGGTCACCGATCCGTCGGGATTGGCTTGGGTGCCGGGTCCGTGGTATCCCGCGCAGGTTCCGGGTACCGCGGCCGGCGCGATCCGGGCGGCCGACGGCGTCGCGGCGGCGCGCGCGGTGCAGACCGATGCGGTGGACTGGTGGTTCGTCACCGACGTGTCCGGCGGCGGCCCGGGTCCGTGGCGGCTCGAGTTCGACGGCCTGGCCTCGCACGCGGAGGTGTGGGCCGGCGACGACCTCGTCCTGTCCTCGGAGTCGATGTTCGTGCCGGCCTCGGTCGAAGTGGACTCCCGCCCCGGCACGGTCACGCTGGCGATCCGATTCCCGTCGCTCGACGCGGCGCTGCGCAGCCGGCGGCCCCGCGGACGCTGGCGGTCGTCGCTGGTGAGTGCGCAGGGGCTGCGCTGGATGCGTACGAGCCTGCTCGGTCGCGCTCCGGTCTTCGGCGGCGTGCCCGCCCCGGTCGGGCCGTGGCGGCCGGTGCGACTGCACGACCGCACGGCGCCGGTGCTGTCGGACCGTCACGTGGTCACCGCAGTGCAGGACGGGGCGGGCGTGCTGGATCTTGCCGTGCGCGTGCACGGCTCGGCCTGCCCGCCGCCCGTCGTCCGGCTCGGCGACGTCTCCGCGGAGGCGACCGTCGTCGAAACCGGCTCCGGCGCGCAGGACGTGCGCGCCCACCTGCGCATCCCCGACGTCCGGTTGTGGTGGCCCCACACCCACGGCGTCCCGGTGACGTATCCGCTGAGCATCACCCTCGGCGAGCACGTCGTCGACCTGGGCGCCGTCGGATTCCGCACCGTGAGCGTGGCGCGCGGCGACGGCGGGTTCCGGCTGGCGGTCAACGGCGTCGACGTGTACTGCCGCGGCGCCGTCTGGACCCCGGTCGATCCGATCGGGCTGGCGGGCCGGTCACCGACGCGGGAGACCCTCGAGCGGGTGGTCGAGGCCGGGCTCAACATGGTCCGGGTGCCGGGCACGATGCTGTACGAGGACTCCGCATTCTGGGACGACTGTGCCGAACTCGGCGTTCTGGTATGGCAGGACGCCATGCTGTCGACGTTCGACCCGCCCGACGACCAGCCGTTCCTGGAACTGCTGACCGCGGAGATCGAGGCGGTGCTGCGGCCGCTGTCCGGTAACCCCGCGCTCGCCGTGTTCAGCGGCGGCAGCGAAACCGAACAGCAACCCACGATGCTCGGGCTCCCCGCGGCGCACATCCCGGCGGTACACGACGTGATCCCGGCGGTGGTCGCGCGGACCGCGCCGGGGGTGGCGACGGTGTCGTCGTCGCCGTCCCCGCCGCCGGGAGGCGACGCGCTCGCGACCCACGTCGGAACGGGTGTCGCGCACTACTTCGGCGTCGGCGGTTATCGGCTTCCGCCGTCCGACGTCCGCCAGGCCGGGGTGCGGTTCGCCGCCGAATGCCTCGCGTTCTCGATCCCGCCGTCGGACGCGAAAATCGAGACCGAGTTCGGCAGCCTCGCCGCTGCGGGCCACCACCCGCGGTGGAAGGCCGCCGTGCCCCGGGACAACGGGGCGTCCTGGGACTTCGAGGACGTCCGCGATCACTACGTGCGGACACTGTTCGGTGAGGAGCCGTCGACGGTCCGCTGGTCCGATCCCGAGCGGTACCTGGCCCTCGGTCGCGCCGCCGTCTGCGAGGCCTTCGAGGCGGCACTCGGATACTGGCGTCGGCCCGACTCGGGATGCGACGGCGCTCTGGTGCTCGCGCTCCGCGATCTCGAACCCGGCGCCGGATGGGGACTGCTCGACTCCGACGGCAGGCCGAAGGCGCCGTGGTTCGTGATGCGGCGGCTGTCCCGGCCGGTCGCGGTGCTCCTCGGCGAGGACGGGATGGACGGACTGCGCATCGACGCGGTCAACGACTCGGCCCGCGCGATCGTGGGGGAGTTGCGGGTCCAGGTGCACACCCGCACGGGTTCGCGCGTGTTCGACGTCACCGAACCGGTGACCGTCGCCGCGCACGCGGCCCGCCGGTGGTCGCTCGACGCGCTGCTCGGTCGCTTCACCGACGCGACACACGTCCATCGGTTCGGGGTCCGCGGCTACGAGAGCGCGACCGTCACGCTGTCGGGCGAGGGGCGTGTCGTCGCCGAGTCCGTTCACCTCTTCGGCGGCGCCGCTCGTGCACTCGAACGCACCGTCGGCCTGACGGCGGCGGCGCGGGAAACCGCGCCCGGCGACTGGGTGGTCGACGTCGCCACCGACGGCGCTGCGCAGTACGTCCACCTCGAACTCGGCGGATTCGAACCCGCCGACTCCTGGTTCCATCTGCCGCCCGGCGGCACCCGGATCGTGCCGGTGCGCAGGACCGGAACGGCGGAGTCGGTGACCGGGCAGGTGCGGGCGCTGAACTCGGTGAGCGTCGCCCCGGTGGTGCGGGCCGCGACCTGATCCGGACCCCGGTTCGTCGATGTGCGATATCGACTAGGCTGGCTCAGTCCGCAACTGGCCGCTCGTCCCGGCCCGAGCTGTTCGCCGGCAGTTCGTCATCACTGCTCAGGAGTGCGTCGTTGTCTTCCCCGCTCATCGCTGCCGAGCCCTCGTCCGACACCCCGCTCGCCGGGCTGGCGAAGATCGCGCTGGGCGACGCCGTCGTCGCGCAGGTGACCGAGGCCCTCGGCCGGCATCACCTCGACATCGTCGCACCCGCACCCGCCCGGCCCTTCGTGGCCGCGGCCCTCGCCGAGCGCACCCACCTGCTGCTGGTCACCGCGACCGGTCGCGAGGCCGACGACCTCACCGCCGAACTGCAGGAGATGATCGGCGACGCCGTGGCGCAGTTCCCGTCGTGGGAGACGTTGCCACACGAACGGCTGTCGCCGAGCGCCGACACGGTCGGTCGCCGGGTGGAGGTGCTCCGCAGGCTCGCGCGGCCCGGAGACCGCTCGTACGGGGCGCCGCTCCAGGTCGTCGTCACCACCGTCCGTTCACTGGTGCAGCCCATGGCGCCCGGTCTCGGTGAGATCGAACCCGTCACGCTGCGGGTGGGGGTGGAGCACGACTTCGACGGGCTGATCCAGCGGCTCGTCGAAATGGCGTACACGCGCGTCGACATGGTCGGCAAGCGCGGCGAGTTCGCCGTCCGCGGCGGCATTCTGGACCTGTTCTCGCCCACCGCGGACCATCCGGTGCGCGTCGAGTTCTGGGGCGACGAGGTCACCGAGTTGCGCGCGTTCTCCGTCGCCGACCAGAGGTCGCTCGCCGAACTCGACATCGACGCCGTCATTGCGCCGCCGTGCCGCGAACTGCTCCTCACCGAGGACGTCCGCGATCGGGCCGCGCAGCTCGCGGTCGACAACCAGGCCGACGCCGCGCTCGTCGAGATGCTCGACAAGATGTCGGCAGGCATCCCGGTCGAGGGCATGGAGGCACTGCTGCCCGTGCTGCGGCCGGGACAGCTGCAACTGCTCACCGACGTGCTACCCGAGAGCGCGCACGTGCTGCTGTGCGATCCGGAGAAGATCCGGACACGCGCCACCGACCTGGTGCGCACCGGTCAGGAGTTCCTCGAGGCGTCGTGGACGGCGGCCTCGATCGGCGGCGCCGCCCCGCTGGACACGTCGGTGCTGAAGGGCGACGGCATCGACCTCGGCGCCTCCGCCTACCGCTCGCTCAGCCAGGTCCGCGAATCCGCGGAGGCCGCGGGTCTGCCGTGGTGGACGCTGAGCCCGCTCGCGTCCGGCAGCGGCGAGGAACTGGAGCTGGCGGTCACCCCGGCACCGCAGGTCCGCGGTTCCGACGAGCTGCTGTCCGAGCTGTTCGTGAGCCTGCGCGCCCATGTCAGCACGGGCGGCCGGGCCGTCATCGTGGTCGCAGGCGCCGGTACCGCGCATCGTGTGCTCGAGCGCCTCCTCGAGGCCGAGGTGCCCGCGGCGGAACTCGCACCCGGTTCGGAGCCCGCCCGCGGTCAGGTCGGGGTGCTGCGCGGTTCGCTGCACGACGGCCTGGTCTTTCCCGGCGGCGACACCACCCCCGGGCTCGTCGTCGTCACGGAGTCCGATCTCACCGGCAACCGGGTGGCCGCGGTCGGCGACGGCAAGCGGCTGCCCGCCAAGCGCCGCAACCAGGTGGACCCGCTCGCCCTGACGGCCGGCGACATGGTGGTGCACGACCAGCACGGCATCGGGCGATTCGTCGAGATGGTCGAACGGACCATCGGCGGCGCGCGGCGCGAATACCTCGTGATCGAATACGCCGCCAGCAAGCGCGGCCACCCGGGCGACCGGCTGTTCGTCCCGATGGAGTCCCTCGACCAGCTGTCGCGGTACGTCGGCGGCGAACTGCCCGCACTCAGCAAGCTCGGCGGTTCCGACTGGGCCAACACCAAACGCAAGGCGCGCAAGGCGGTTCGGGAGATCGCCGGTGAACTCGTCCAGTTGTACGCGGCGCGGCAGGCCGCGCCCGGTCACGCGTTCGGCCCGGACACCCCGTGGCAGAAGGAGATGGAGGACGCCTTCGCGTTCACCGAGACCCACGACCAGCTGACGGTCATCAGCGAGGTCAAGGCCGACATGGAGAAGGCCGTCCCGATGGACCGCGTCGTCATCGGCGACGTCGGCTACGGCAAGACGGAGATCGCGGTGCGGGCGGCGTTCAAGGCCGTGCAGGACGGCAAGCAGGTGGCGGTCCTGGTGCCGACGACGCTTCTCGCCCAGCAGCACCTGCAGACGTTCACCGAGCGGATGGCGGCGTTCCCGGTCACGGTGCGCGGGCTCTCCCGCTTCACGGATACCGGCGAGTCGAAGGAGATCGTCGCAGGCATGGCCGAAGGCGAGATCGACGTCGTCGTCGGCACGCACCGGCTGCTGCAGACCGGGATCCGGTGGAAGGACCTGGGCCTCGTCATCGTCGACGAGGAACAGCGCTTCGGCGTGGAGCACAAGGAACACATCAAGGCGCTGCGCACCCACGTGGACGTACTCACCATGTCGGCGACGCCGATCCCGCGAACGCTCGAGATGAGCATGGCGGGCATCCGCGAGATGTCCACGATCCTCACCCCGCCGGAGGAGCGGCACCCCATCCTCACGTACGTCGGCGCGTACGCCGACAAGCAGGTGGCCGCCGCCATCCGACGGGAACTGCTCCGCGACGGGCAGGTGTTCTACGTCCACAACCGGGTCAGCTCGATCGACAAGGCCGCCCAGCGGATCCGCGAACTCGTCCCCGAGGCGCGCGTCGTCGTCGCGCACGGCCAGATGAACGAGGACACGCTGGAGCGGACCGTGCAGGGCTTCTGGGAACGGGACTACGACGTGCTGGTGTGCACCACCATCATCGAGACCGGCCTCGACATCTCCAACGCCAACACGCTCATCGTCGAACGCGCCGATTCGCTGGGCCTGTCGCAGTTGCACCAGTTGCGCGGTCGCGTCGGGCGTAGCCGTGAACGCGGCTACGCGTACTTCCTGTACCCGCCGGAGAAGCCGCTCACCGAGACGGCCTACGACCGTCTGGCGACCATTTCGCAGAACTCCGACCTCGGCGCGGGCATGGCGGTCGCGATGAAGGACCTCGAGATCCGTGGCGCCGGAAACGTGCTGGGCGCCGAGCAGTCCGGTCACGTGGCGGGGGTCGGGTTCGACCTGTACGTGCGGCTGGTGGGGGAGGCGGTCGAGGCCTTCCGGGCGGCGGCCGACGGCAAGCCGATCACCACCGAGGACGCCCCGAAGGAAGTCCGGATCGATCTTCCCGTCGACGCGCACATCCCCCCGGACTACGTCACCAGCGACCGTCTCCGGCTCGAGGGGTACCGCAAGCTCGCGGCCGCCACCGAACTCGACGGCATCACCGCCGTCGTGGACGAACTCGTCGACCGGTACGGCCCGCTCCCCGAGGAGGTTCGCCGGCTGGTCTCGGTGGCCAAGCTGCGCCTGCTGGCCCGCGAATACGGCCTCGAGGAGATCGCCGTGGTCGGGACGCAGCTGAAGATCGCGCCGATGGCCCTGCCCGACTCGAAGCAGCTGCGTCTCAAGCGGATCTACCCCAGCGCGCAGTACCGCGCCACCACCGGCATGGTGCAGTTGCCGCTGCCCCGGGCGGGTTCGGGTGGGATCGGCGCCGAGCGGGTGCGCGACGTGGAGTTGCTGCAGTACATCGCGGACTTCGTGCTCGCGCTGGACGGCAAGGCCGCCGGGTCCGTGGTGATGGAGGCCTGACCCGATGACGGTGGTCCTGCTCGACCCGTTGCGGCCCACGACGATCCCGATGGAAGCCGTGGGGGTGGTTCGTGGCGGAGTGGCGTTCACCGACGAGGTGCCCGAGTCCGTGCGGACGCTGCTGTCCGCCGCACCCGGCGCCGCCGTCCTGATCAGTACCGATCCCGACCATCCCACCGTGCGTGAGTGGGTCGCGTCGGGGTCCCGGATCATCGCGGCACCGAAGGTCCCGGGCGACAACCTCGTCGAGGCCGCCGAGGTGATGGACCGGTTGTGGAGCTACGGCGGCTGGGAAGTGACGCAGACACACCGGACGCTGTCGCACTACCTCGTCGAGGAGACGTACGAGGTCCTCGACGCGATCGAGTCCGCCGAGCCCGCTGATCTCCGGGAAGAGCTCGGAGATCTGCTGCTGCAGGTCCTGTTCCATTCACGCATCGCCTCGGCGTCCGGCAATTTCGACGTCGACGACGTGGCCGCGACACTGGTCGCCAAGCTCGTGCACCGCAGCCCCCACCTCGGTGAGGACGTCGTCGGCCCGATCGACATCGCCGAGCAGGAACGGGCGTGGGAGATCCGGAAGGCGGCGGAAAAGGCCCGCAGCTCCTGCCTCGACGGCGTCGCGATGAGTCAGCCCGCGGCGTCCCTCGCGGCGAAGGTCATCGCCCGCGCGAGCAAGGCAGGCCTGCCGCCCGAGCTGGTGCCCGCGGAGATCACGGCGGACAGCGCGGCGGTGGTCGCCGCCGAGTCGAGGCTGCAGGCGGCGACGCACGATCTGATCGCTCGTGTCCGCGCGGCCGAGGATGCTGCGCGCGCGACGGGGAAGACCGAACTCGCCCCCGCGGACTGGCTCGGGTACTGGACGTCCTGATACCGGGGCGACGGGCGCTATCGCTCGGGTTTGCCAAAATGTAACTGAGGGATGAATCACTCTCGTGTCCGTAGTGCGAGAAAAACAAACCTGAGGTAGTTTAAAGCGCGCATAGGAGACCAGTTGGTTGCAAACGCGCGTTTCGAAGTACTGCGAAGTCCTTCGATGCGGGTGTTCGCGGTCTTCGCGCACTGCACGTGGTGGGTATCCGAGCTCCCGGTCGGGCGAGGGCCGATACCCACAGGGGACCACACATAGCGATGCTTCCGGGCCGAGTCGATTGCCCGACGATGAGAGACGGACACATGAGCCTGTACACGCCTGACCGCCTGGAACCTTCCGACGAGACAGACGCGCACGACATCGACGAGACCGGCGCCGCCGACCGCGCTCCCGGCCGCCCGACGGTCACCGTCGTCGTGCCCGCGATGAACGAAGCCAAGAACCTTCCCCATGTCGCCGCGCGCATGCCGGCAGACATCGACGAAATCGTCTTCGTGGACGGCCATTCCGTCGACGACACCGTCGCTGTGGCGCGGAGCCTGTGGCCGGACGCGAAGTTCGTGACGCAGAGCCGCAAGGGCAAGGGAAACGCCCTGGCCTGCGGCTTCCGTGTCGCGACCAGCGACATCGTCGTGATGATCGACGCCGACGGCTCCACCGACCCGGCGGAGATCCCGTTGTTCGTCGGTGCGCTCGTGGCCGGCGCCGACTTCGCGAAGGGAACCCGTTTCGCCGACGGCGGCGGCAGCTCGGACATCACCTTCGGCCGGAAGCTCGGAAACAAGGCGTTGAACGCCATCGTCAACCTCAAGTTCGGGGCCTCGTTCAGCGACTTGTGCTACGGCTACAACGCATTCTGGCGCCACCACGTCCCGGTGATGGCACTACCCGCGGTGGAGGCGACCGAGGCGCAGTGGGGCGACGGGTTCGAGATCGAGACCCTCATCAACGTGCGGGTCGCGAACGCGGGCCTGAAGATCACCGAGGTGCCGAGTTTCGAGCAGGATCGCATCCACGGCGAGAGCAACCTGAACGCGGTGCGGGACGGACTTCGTGTGTTGCGCACCATCAGGAGCGAACAGCGCACGACCGCAACGCACCTGTCCCCGGCGCCCGTCCCGCAGGGCTGAGCGGCCATGACGGTGTCCACGCTCGTGTCCTGCTCCGTCGTCATCTGCGCCTACACCACCGAACGGTGGCGCGACCTGTGCGCCGCGGTCGACTCGGTGCTCACCCAGAGTGTGCCGGTCCTCGAGGTGCTGCTGGTGATCGATCATTCGGAGGAGTTGTTCTCCCGTGCCGAACGGCACTTCGCAGCGGAACCTCGTCTGACCGTGCTCCGCAATTCCGAGTCGAAGGGCCTGTCCGGCGCCCGCAATACCGGCGTCCGCGCGGCGCGCGGCGACATGATCGCGTTCCTCGACGACGATGCCCGCGCCGAGCCCGACTGGTATCGCGTGTCCGCCGCCCACTATTCCGATCCCGACGTGCTCGGTGTCGGCGGATTCGCCAGCCCGGCGTGGCCGGCCGACCGCCCCGTGTGGATGCCCGCCGAGTTCGACTGGGTGGTCGGCTGCAGCTACCTCGGCCAGCCGACGCGCATCGAGCCGGTGCGGAACTTCATCGGCTGCAACATGTCTCTGCGGCGCACGGTCTTCGACACCGTCGACGGGTTCAGTGACGGAATCGGCAGGGTCGGGAAGACGCCGGTCGGGTGCGAGGAGACCGAACTCTGCATCCGGATCCGAACTCACCAGCCCACCGCGCAATTGCTGTTCGACCCCGCGATGAGGGTGGTGCACCGCGTCAGTGACGACCGCACCACGTTCCGCTACTTCCTCTCGCGCTGCTTCCACGAGGGCGTGTCGAAAGCGCTCGTCTCCGATCTCGTCGGGGCCGGCGACGCGCTCAGCAGCGAACGGGCGTACACCGCACGTGTACTCCCACGAGCCGTCGTCGCGGGGATCGTTTCCCCTCGGCACGGCGGACTGATCCGAGCGGGTGCCGTGGTCGCGGGGTTCACGGTGACCGCAGCCGGATACGTCCGAGGTCTCGTCGGTCTGCGACCGACGCGGGTGACGGCATGACCGGAACACTCGATCGCCGGATCGACCTGGCGCCGGCTCTCGAGAGCGATCACGCGCCGACGTGGGACGGCGCCGTCTGGGTCGGCGAACTACGTGGACCTGTCCGGGAAGACACCGAATACCGGCTGGACCGGGCCGCGGGGTATCGGCGCGCCCGGCTGCTGGTGCGAGAAGATCGCACCCTGCTGGGATTCGTCGAGGTGGACATCGAGGACGGCAGGCTCGAGACGGCCGCACTGCGGCACGCACTGGACGGGCTCGTGCCGGTGGCAGTGGCCGACAGCGTCGTCGACACCGAAGCATCCGGCCCGTCCGTCACCGTCGTGGTGTGTACCCGCGACCGGGTCGACAGCCTGAAGGTCGCCCTGCACTCGATCCTGTCGCTCGACCATCCCGGCTACGAGGTGATCGTGGTCGACAACGCATCCCGGACGGATGCCACCCAGCGGTATGTCGCCGAACTCGGTGACCCGCGTGTGCGCGTCGTGACCGAGCCCCGGCCCGGACTGTCCCGGGCGCGCAATGCGGGGGTCCGCGCGGCGAACACCGAGATCGTCGCGTTCACCGACGACGACGTCGTGGTCGACCCGCACTGGCTCACCGAACTCGTGGCCGGCTTCGGTGCAGGGAACGCGGTGGCGTGCGTGTGCGGGATCGTCCCGAGCGGTGAGATCCGCACACCCGCGCAGGCGTACTTCGATCAGCGGGTGGGGTGGGCGAGTTCCTGTGTCCCACGGCTGTTCGACCTCGCGCACCCACCCGCCGACGTGCCGCTCTTCCCCTTCCAGGTCGGGATCTACGGCACCGGCGCGAATTTCGCCGTCGACCGGCAGGCCGTGTACGCGCTCGGCGGATTCGACGAGGCACTCGGGGCGGGAGCCCCCACCGACGGCGGCGAGGACCTCGACATGTTCTTCCGTGTGCTGCACTCCGGGCGGCAACTGGCGTACCGACCCGGGGCGGTCGTGTGGCATCGGCACCGCGCGGACAACGAGGCGCTCGCCGTCCAGGCGCGCGGCTACGGACTCGGACTCGGCGCCTGGCTGGCCAAGATCGCCGTCGATCCACGCACCGCGTGGCTCGCGGTGCGTATCGCGGTGCGGCAGGCGCCCACGTTTCTCCGTCTGTCGCGGAAGATGTCCCACGTCGCCACGCCTCCGGACCGTCTCGCCGGCCACCTTCCCGAAGGGATCGGAGCCACCGAGCTCCGGTCCATCGCACGCGGACCGTTCGCCTATCTGAAGGCCCGCGTCGAGGGTCGGGATCCGGCGCCGATGAGAGGGGTGACTCATGACGGCCCATCCTGACCTCGTCGGCACCGAGCCGCTCGCCGGCCGTGCCGACGGCACCCGGTTCGCCACCTGGTTCGGATCGGACGACGCACCGCTGTTCGGCGTCGTCGACCGTCCTGCCGACGGCCGCTGCCGCGGTGCCGTCGTCCTCTGCCCGCCGATCGGCAAGGAACAGGTCGACTCGTATCGCGCAATGGTGTATCTCGCCCAGCAATTACGTGCTCGAGGGCTGCTGGTGTTGCGATTCGACTACCGCGGCACCGGCGACTCGTCCGGCGCCCAGGACGATTCCGACGCGGTCGAGGGGTGGCTCGACAGCATCCGGAGAGCGGTCGACTACGTGCGCAGCTCCGGCATCACGGACATCGGGTTGGTCGGCCTCCGGGCCGGCGCCCTGCTCGCCGCGCAGGCTGCGGCGACGTGCGGTCCGGTGCGGGCCGTGGCCTTGTGGGATCCTGTGGTTCGTGGCCGCGCCTACCTGCGCAAGCAGACCGCGCTCCACCAGATGGTGGTCGGTCCCGAGTACACGGACGATCCGCGAGTGACGCTCATCGGTGCGGTGCTCGCACCGGCCGCGGCGTCGGCCCTGTCGGCGATGGTTCTGCGTGCCGCGACCCCGCCGTCGGGTGCGAAGGTCCTGATGGCGGTGCGGGACAGTGACGTCGATTCCGTCGCGACGCGTGACGCCGTCGCCGCCTGGAACGCCGAGACCGTCACCGTCCACGACTACGAATCATTCCTCGAGCCGGCGGACTTCGTGGTCCGGCACCCGTTCGGCGACATCGACCGGATCGCGGCATGGATGTCCGCATCCTTCGGCGACCACCACACCGGTGCCGCACTCGATCTCCGCCCCACCGCCGTGGTGGATCGCACCGTCGACGGCAGGCAGGTCGTCGAGACACTGGAGTTCGCGGGAGCGGCCGAACTCTTCACGATCCGTACGTCCGTCGCGGCCGAACAGGGTGCGACGCACAGCCCTGCGGGACCGACGGTGATCTTCCACGGAACCGCCAACGAGCACCGTGTGGGACCGGTCCGGCTGTGGGCCGAGACCGCGCGCGAGCTGGCGGCCCACGGGATCGTCAGCGTCCGCTTCGATCGTCGCGGCACCGGCGACACGGGCCTGGTGCAGCACGGCGAATGCACCACCATCTACACGGACGAATCCCGGGACGACGCCGTCGACATCATCTCCGTCAGCGGTGCGCAGCCCGAATCGGTTGTGCTCGCCGGGATGTGCTCGGGGGCGTGGAATTCGGGCTACGCCGCCATCCGGCACCCCGTCCGGGCAGTGGTCCTGGTCAACATGGCGGACTGGACAATCACCCGGAAGGCGTTCGTGAAGCAGTCCACGATGGACGCCGACCGGAGGTCCCTGAAGGGGGCAGCGCTCGCGCTGCTCCACCGGCACGCGGCCACGGCGAAGAAATACCTGCGGGTGTGGTTGCCCTACCGCGGCTGGTTGTGGCTGGGCCGGGCCGGGCTGCTGCAGGTGCCGGAAGTCATGCTCGCTCCGCTCCACGAGCGCGGCGTGCACGCAACCGTCCTCCTCTCACCGGTCGATTACGCGGCGTTCGTCGAGAACCACGGCGAGCGCAGCCTTCGCCGGCTGCGGGGCGCCGGCTGGAACGGACGTCTGGTCACCTACCCGTCCGGTGACCACTCGCTGTACAGCACCGCCCTGCGCGACAGGGTTCTCCGGGACGTCCTCGCCACTGCGCTCGGTGAACTGACCGTGGGCCGTGTCGACGACGCCCGTGACGATTCCCGGTCGGCGTTGGTCGGATAGTCATGGGATCCCTGACAGCGACGCAGTCGCAACTACGCGCCCGACACCGTGCCGAGCAGCCACCGCGCTCCGCGGGGCGGAATCTACAGCTCAACTCGATGGCGCTGATGCTGTCGAGTGTCGTCACCGGTGTCCTCGGCCTCGCCTTCTGGGGCGCGGCTGCGCGGTTGTTCCCCGCTGATCAGGTGGGCGTGGCGTCCGCACTCATCTCGACGGCGATCATGCTGTCGACGCTCTCGAATCTCAGCCTCGGCTCGATGTTCGAGCGCTTCCTGCCGGTGGCGGGCCACCGCGCGGGACCGTTGCTGGTCAAGGGTTTCGCCGCCGTGGCCACGCTGGCCTTCGTGTCGGCAGTCGGGCTCATCGTCGTCGGTCCGCGGGACACGCTGTTCGAGAACAAACTGGAAATCGCGATCTATCCGGTATTCGTCGTCGTCCTCGCGCTCTTCGCGCTGCAGGACCAGACCGTCTCCGGTCTGGGCGTCGCCCGCTGGGCGGCGTCGAAGAACGTCTTCCACGCGCTGGCGAAACTGCTGGCGGTCGTGGTGCTCGCGGCGTCCGGATCGGCGCTCGCCATCGTCGCGTCCTGGGGGGTCACCGCGGCGGTCGCCGTTGTGGTCCTGCTGACGTCGATGGGGCTGCGCATCCGGTCCGACCCGCGATACCGGCAGGTACCCGCGCTGCCTTCCAACAAGGAACTCGGGGTGTACTTCGGTTCCTCGTACGGTATTTCGGCGCTCGGGGCCATTGCCCCGCTCGTCGTCCCGCTGATCGTCGTCACCCGGGTCGGCACCGCGGCGAACGCGTACTTCGCGGTGACGTGGTCGATCGTCAGCGCCCTCTACATCATGGTGAACCTCATGGTGGGCCCGTTCGTCGCCGAGGCCGCCGCGCATCCGGACAAGATCGTCAGCCTGTCCCGCCGGTTCGTCCGCACCATTGCCGTGATCGCGCTGGTGGGCGGATTCGGGCTGGCCTTCGTCGCGCCGCCCGCGCTCGGAGTCATCGGGGCGGAATACCGTGCGGAAGGAACGCCGCTGCTCCATCTCGCCGCGGTCTTCGTGCCCCTCGCCGTCATCGGCGCCGTCTACGACGGTCTCGCACGGGTGTACCGACGGCTCACTCTCGCCGTCGTCACCCAGTGCCTCGCCACGGTGGTGATCATCGTCGGCAGCCTGGTCTTCAGCGCGTCGATCGGCGTCGCGGGGGTGGGCTGGGCGTATCTCGCCGCCGAGACACTGACCGCCGTGATCCTCGCCGGACCGCTCATCTCCTGGCTCCGCCGACTCCAGAACCGCGCCAAGTGGGAGCGGTGGCTGGCGAAGAAGAGCGCCAACCAGAAACCGATGTGGCAGGTGTCCGATGTCGACGGATAGAGCGAGTTCCCGCGACCTGATGCGCAGCGGCAGCCGGATGATCACCGCAATCGGTCCCGTCCGCCTGCCCAGCATCGGCGAGATCCGGGACACGCTGACCGTGCTCGCGCACGCCGGTGGACGTCACACCCCGATCGGTCTCGTCCCGACCACCGAGTCACGCCGGTGGGAGCACCGGCCGCAGGACTTCCTCGGGAACGTCCAGCAACTGGGGCCGTGCACCCGGGAAGACGTGCCTCGGCTGCTGACCGGGCTGGCGCGCGCGGGTGCATCCGCGTACCCGCTGAACGTCGCGGTCGCGGGTGACTTTCTCCTCCTCGACATCTCGCACGGACTCGGTGACGGAAGGCTCGCACTGTCACTCATCCGCGCTGTCGCCGGCGGACGCAGCGGGACGCCGGTCCCCGAATGGGCCCGGACACGCGACAGCGCACTGCCGCTCGCACGCGCCCTGACCCGGGCGTTCGCGTCGTCACCCGCCTGTGTCGCTCAGCTCCTCGAATCCCGGCCCTCCACCGCACACGATTCCCGTCCCGTCGAGGTCGTACCCTGGGGCAGAGCACCGACTGCGGTCGTCGCGTCCGCAGTGGCCGGAACCACCGCGGAACTCCGTCGTTGGCGGGATCGGGATCTGCCCGGGGCGTCGGTGTCGGCATTGCTGTTTGCGGCCGTCGCGCGGGCGATGCGCCGTCGTGGCCTGAAGATCGAAGACAGGGTCGACGTCCTTTTCGACTGCCGCCGTTACCTCCCGGACGGTGCGACGGTGAACGGAAATTTCGCTGCCGGAGTGCGATTCGCACTGTCCGACCCCGGTGATGCCGCAGAGATGAGTGCGGCGATCGCGCAGGCCACCGCGTCGGGCAGGCCGCTCGCCTCTCTCGCACTCAGCATCGCCACGTTCCGTAGGCGGGTGCGTGCCGGCACGGCGCACACCGCCGCCACCCACGTCGCGGCGACACCCCGGGCGAGACTCGTGTACTCCGACATGGGCGAGGCGGCGCTGCTGGCCGATCTCGACTGGACCGACGAGCCCGGCCGCCGGATCGTCACCGCGCTGAGCGAACCGGCCGATCCGGCGTCGATCGTCTTCACCTCGGTGCGCCGCGGCCCCGAACTCGACGTGTCGGCGTCCCTGCACGACAACGTGTTCGACCCTGAACTCGTCCGCGACGCACTTGCGGACGCCCTGTGTGATCCACTGTCTCTCCTGTCTCGAAGGATTGTCTAGCCATGCCCTCACACGTCCTGGAGACATCGAAGCGAACTCCGCTGTACCTCACCGTCGCCGTGCTGCAGTTCTTCGTCGTCGAATTCCTCGTCGCCGGAACCTGGCGCGGTCACTACAGCTATTCCGCCAACTTCATCAGCGACCTCGGCGTCCCGTTCTGTGGCACCGACGGCACGGCGCCGTGCAGCAGGACGTCGCTGTTGATGGACGCGGCGTTCGTCGTGGCCGGCGTCGCATATGTCGTCGGCGCCGTCCTCTGGTACCGCGTCGAGCGGGTGCTCCCGCTCGTTCCGGTGGTATTCCTCGTCGTAGCCGGAATCGGCGGAATAGTGGTCGGTCTGGCGCCGTCGAACACGCATTGGGAGGTGCATTCGCTCGGTGCCACGCTGTTCCTCATCTTCGGCAGTCTCTTCACACTGACGACGGCGCTCACCGTATGGCCCCAGAGGTCGGGTCCGGCAACGTACGTCGCCCTCGCGCTGGGGGTGATCGGTCTGGTGGGGTACTTCTGTTTCACCTACTCCTGGGACCTCGGTCTCGGCGTCGGTGGTATCGAACGGGTCGCGGCGTACTCGGCGATCCTCGGGTTCGTCGTGTGCGTCCACCTCGTGACACAGTTGCAGTTCGTTCGGCGTTCGGCTGCCGTCCGGGTCGGAGACAAAGCCGGTGCATAGAGTGCTGAACCGTCCACGCAGAGCCCGCGCCGTGTCGTCGGCCGCGGTGTTCCTCGCGCTCGCCTGCGTGGGCGCCACCGGGTGGTATGCGTCGAGCGATGTCGCGCAGGCATCCGGGAAGGGCGAGTCGGTGCTCATGTTCGACGATTTCGTCGGGGCCGCCGGAACCTCACCCGACTCCCGCTACTGGGGGCACGCGGTCGGGGGCGGAGGCTGGGGAAACGACGAGGCGCAGGTCTACACGGACGATCCCGCCAATTCCCGGCTCGACGGCGAGGGCAACCTCGTGATCGAAGCCCGCCGCGACGGATCGGGCTACACGTCGGCCAGGCTGGTCACCCTCGACCGCTTCGCCTTCCAGTACGGACGTGCCGAGGCCCGCATCAAGATGCCGAAGGGGCAGGGCCTGCATCCGGCGTTCTGGTTGATGGGCACGGACGTCAACCGCGTGGGCTGGCCGCAGTCGGGAGAGATCGACGTGATCGAGACGATCAACGACGCGTCGTTCTATCACAGTGCGCTGCACGGCCCGTCCGCGGACGGCACACCCTGGTATCTGAACGTCGAAGGCAGCAACGACGTGTCGGACGATTTTCACGACTACTGGGTGGAACGGTCGGCGGACCGGATCACGTTCGGCATCGACGACAGCGTGACGGGCGAGTTCTCGCGTGCGGATCTGGACCCGGGGCAGGAGTGGGTGTTCGACAAACCGTTCTCCCTGTTGCTGAACGTCGCCGTCGGCGGACAGTGGCCGGGTGACGTCGGAGCCGACACGACGTTTCCGGCCACGATGCTCGTCGACTGGGTGAAGGTGACCGATGAGTGATCTCCTCACCGCGGAGCGCGTGAACAGGACGGCTCCGGAGCTGTCCCGGTACTACGACGTCGCCGCATTGGCGTCGGCCGTCGCGGGATTGACATCCCTTGCGCCGCTTCCGTCGCCGATCAGCGCCGTGCTCCTGACGGTGTTCGTGCTGAGCGGCCCCGGTCTCGCGATCGTGACGTGGCTGCGGATACCGGTCGCCGCAGCCGTCGCGGCCGTCCCCGTCCTCGGGCTGTCCGTGGTGACCGCCGCCACCACCGTCCTGGCGTGGTTCTACCGCTGGCCCGCCATCGGTCTGCTGCTGGTGATGGTCCTGGCCGTCGTCGCGTCCGCGCTGCGGCATCGGTGGCACGACACCGGCGCCGACCCGGTTCGCGCGATCACCCTGCAGCAGGTGTGGTGTCGTCTGTTGCACTGGGGTCGCGCCGCCCGGGTCAATCGACCCCTGATCCTCGTTGCCGTGGCCCTGGCTCTCTGGGGGGCGGTGCTCTCCGGGCTCGGCACCACCGGGTACTCACAGTTCGGCCTGTTGTTCGTCGGAAGCGGGCCCGGCCTGGTGGTGTGCGCGCTGATGATGCTCGGCGCGTTCGTCTGGGCGCTCCGCGCGGGGGCGGTCGGGACCGCGGCCACGGCGCTGCTCGGTGTGATCGTGGTGGAACGGCTCACCCCGACACTCGTCACCGACGTGCCCATCTACGGGTGGACGTACAAGCACCTCGGCGTGGTGGACTACATCCAGCAGTTCCAGACACTGCCGCCCAAGGGCGTCGACATCTACGGTGAGTGGCCGGCTTTCTTCACCGCCTTCGCGTGGTTCGGTGACATCACGTCGGCAGACATGATGTCCATCGCCCACTGGTTCGCGCCGGTGATCCACGTGTTGCTGGCGGTCCTCATCGCCGCGATCGCCCGGCTCCTCGGGTTCGACATGCGGGTGGCGCTGACAGCGGCGATGGTCGCGGAACTCGCCAACTGGGTGGGGCAGGACTACTTCTCGCCGCAGGCCATCGCGCTCGTCATGGCGCTGGGTGTGGTGGCACTGCTCGTCGTGTCGACGGAGCACCGATCCGCGGCGTACCTGTCGATCCTCGTCTTCGCTGCGCTGGTACCCACCCACCAGCTGACCCCCTACTGGCTGTTCGGGGTGACGGCGGCCCTGGCAGTGACGCGGAAGATCCGTCCGTGGTGGCTTCCCGTGCCCTACTTCGCGATCCTCGTCGCCTATCTCGTGCCGCGGCTGGACATCGTGGCACCGTACGGGCTGCTGTCCGGTTTCAACCCGGTCGACAACGCCGCCAGCAACGTGACCGCGGTCGGCACGTTGGGGAAGATCTTCACCTCTGCCGTGTGCCGTTCCCTGTCCGCGGGCATCATCCTGCTCGCCGTGGTCTGCGCGATCCTCCTCTGGCGCAGCAAACGTCCCGCCTGGGTCGCGACCGTCATGGCGTTCAGTTCGTTCGCCCTGCTGGCGGGTCAGAGCTACGGTGGTGAGGCGATCTTCCGGGTCTACCTCTACGCCGTCCCCGGCTGCGCGATCCTCATCGCACCGATTCTCGTGGACGCGCTCACGATCAGGTTCCGGTCCGGATTGCTCCGCGGAGTCGTCCCCGTCGGACTCGCGAGCGGACTGGCATACGTGACGTTTGCCGGCCTGCAAGGGTATTACGGGCTGTGGTCGCTGGTCGTCGGCTATCAGTCCCAGGTGACGTTCGCGGAGGACATCCTCGCGAACGAACAGCCACCGGCAACGATCATGTCCCTCTATCCCGCGGGTCTCCCCACTCGTGTCAGCGCCGACTACATCAAGTTCGCCGTCGTCGACAAGGATTTCGATCAACCCCTGCTGGCCTTGCCGCCGGCCTTGCTGGAGGGCTTCCCGCACGGCGGCCAGATCGAGATGCTCACCGCGGATGCGGCGGAACGCGAAGGCGACACGTATCTCGTGTTCAACACGCAGGGCACTGCCGCCATCCGCTACTACGGCTATCTGCCGGACGGATCGGTCGACAACTTCGAGGACCAATTGCGGTCCAGCCCCGACTGGTCCGTGTCCGCGCAGGACGTCGACAGCACCATTTTCCGTTACACGGGGCCGCGGAGGTAACGGCTACCTGGCGTATTCGGTCACGAACGGTCGAGGCGGGCGCTTAGCATCGGCACATGCAGCGGATGCGGTCGGCCATGTTCGACATGGCGTTGACGTGCTCGGTGGCGCTGTGCGCGCTATCCCTCACCCCAGCTGTTGCGATCGCCGTTCCCGTCGCCGGAGGCGCCCGGACCGCCTATCCCGGGTACACCGTGATCGGCAGCGACGAATTCGACGGACCCGCAAATGCTGCACCCAATCCGCAGTTCTGGGGTTACGACCTCGGAGGCGGCGGGTGGGGCAACAACGAGAAACAGGTGTACACCGACTCCCGCCAGAATTCGCGACTCGACGGCAACGGTCGTCTCGTCGTCGAGGCCCGCAGAAACGGTGGCGGATTCACCTCGGCTCGGCTCGTGACCCGCGGAAAGTTCGAGTTCACGTACGGCGTGATCGAGGCACGGATGCAGGTGCCGTCCGGACCGGGGATCCATCCGGCGTTCTGGACACTGGGAAGCAACATCAACAGCGTCGGGTGGCCCGTCTGCGGAGAGATCGACATCCTCGAAGTGATCGGGGACGGTTCGCGATATCACGCGGGAGTACACGGCCCCACCGTCGGCGGCGGCCATTGGGAGCGCTCGACGGACGGCTCGATCGGCGCGAACCTCAGCGCGGGTTTCCACGACTACGCGCTGATCAAGGCACCCGGCCGCATCTCGGTGGGGATCGACGGGAACATCGTCGGTACCGTCACCACGGCGGATCTCCGACCCGAGGAACGCTGGGTGTTCGACGCCCCCGCGTATCTCCTGCTCGATGTGGCCGTCGGCGGAAACTGGCCCGGCCCGGTCACGCCGTCCACGCGCTTTCCCGCCACCATGCTGGTGGACTGGGTGAGGTTCTCCCAGTGACGTCGGGGACCGGCGTTCGGCGTGTGAATAGAATCAACTTCATGGCCGTGTCGAACTCCGAGTGCCGCTGCGGCCACCCAGTCGCCGCTCACGAGCACTACCGCAAGGGCACGTCCTGTGCGATGTGCGACTGTCCGAAGTTCCGGCGGCCGTTCCCACGATTGATCGGGAAACTCGTCGGCCGCTGACCGCGCACAGAACTCGTCCGCCGTCGCTGAACGACTCGTCGCTCCGCCCCGGGTGTCGCTTTCTGGGTATGCGACGGCATAACATACTTCAAGTATGTATAGGGCTGTATTACAGTATATAGATCGTGTAAATATAGTCTTCTGGAAACTTTGAATCCGATAACGCAACGAACGAATGTATGCGCAGATGGCAGTTCGGATGGTGGCGATGGAACATCGGACAGCCGGACGCATGGGGACGTCGTCGAACGTGAAGGCCGTCCTGTGGAGCGACGTGCTGTGGCTGGTCGCAGTGACGGTTGCCGTGCCGGCGTTGCTGTTCGCGCTGGCTCTGTGGCAAGGGTGGGACCGGGCGTTCGCGGCCACGGTGGTCGTCGGCGTGGGCTTGCTGGTGTTCGCTCTCGTCGCGACCGGGTGTGCCGCGTGGGCGGCATGGAGAGGACGGGGCGGCCGCCGCCGCAGTTGGCTGGCACTGGCCGGTGGGCTCGCGGCCTGGTCGGTGGGCGAAGCCTTCTGGTGCTACTACGAGGTGTGGCAGGGGCTCGATCAGATCCCGTTCCCCTCGCCGGCGGACGCGGCCTTCCTGCTGTTTCCGGTCGGCGCGGGCGCAGCGCTGCTGCTGTTCCCGGCGGGTGACGGCGGGCAATCCCGCACCCGGCTGATTCTGGACGGAATCATCGTGGCCGGTTCACTGTTCGTGGTGTCGTGGGTGAGCGTGCTGGGCAGCGTGTTCCGCGCGGGAAGCGACACGCCGGTCGCTCTCGTCTTGTCCCTCGCGTATCCCGTCGCGGACCTGGTGATCGCCACGATGGCGATTGTGGTGCTGGCCCGGGCCCGGTCCGGGCAACGTCTGACGCTGTGGCTGCTGTGCATGGGGATCGTCCTGATGGCGTTGTCCGCCAGCGCATTCACGTACATGAGCGCGATGGGCAGCTATCGCATCGGCAGTGTGATCGACTTCGGCTGGGTGGCCGCCTTCGCCGCATTCGGGTTGGCCGCGCTGTCGAGCACCCGCGAGCCGTCGCGCGAACCGATTCCGGTGCAGATTCCGTCTCGGACACGGTTGTGGTTGCCGTATCTCCCGTTGCTGGTGGCTGCTGCGGTCGGCTTGCAGCGGGAGCTGCCCGGCCTGGGATCCGGCCCGATTCCCGCGGTGATCATCGTCCTGGTGGTCGCCCTGCTCGCGCGGCAGTTCATCGTGTTGGCCGAGAACCGACGGCTCTTGCTGACCGTGGCCCGGCAAGCCTTTCGCGACCGGCTGACCGGACTGGCGAATCGTGCCTTGTTTCTCGACCGGCTCGACCAGGCCGTGCAGCGCCGGCGCCGGGAATCGACACCGATCGTCGTGCTGTGCATGGATCTCGACGATTTCAAGACCGTCAACGACAGCCTCGGCCACCCCGCAGGCGACGAGTTGTTGATCCGCGTCGCCGAACGGCTCACCGGGTGCATGCGGAGCACCGACACCGTGGCCCGGCTCGGTGGTGACGAGTTCGCGGCACTGGTCGAAGGGAGCGTCGAGGATGCACTGTCTGCCGCGGATCGGGTACTCGAGGCCTTCACCCCCCCGTTCATCATCGACGGCGTCGTCCTTTCCATCCGCCCCAGCATCGGGCTCACCATCGCCACGTCCGAGGTCCCCGACACGACGACCGAGAGCCTGCTCAAACAGGCCGACCTCGCGATGTATGCGGCCAAACGCTGCGGTGGCGGCTGCCTGCGCAGTTACATCCCCGACCGGGCCGACGCCGACGATGTCGAGGCGCTGGCCGACGTCGACCGCCCGACCCACCGCCCCGTCGTCGTCAGCCCCGGGGAGGCCGCACACACACCGCGGCACGCGCGTCCCCTGGCCGTATCGGGCAGCGACAGCGTGCCGGCGGCGACGATCGCACATCGCCTGCAACAGCCGATTCGGGCGAACTGGGTGTCGCCGTCCGACCCGTCGCGGTGCGGCGTCACGGTCAGGCTCGGGATTCTGCTGATCGGTGTGGTCCTGTTGGGGATCTCGATCGGGTCGGAGGATCAAGCCGGTTGGGTGGTGCTGCACGAGGTGCTCTACGACGGACTGGCCCTGTCGGCCGCGCTTCTCGTCGCTGCTCGCGCATGGTGGGTACCGACCGAGAAGAGGGCATGGGCGCTGGTCGCGCTGGGCATGACGAGCTGGGGTGTGGGCGATGTCCTGGCGACGTCGTGGGTGACTGACGGCCAGTCGCCCTCGGTGGCCGATCCGCTGAAGTTGGCGTTCTACCCCCTCGTGTATGCCGGGTTGGTGATGCTGCTGCGCGCACGGGTGCGGCGGATACCGACGGAGATCTGGTTGGACGCGGTCACCGCAGGTCTGACGCTCGCGGCGCTGGCCGCTGCCCTCGCATTCGGCCCGATCGACTCGGTGGCCGACGGATCGCCCGCCACGGTGATCGTCGGGTTGGCCTATCCGGTGGGAGATGTGCTGCTGCTGACACTCGCAGTCGGGGCGCTCGCGATGCTGGGGTGGCGTGCCGAGCAGCGGTGGGTGCTGTTGGTCGCGGGGTTCACGCTGTTCGCGGTGGCCGACACCGTGTACCTGTTCCGGAGTGCTGCCGGCCATGAGGTGGAGATATGGGTCGACGCGCTCCCACACGTCGCCGTGATGCTCGTTGCCGTGGCGAGCTGGCGGGCCCCGGGTCGAGGGAAGACGGGTCAGCTACCGGGACTGGGCATCTGGGTTCCCCCGCTGGTGTGCACCGCCGCAGCAGTGGGGCTGCTGGTCGTCGACCACGATGCGCGACTGCCGAGGCTCGCGGTGCTGCTGGCAGCGCTCAGCCTGGTCGCGGTCGCGGCCCGATTCGCGGTGACGTACCGGGATGTCGTCGTGCTGGCCGACAGTCATCGCGAGGCGAGCATCGACGACCTCACGAACCTGGCCAACCGGCGGGCAATCGTGGCCGCGCTGACCGCCGCGTACGACGACCAGGCGGTACAGCCGGCCGGGCACCACAACCGTCCGGGTCCTGGTCTGCTGCTGATGGACGTGGTCCGCTTCAAGGAGATCAACGACTCGTTCGGACGCCACGTGGGCGATCAATTGCTGTGCCAGGTGGCGGACCGGTTGTCGCGGTCGGTGCGACCGGGCGATCTGCCGGCACGCCTCGACGGAGACGCCTTCGCGGTCCTGCTGCCGACGGGGACCGATCTCGCAGGCGCCCGGGCGCTGGCGGGTCGTCTCCTCGAGGCATTTCGCGAGCCGTTCGACCTCGATGAGGTCACGGTGCGTATCGAGGCGTGCGTCGGGATCGCCCTCTGCCCGCAACACTGCACCAACCCCCAGGACCTGCTGCAATGCGCGGGAGTGGCGATGTACCGCGCCAAGTGTTCCCGCCGCACGATCGCCGTGTACGACGCCACCGAGTACCAGCGCGGCATCGAGGAGCGGCAGACCGTCGAGGAGCTGCGCACGGCGATCACCGGTGGCGAGCTCACGTGCTACTACCAACCCAAGGTCAGCGCCTCCGACGGCCGAGTGCACGGCGTCGAGGCGCTCGTTCGGTGGGAGCATCCCCTCCGCGGCCTACTCCTGCCCGACGAGTTCCTGCCCCAGGCCGAACAGTCCGGACTGATGCGGCCGCTGACGACGAGGGTGCTCGAGCTTGCGCTGGGTCAGGCGCGGAGCTGGCTCGATCGCGGTATCTCGCTCACCGTCGCGGTGAATCTGTCGGTCACCAATCTCCTCGACGTCGACCTGGTCGCCGAGATCAACCGACTCCTGGACGACCTTCGGCTACCCGCCGACACGCTTATCCTCGAGATCACCGAAAGCGTCCTGATGACCGACTACATACGCGCCAGGAGGGTGGTCGAAGCGCTGCAGGGACTGGGAATCGGATTGTCGATCGACGACTACGGCACCGGCTGGTCTTCCCTGGCGTACCTGCAGGACCTGACCGTCGACGAGCTCAAGCTCGACCGGGTCTTCGTCGCACGCCTCGCGAGCGACCCTCGGTCGGTCGCGATCGTGCGTTCGACGGTGGAGCTCGCGCACAGCCTCGGTGCGTCGCTGGTCGCGGAAGGTGTCGAAGACGAGGACACCCTGCGGGCGCTGCGCCGGTACGGCTGCGACGTCACCCAGGGGCACTACCACGGTCGGCCGTTACCCCCCGACCAACTCGACCTTCGGTTGATCGGCGGGCACCGTTGACGCGAGGCGCCGCGCCGGCTACGTGAACAGACCCTGACCCCAGTGCTGCCCCTCGGCGAGTCCGGGCGGGCAGACGAAGAGTGCGGATCCGACGTGCTGGATGTACTCGTTCATCGCGTCGTTTCTCGACAGGTTGAGCTGCATCGGCACGAACTGTTCCTGCGGGTTGCGGCAGTAGGCGATGAAGAAGAGTCCGGCGTCGAGGTGGCCGAAACCGTCGGAGCCGTCGGTGAAGTTGTATCCGCGACGCAGGATCTGGATGCCGCCCAGTTCCTGCGCGGACGCCAGCCGCACGTGGGCGTCGACGTCGATCACCGGGTCGTGGCCTTTCTTGGAGTCGAGGTCGAGTTCGTCGAACTCGGCCTTGCCGCTCAGGGGAGCGCCGCTGCCCTTGGACCGCCCGATCACGCGTTCCTGCTCGCCGAGCACGGTGCGGTCCCACTGTTCGATGAGCATGCGGATCCGCCGCGCCACGAGGTACGTGCCGCCGCCCATCCACGGCTGGTCGTCGTCGGAGGCCACCCAGACGTTCTGGTCGACGACGTCGGTTTCCTCCGCCTTGATGTTGTTCGTTCCGTCCTTGAACCCGAACAGGTTCCGCGGGGTGTCCTGGGTGGTGGACGTGGACGACGTGCGGCCGAAGCCGAGCTGCGACCAGCGGACGGAGGCCGTCCCGAACGCGACGCGCGCCAGGTTGCGGATGGCGTGCACGGCCACCTGCGGGTCGTTGGCGCACGCCTGGATCGCGATGTCGCCGCCGCTGCGCGCCGGATCCAGGTTGTCCGCCCGGAAGTGCGGAAGTTCTTCGAGCGCCGCGGGTTTCTTGGACGCGAACCCGAACCGATCGTCGAACAGGGAGGGCCCGAACCCGATGGTCAGCGTCAGCTGGGACGCCGCCAGGCCGAGCGCCTCCCCGGTGTCGCTGGGCGGAACGTACAGGCCGTCGCCGATGGCCCCGTCCGGGGTGGCCTCCTCGCCGGCGGTCATCCGCTCGGCCATCACGGTCCATTTCTTCAGCAGCGCCTCGAGTTCCTCCCGGGACTTCGTGGTGACGTCGAACGCCACGAAGTGCATCCGGTCCTGGGCGGGCGTCACGATGCCTGCCTGGTGTTCGCCCCGGAAGGCGACGACGTCGGCGTGCGAGAACGGCGGTTCGGCGGCGGTGGCGCGCCCGACCAGTGCACCGGCGCCTGCCAGGGCGGCTCCCGCCCCGACGGCGCCGAACAGACGTCGTCGGGACATGCCCTTGCGCTCGTCCACCGTGGTGGTCGTGTCGGTCGTACCGGTCGGATCAGTCATGATCATGCGCCTGCTACTACGCCCTGAACCTGGCTGACCTCGGCCGAGAGGGCGTCGATCTTGCGCGACAGTTCCTGGCGCTGTTGTTCGTTGACAGTGTCGTAGAAGACGAACCCGTCACCCTGGCGGTATTGAGCGAGTTCGGCATCGAGGTCCGCGAAACGCTGGGTGATGTTCGCGGCCAGTTCGGGATTGCGTTCTTCGATGATCGGCTGCAGTGCGGCGACCGCGGCCTGTGAGCCGTCGACGTTGGCCTGGAAGTCCCACAGGTCGGTGTGCGAGAAGATGTCTTCCTCACCGGTGATCTTCGACGTCGAGATCTCGTCGAGCAGCCCCTGCGCGTCGCCGGCGATCTTGGTGGGGTCGATCGTGTAGTCCTCCGCGTTCACCTGGTCGGCGAGGTACTGGACGTCGACGACGAGTTGGTCGGCGATCGCGTTGGTGTCGGGCTGGGGACCGGTCACCCACAGGTCCTTCTCCAGTCGGTGGAAGCCCGTCCATTCCTGCCCGGGCTCGAGGTCGGCCTCCCTCAGATCGAGCTTGGGATCGAGTTCGCCGAAGCTCTCCGCCTCCGGCTCGATGCGCTCGTAGTAGGTGCGGGCGACGGGGAACAGTGCCTTGGCCTGATCGATGTTGCCGGCCTTGACCGCGTCGACGAACTGCTGCGTGGTGTCCTGCAGGGCGACGACCTGACTGCGGATGTAGCGGCGGTAGCCGTCGGCTGCCTCGGCAAGCTGCCCGCTCTCGTCGGAGGCGCTCATCGAGTCGCCGGTGACGGTGAATTCCTGCCGGATGCCGTTGCCGACCATGCCGGGCTTGCAGGCGAGCTGGTAGGTGCCTGCGTCGGGCAGCGACACGATGAGCTGACGGGTGAGCCCGGGACCGATGTTCTCGACCTCACCCATCGCCCGGTCGCCCTCGGCGTACACGTAGAACTCGGTGACCTTGCTGCCGTTGTTCGTGACCTGGAACGTGCTGCTCCCGGTCGTCCCGGAGTCGGCGCTGACGTCGCAGGTCTCGTCGCTCGCGGTGACGGTGATGTCGTCGGTGTTCGCCGTCGACTTCTCGGTACAGCCTGCGAGGGCAAGCGGCAGCACGGCGACCGAGGCGAGGGCGAAGGTGGATCGGCGCATGGTCTTCATGGGCGGAAGTTACCTTTCACGAAACTGTTTCGTCGGGTGAGGGGGAGGCAGTGCGCTCGGGGGCCGCGGAGGCCGTCGGGGATGCGGAGGGCTCGGTTGCGTGTTTGGGTGCGGAGACGGGCCGGAGGAACAGGAACAGGACCACGACGACGTACACGACCCAGGCGACCGCCTGCAGGACGGTCGGGTCGGGCCGGAAGTTGAAGATGCCGGCGAGGACGGTGCCGTACCAGCTGGAGGCGTCGTATCCGCCGGAGATGTCGAACGCGAGTGCGGAACCGCCGGGCAGGACGCCACCGACCTGTAGGGCGTGGATGCCGTACCCGAGGATTCCGGCGGCGACGATGATCAGGAAGATGCCGGTGTACTTGAAGAATTTCGCGAAGTCGAGGCGGACGGCGCCGATGTACAGCAGCACGGTAAGGACCGCGGCCGCGACGATGCCGAGCAGGAGGCCGACGAGGGGCCACGCACTGCCTGCGGTGTTCTCGGCGTACCCGACCATGAGGAGCGCGGTCTCGACACCTTCTCGGCCGACGGCGAAGAACGCGAGCGTGAGTACCGCGATCGGACCGGCGACCAGTGCCTTCTCCATGCCCGCCTTGAGGTCGTGGGAGATGGTCCGCGCGGCCTTCCGCATCCACAGCACCATCGTGGTGACGATTGCGACCGCGACGAGGGAGGCGACGCCGGCGATGATCTCGGCGGTCAGTCCGGTGACGGTGGATGTTCCGTAATGGATGACGAGGAAGATCGCCGCCACCATCGCCACGGCGATGTCGACGCCGAGCCAGACCCATTTGAGTGCGTCCTTGCGTTCGGCTTTCACGAGGAACGCGGCGAGGATCATGACGACGATGCCCGCCTCGAGGCCCTCGCGCAGACCGATCAATCCACTGCCGAACAGCTGTGTGGCGATCGACGGCGCGGTCCCTGCGGCGAGAACTGACATGCACTACTCCTGATCGAGGCGGGTCGAGCGCGAGCGATCGGCAAGGTTGGATAGGCAACCTTGCAGTAGGCAAGGCGAACCTTAGCCCTGTGGAGAAACATACACCGGGTGAGCGCGTCCGAAGAACCCCTCACCTGCACTTTTATAACTCTTTACCTTAGGTGTGTTGCCGTGTCGTGACCCGTATTCGGTGTGGACGCCGTCTCGCCCGGCCGGGATCGACGAGTTCGGTGTGGATGATGGAGACGTGAACCGATATCCCGCGCGGCCGACACGTCGTTCCCGATGGCCCGGACCGCTGTTCGCTCTGCTTGCGGCGACGGTGGTCGTGGTTCTCGCCTACGGCGCGTGCTCGCGGGAGCAGCAACCGAGGATCGCCATACCGGAAGGCATCCCACCAGGCCCCGGTGCGGCGACCCCGCCGATCGACATCAACGCGCCGGGACGCTCCGCGGATCAACTGCACGAGTGGTCCGCCGGACTGGCCGACTCGATCGGCGTCGGAAGTACCGCGCTCGAGGCGTACGGCTACGCGTCGACGGTGATGGCCGAGACGAAACCCGAATGCGGGATCGGGTGGACCACCCTTGCCGGGATCGCCAGCGTCGAGAGCAGGCACGGCACGCACGCCGGTTCGACGGTCGGGCCGACCGGACAGGTGACGCCCGAGATCCGGGGCATCCCGCTCGACGGCGGACCCGGCGTCGCCGAGATCCCCGACACCGACGGCGGGGCGATGGACGGCGACCCGGTGCACGACCGCGCCATGGGTCCCTTGCAGTTCATTCCCGAGACGTGGAAGAGGTGGGGTGTCGACGCGAACGGTGACGGCGTGGCCGACGCCGACAACATCGACGACTCGGCGTTGACCGCCGCCCGCTACCTGTGCGAGCGGGGCGGCGACCTCACCTCGGCGGAGGGCTGGCAGTCGGCGTTGATGGCCTACAACTTGTCGGGGGAGTACCTCACCCTGGTACGCGACCGGGCGTCCGCCTACTCCGTCGGGGTGCGTCCGTAATCCTTCCACCACCGCTTCGTGACCTGATCGCCGTCGTTTCGCTAGGTGTCGCGCGGGCGGATCGCCGTCGGCGGGGCGCGCCATCCCGCGCCGGTTTCGGTGTGCCGTTACGCTGTGTCCTGGCACGATCTGGTGTCCTGGCACGATCGGACCGGTCGCTGCACAGTGCGAAGGCCAATATAAGGAGAATCAGCAAGTGTCCATCATTGAGCAGGTCGGAGCCCGTGAGATCCTCGATTCCCGTGGTAACCCCACGGTGGAGGTCGAGGTGCTGCTCGACGACGGAAGTTTCGCTCGCGCCGCGGTTCCGTCGGGTGCTTCGACCGGTGAGCACGAGGCCGTCGAACTGCGTGACGGTGGTGACCGGTACAACGGCAAGGGTGTCGAGAAGGCCGTCGAGGCCGTCCTGAGCGAGATCGCTCCGGCCATCATCGGCATCGACGCCACCGAGCAGCGGACCGTCGACCAGGCCCTGCTGGACGCCGACGGCACCCCCGACAAGTCGCGTCTGGGCGCCAACGCGCTCCTGGGTGCGTCCCTCGCGGTCGCCCGCGCGGCCGCCGAGTCGTCCGGTCTCGACCTTTTCCGTTACGTCGGCGGCCCCAACGCCCACGTCCTGCCCGTCCCGATGATGAACATCCTCAACGGTGGCGCGCACGCAGACACCGGTGTCGACGTCCAGGAGTTCATGGTCGCCCCGATCGGCGCCGCCACATTCAAGGAGTCCCTGCGCTGGGGCGCCGAGGTGTACCACGCCCTCAAGTCGGTGCTGAAGGAGAAGGGCCTGGCCACCGGTCTCGGTGACGAGGGCGGCTTCGCCCCCGACGTCGCGGGCACCAAGGAAGCCCTCGACCTGATCAGCGTCGCCATCGGCAAGACCGGTCTGGTGCTGGGCACCGACGTGGCACTGGCACTCGACGTCGCCGCCACCGAGTTCTACACGGACGGCACCGGCTACAAGTTCGAGGGCAGCAACCGGACCGCGGACGAGATGGCGGCGTTCTACGCCGAACTGGTCGACGCGTACCCGATCGTGTCCATCGAGGACCCGCTGGACGAGGACGACTGGGACGGCTGGGTCGCCCTGACCGATCAGATCGGCAACAAGGTCCAGCTCGTCGGTGACGACCTGTTCGTCACCAACCCGGAGCGTCTGGAAGAGGGCATCGTCAAGGGCGCCGCGAACGCGCTGCTGGTGAAGGTCAACCAGATCGGCACGCTGACCGAGACCCTCGACGCCGTCGACCTCGCGCACCGCAACGGCTACAAGACGATGATGAGCCACCGGTCCGGCGAGACCGAGGACACCACCATCGCCGACCTCGCGGTCGCCGTGGGCAGCGGTCAGATCAAGACCGGCGCCCCCGCACGCAGCGAGCGTGTCGCCAAGTACAACCAGCTGCTGCGCATCGAGGAGAACCTGGGCGACGCCGCCCGCTACGCCGGCGAGGTCGCCTTCCCGCGGTTCGCATTCGAAGGCTGACGTTCGACAGTCGAGTGAGGGGTGTTGGGGTAGGTGGCACAGCGCGGCAGGCCGCGGTCGTCCGGAGCAAGTCCGGGCGGCCGTGGCACCGGGCGTGGTGAACGGGCCCGCGGAAGCCGCGCGGACGGCGCTCCCGGAGCGCGACGCCCCCGCACCACCAAGTCGACGACGCCGGGGCAGGCCGACGGCAAACCGGACGCCGTCGACAGCGCCGACACCGGCAAGGTGCTCCCCGGCCGCGCCCGCCCGAGACGGGTGGGCGCGGCCGGGGCCGCCCGCATCCCTCGGACCGAGCACACGATCCTCGGGCTGTCGACGGGCCAGGCGCTCGTCCTCGTCATGGTCGTGCTGCTTCTCGCCCTCACCCTCGCGGTTCCGCTGCGCAACTACCTCACCCAGCGTGGTGAAGCGGATCGTATTGCAGCGGAACAGGTTCAACTCGAGAAGGATCTGCGGGAACTGCGGATCCTCGAGGAGCGTTACTCCGACCCCGCCTACATCGAGGCGCAGGCGCGGGGACGGCTCCGGTGGGTGAAGCCCGGCGACACGCCGTTCCAGGTGCAGCTGCCCGGCGACTACAAGGAGCCGGAGAAGCAGGAGGAGAAGGACGCCGAGATGGCGGGCCCCTGGTACTCCGACCTGTGGAAGACCATTTCAGAACCGCCGGCCGCGCCCCAGGTGCAGCCGGCACCGGCTCCGGCGCCCCCCGTGGTGCCGCCGCCCGTACCGCCAGAACCAGGAGAACCCACCGGGTGACCACTTCGTCCGACCCGTCCAGCCCCGTGCCGCAGGAAGACCTCGACGCCGTCGCCGCCCAACTCGGCCGCGAACCGCGAGGAGTGCTCGCGATCGCGTACCGCAGTCCCGACGGCACACCCGGCGTCGTGAAGACCGCGCCCAAACTTCCCGACGGAACGCCGTTCCCGACGCTGTACTACCTGACCGACCCGCGACTGACCGCGGAGGCGAGCAGGCAGGAGTCCGCGGGGGTGATGCGTGAGATGACCGAACGTCTCGGCCAGGACCCGGAACTCGCGGCCGCCTACCTGCGCGCCCACCAGTCGTATCTCGCCGAGCGTGACGCCATCGAACCCCTGGGAACGGACTTCACCGGCGGCGGCATGCCCGAACGCGTCAAATGCCTGCACGTGCTGATGGCGCACTCACTCGCGAAGGGGCCGGGCGTCAACCCGCTCGGCGACGAGTCGGTGGCTCTCGCCGCGTCCGCGGCAGGCGGAAAGCTGAGGGGCACCGCGATTCCCGCGGACTGGCCCGGCATCGACGACATCGAAAGTCCCGAGCAGTGACGCGCGTCGCCGCCGTCGACTGCGGCACGAACTCCATCCGCCTCCTCGTCGCCGACGTCGACGACAAGGGTGCCCTGCACGACGTCTGCCGCGAGATGCGCGTCGTCCGGCTGGGGCAGGGCGTGGACGCCACCGGGCGTCTGGCGCCCGAGGCCATCGAACGCACCCGCGTCGCGTTGACCGAGTACGCCGGAATGATCGCGGACGCCGGCGCCACCGCCGTCCGCATGGTGGCCACGTCCGCCACCCGCGACGCGTCCAATCGGGAGGATTTCTTCTCGATGACCCGCGACGTGCTCGGTGCCGTCATCCCCGGCGCCGGGGCCGAAGTCATCACCGGCGACGAGGAAGCGCGACTGTCGTTCAACGGTGCGGTCGGGGAACTCGATCCCTCCCAGGGGCCGTTCGTGGTCGTGGACCTCGGCGGCGGTTCCACCGAAGTGGTGCTCGGCGACGAATCCGGCGTTCACGCGGCGTTCTCCACCGACATCGGGTGCGTGCGCATCACCGAGCGCTGCCTCCACGACGATCCGCCGACACAGGCACAGATCGAGGACGCCCGGGCGTTCGCACAGGAACGCCTCGACGACGCGTTCGCGCGCGTCCCCGTCGAACAGGCCCACACCTGGGTGGGCGTCGCAGGCACCATGACCACGATCGCCGCAGTCGCGAAAGAGCTGCCCGAATACGACGCCGAACAGGTGCATCTCTCCCGCATCCCGCTGCCCCGGCTGCGGGAGGTCTGCAACTCGCTGATCGCCATGACCCACACCGAACGCGCCGCACTCGGACCGATGCACCCCGGACGGGTCGACGTCATCGGCGGCGGAGCGATCGTGACCCTCGCCCTCGCCGACGCATTCGAGAAAAAGGCCGGCATCGACCAACTCGTCGTCAGTGAACACGACATCCTCGACGGAATCGCCTTGTCGATCGCCTGAGCTAGGGTGATCTGCGCACGGTTACCGAGCAACACCCTCGGCGACCGGTAGCCCCCATAGCCCAATTGGCAGAGGCAGCGGACTTAAAATCCGCCAAGTGTCGGTTCGAGTCCGACTGGGGGCACCAGAAATGCCAGGTAGATCGGTTTCAGGGTCTGGTGCGCGAGCGTGGAGGCGGTCGCCGCGTTCTGCCGGAGCGATGTCCAGCCGACCGGCCGGTGGGCCGATCGGCTGGTCGCAGTTCCATCCGAGTTCGATCAACGAACTGCAGCGAACCCGCCGTCGACGGGGAGGAGTTGCCCGGTGATGAAATGCGATGCATCGCCGGCGAGGAAGACCAGGACCGGGGCCAGATCCCGCTCGGCGTTTCCGAAGGTTCCGCCGAGCGGGATATCCTTCCGCAGTTGCTCCTGGTACGCGGCGAGCTCTTCGGGTCCGAGTGAGCTGGTGTACTTGTCGAACATCGGTGTGTTCACATACGGAAGAACCGCGTTCACCCGAATTCCCGACGGTCCCCATTCGCGTGCGACGGTCCGGGTCCACGTGTGAACGGCACCTTTCGAGGATCCGTAGGCGGCGTTCGACAGCTCCCCGGTGAAGCCGGACATCGAGCCGAAGTTGATGATTGCCCCGGTCCCTGCGTCCTTCATGATTCGAAAAGCCGACTGGTTGGTGTGAATCGTGCCGAGAACGTTGACTCGGTAGATGCTGTCGAAGAGATCGGCCGTGATGTCCTCTGCCATGGCCGAGTGTTGCAAGCCGGCGATGTTCACCAGTACGTCGATACCGCCGAGTTCTTCTGCGGCGCTGCGGAAGAGTGACTCGGTGGCCGTACCGTCGGTGATATCCAATTTCGAGAATGTCACCGAGCCGGGCCCGGCTTCGTTGGCTTCCTCGGCCGTACTCTGTCCGCCTGCTTCGTTCAGATCGTAGGAGCGGACCTGCGCTCCCTCGGCGACGTACGCCTTGACGATCGCGGCGCCGATCCCCTGCGCGCCGCCGGTGACCAGGATCCGCTTACCTTCTAGTTGCACGAGTGCTTCTTTCGTCGAAGTGGTGTCGAGTCAGAGTTCGAGTTGGTGGTGGTGTTGATTCCGTTGCGCGCCGCGAACCGTCAGAAGGGCAGCGACGCTGATCGCCGCGCAACCCAGGGTGTAGTACGCGGCCGATAGAGGATCGCCCGTGGTCGAGGCCAACCAGGTGATGATGTAGGGAGCTGTGCCGCCGAAGACTGCAACGGAGAGTGCGTAGGTTACCGAAACGCCGGTGGCGCGGTTGCGTGTGCGGAACCGTTCGGACATGAAGGCCGGCATCGGTCCGCCGACCACTCCGATGAGGATTCCGGCGATGACCAGTGCGATCAGTCCGCCGCCGAATCCGAGCTTCAACATGTAGTAGAGCGGGTACGACAGCAGGACCACGGCAACGGATCCGAACATGAGAACGGGACGCCTGCCGACTCGATCGGACAGTGCTCCGAACGGAGGCATCGTCGCACCGGCGACCGCTCCGGTCACGAGAGCGAGAAAGTAGGAGCGCTCGAAGGACATGTCATAACTCGTCGACAGGAAGGTGGGCATGCCGACCATGAACGTGTTGCCGACGGCGTTGTACACGACCACGACGCCCAATGTCGCGAGGAGGTAGGACAGCGGCCTGCGCGAGTTGTCGTCCGATACGGGAAGCTCGCCCGCCGCGATCTCGACCGCGACTTGCCTGAAGTGTGGCGTCTCGTCGACCTTCAGTCTCAGGTAGAGAACGATGATGCCCATCGGGGCGGCCAGGAGGAAACCGATTCGCCAACCCCACTGTGCCATCGCGTCGTCGGAGAGCAGTACCGCCAGCACGGTTGCGACTCCGCCTCCGAGGACGAAGCCGAGCGTGGTGCCGACGAACGACCACGACCCGTACAGGCCGCGTTTGTCGGCGGGTGCCGATTCCACCATCAACGAGACGGCTCCGCCCACTTCTCCGCCGGCGGAGATGCCCTGTGCGATCCGGCACAGGGTCAGGAGCAACGGGGCGACGATACCGATTGCCGCATGCGTCGGAAGGACTCCGATGCATGTCGTCGCGACAGTCATCAACGCGATGATCATCGCGAGGACAGGCTTGCGGCCCATGCGGTCGGTCATCCGCCCGAAGATGATTGCGCCGATCGGCCGGAGGAAGAACGCAAGTGCGAAGAGCAGAAACGTCGACAGGATGGACGCTGTCGGGTTCTCCGACGGAAAGAACAGTGGCGCAATGATCGGCGCCATGTACGCATAGATCGCGAACTCGTACCACTCGATCAGGTTGCCGAGTGATCCGGCCACGAGTGCTTTTCGAGATTTGCGAAGGTCGAGCACCATTTCGGTGCCGGGCGTGGAACTCGTTGTGTTCGACATGGTTGCATCCGTTTCGGGTGTGCACCGCCAGGCGGGCATTACACATCGTTGAGCGACGAGTCGTTGTGACCCGAGCCACAGTGTCGTCAACGTGAATGTTGCCCGGTGCCATCCCGGGTTGTCAACACGTGCGTGGATCGACTGGAAGTGGAGCGTCAACTGTGACGTTGACATCGTCCGTGGCCACTGTCACCATGGGTGGGGGTCAGTCAACGCTTATGTTGAAAGACGGGATGATCTCGGCGAGGAGCGTTCGGCTCCGATCGCCACATCGATGCGAGAGGTACTCGAATGACGGCAGTACATCGTGATCCGGGCGCGGACAGGGCGGCCGGCGACGACTTCAACCCGGACCGGCTCACCGAGTGTGAGATTCGAACAGCGGTCGGCAGGGCGAATGTGCCCTCGCTCCTCATGGTTGTGTTCCAAACGACGGGCGACCAGAAATGGCTCGCTGCTCCGTACACCCCAACCAGAGGCAAGGGCCTCGGCGACCACGACTCGGGAGGCCTCGACGACGCGATCCAGGAGGAGATTCGCGAGGCTGCGGTGAAGGCTGTGATGAGCCTGCAGGACGGAGGCCGGCCTGCGATCGAAACCCCATCGCCGGAACTCACGGTTCGAATGATGAGTGTATGCATGGGCGAACCCGTCGGTGACGAATACGGACCGATGCTCGCACTCGAGTTGGCGCGACGCGCAGCGCCGGACTCGCCGAGCCTGTCACTCGAACCGGTCGATGCGCCCGAGGGATTCTCGGTCATCGTCATCGGGACCGGTGTCGCCGGAATTGCTGCTGCACAACAACTCGAAGACATGGGCGTGAACTACGTCATCCTCGAGAAGCAACCGGAGGCAGGCGGAAACTGGTGGCAGAACACCTATCCTGGTGCGGGGGTGGACACACCCAGCCATCTGTACTCGTTTTCGTTCGCCAAGAACGACTGGACCACGCACTTCGAACTCCGCAACGAATTGCAGGGCTACTTCGGTCGTGTGTTGAAGGACCTGGGTGCAGGTGAACGCGTCCGTTACGGTACCGAGGTTCGATCGGCGACGTTCGACGAGGCGGCCGCGCAATGGTCCGTGGAGGTGCGCAATCCGGACGGCACTGCGTCCATTCTGCGTTCGGACGTGGTGATCAGCGCGGTCGGTGTGCTGAACCGTCCCAAGAGGCCTGAAGTACCGGGAATGGATACCTTCGAGGGGATCAGCTTCCACTCGGCGGACTGGCCGGAGAATCTGGACCTCGACGGCAAACGCGTCGCTGTCGTCGGCACCGGTGCCAGTTCGATGCAGATCGCCCCGGCGATCGCGGACCGCGTCGCGCATCTGTCGATCTTCCAACGCTCGCCGCAGTGGGTGGCGCCGTTCGAGAAGTTCCGGATGCCCATCCCGATGGAACTCCGCAGACTGATGCAGACCTGCCCGATCTACCACAGTTGGTATTGGATCCGGCTCTTCTGGCAATTCGGCGACAAGGTCATCGAGTCGCTGCGAGTCGATCCCGAATGGGATCATCCGGAGCGCTCAGTCAACGCGCGAAACGACGCGCACCGCGAGTACTTCACCAGATACATCACGCAGCAGGTGGGGGACCGGACCGACCTGCTGGACAAGGTGCTCCCGGACTACCCACCGTTCGGTAAGCGAATCCTCCTCGACAACGGCTGGTTTGCAACCCTGCGCAAGGACAACGTGGATCTGATCGACCGGTCCGTCACCGGGGTGCGTGCCGAGGGCCTCGTCGACGACACCGGGACGGAGACGGACGTCGACGTCATCGTCTGGGCGACAGGTTTCGAGGCTGCTCGCTTCATCAGTTCCATGGAGGTGAAGGGCATCGGTGGGCTGACGCTCCGGGAAGCCTGGAACGACGACGATCCCAAGGCGTATCTGGGAGTGTCGGTCCCCGACTTCCCGAACTTCTTCATGCTGGGCGGCCCCAATTCGTTCCCGGGCAGCGGAAGCTTTATGTTCTTCATGGAGGTTCAGATGCGCTACATCCGTGGTCTTCTCACCGAGATGTTCCGCAACGGGATCAAGGCGCTCGATGCGCGTCCGGAGGCGAATCGTGAGTACAACGACCTGGTCGATTCGACGCATGCCCGCACGGTGTGGACGCACCGGGGAATGTCGACGTATTACCGGAACTCTCATGGGCGAGTGGTGTTCGTGATGCCGTTCCTGAATGTGGAGTACTGGAGGATGACTCAGCGCCCGGATCTGGAAAACTACACCGCGCGGTGACACTCGGACGGCAATGCCCCGGAGCCCAATCGGTTCCGGGGCATTGCCGTCGGTGGCGATGACGGTAACCGCTGTGATTCACCAGGTGTCGATGCGGCGCCGGGCGAGGGGGGAGCGGTCGACTCGGGGAGTGGCTGTCACACTCGAGATCCACGACCGAGTGCTCGCAGGATCGATGACGTCGTCGATCTCGAAGACCGATGCGGCGTTGATCGCCCTGCCTTGATGTGCAAAGTCCGCAAGATGGGCGCGGTAGACGCGATCACGTTCCTCGTCGTCCTCGATGGCATCCAACTCGCGACGAAAGCCGAGCTTGACGGCGCCTTCCGGACCCATTGCCCCCAGTTCCGCCGTAGGCCACGCAACAATCGCGTCAGGGACACGGAAACTGCCACCAGCCATGGCTTGTCCGCCGAGGCCGAACGCCCTGCGGACGATCACTGTGCAGAACGGCACGCTCAGCGCCGGTGCGGTCACGAACAATCGGCTGACGTGGCGCACCGACGCCGCGCGTTCTGCATCGGGACCGACGAGGAATCCCGCGGTGTCACACAGCGAGACGATCGGCAGGCCGTGCGCGTCGCACAGCTGCAGGAACCGTGCCATCTTGTCTGCTTCTGCACTACCGATGGTGCCGCCGGCCGTGTTCCCGTCATTGGCGACGAGCCCGAGGGGACGGCCGTCGATGCGGATCAATGCCGTCATCAATCCGGGGCCGAATCTCCTGCGGAGTTCCAGCACCGAATCTTCGTCTGCGAGCGTGCGGACCAGGGTGCGAATGTCGAATGTGCGATTGCGCCTCTCGGGCACGATATGCCGCAGCAGTCGTTGATCGGGTTCACCCCAGACGTCCGTGGCGCCGCCGAAGTAGCTCAGATAGCGTCGAGCGACCTCGACGGCGTCCCGCTCGTCGTCGGCAACGATGTCCACGACTCCGTTGGGCTCCTGGATGGAGACCGGTCCGACGTCGTCCGCTGCGACCGTTCCCAGTCCGCCCCCTTCGATCATGGCAGGCCCGCCGAGCCCGATCGTCGAGTCGCGAGTGGCGACGATGACGTCACAACAGCCCAGTAACGCTGCGTTGCCTGCGAAGCAGCGACCGGACGCGATGCCGACGGTCGGAACTACTCCGTTGAGGCGTCCCAGGGCAACGAAGGTCCCGAGATCCATCCGGGTAGCTCGCGACATGTCGTCGGTGTCGCCGGGGCGCCCGCCGCCGCCTTCGGTGAACAGGACAACAGGCGTTGCTCTCCGGCCTGCGAGTTCGAAGAGCCGTTCCGCCTTCTTGTGGCTCTGTAACCCTTGGGTTCCCGCGAGCACCGTGTAGTCGTACGCGAGCGCGGCCGTCGCACGGCCGTCGACGGCACCGAAGCCGGTGACGACCCCGTCGGCCGGTGTTGCAGCTTCGAGTTCCTCCAGCGTCCTGCGACGCCGTTGCGCGGCAACGACAAGCCCGCCGTACTCGTGGAAGGAGTCCGTGTCGAACAGATCGTGAAGGTTCTCGCGTGCCGTTCGTTTGCCCCGGCGGTGGCGACGCTCGACAGCCTCCGGACGAGCGCTGTCGAGGGTGCGGGCATGTCTCGCGTCGATGTCGGAGACGTCGTCCCGCGTCGCAGCCAGGTCCACAGCCGCCGAGGTTGCGGCCTCGAACGATTGGTCGGCGTCGGGACGAACTGTGGCGAGGACGCTACCCGCCGGCACGGTGTCTCCCAGCGTGACCGCGATGTCGACGACGGTCCCGGCCACCGGCGAGCAGATGTCGGATTCCATCTTCATCGCCTCGACGGTGAGCATCGCTTCACCGCGACCGACGATGCCACCCGGTGTCGACGACAGCGCGACGACGGTACCACCGGAGGTCGCCCGCACCTCGACGATGGAGTTCGTCGCTTCATCCGGCGCTCGAGCAGAGGCCAGGTGGTCGTCGATGGTTCGGGTCGTCATCGTTCCGTTCCGAAAGCCGTCGCTGCCGAGGAACCACGACAGTATCGGAATGTCGGTGTCGAGCGGGTCGAGAACGACGCCACCGAGCGCGGCGTTCAGTTCCTCTGCTGCCGCGAGGAAATCGCCGTCCGGTCGATGCACGATCACTTTGGCCAGAAGAGGGTCGTACCCCGTGCCGACCTGCAGGCCGGGTCGAGCGTGTGATTCGACACGGATCGACGGGCCGGTCGGGAACTGTACTGCGGTGAGCCGGTCGGAGCCGCCCGATTCGGGCGCCCCTGTGACGCGTGCTTCGAGCGCAATTCCGCGGGGTTCTCCCAGGGTCGTCGCCGACAGTTGTAGATCGGCAAGGCTCAACCCCTGGGCGATGTCGAGTTGCAGACCGACCAGGTCGAGTCCGGTGATCATCTCGGTCACGCCGTGTTCGACCTGTAGCCGGGGGGTGGCTTCGATGAAGTACCACCGGTCGAGATCGTCGGCGTCCACCAGAAACTCGAATGTGGCGAGCCCGCGAAGTCCCACCTCGGAGGCGAGCGTCAGCGCGGCCGCATACAGTGCGGTGCGGGTGGTCGCGGGCAGGAAAGCCGCAGGTCCTGTTTCGACCATCTTCTGATGGCGCCGCTGGCCCGTGCAGTCGCGGTCGAAGAGGTGCATCGGTGAGGTGCTTCCGTCGCCGACCACTTGGACTTCGACGTGTCGTGCTCGCGGGAGGTATGCCTCGACGTAGACGTCCGGGACTCCGAAACTGCGGCCGGCCTCCGAGCGGCAGCGGTCCATCGCGTGATCCAGGTGACGCAGGTCTTCGACGATTCGCATGCCGCGGCCGCCGCCGCCCGCCATAGCCTTGACGATGACCGAGCCGGACTCCAGTGATTCGGCGAACTCCCGGGCGGCAGCGGGGGAGGTCGCCCCGCTCGTGGCCGGCAACACCGGAACTCCGCACCTCGTGGCGAGTTCACGCGTCGCGGATTTGTCCCCGAGGAGGCGCAGGGTATCGCCGGCCGGTCCGACGAACGTCAGACCGGCTGCCACACAGGCATCGGACAGCCGGTCGCTCTCGCTGAGGAATCCGTAGCCGGGATGGATCAGGCCGGCGTCGGACGATGCGGCGGCTCCACAGATACCCTCCACGTCGAGGTATGCGGCGGGACCGGTCCCTCGCAGCGCAACCGACTGATCGGCGTGCTCGGCATGCGGTGATCCTTCTTCGTCCTCGCTGTACACCGCGACCGTGCGCAGTCCCCGTTGGGTCGCCGTGCGCATGATGCGGAGCGCTACCTCGCCGCGGTTGGCGATCAGCAGCGCGGTCATGCCTTCGCTTCGTCGGCCGAGAAGCCGCCGTATCCGCCCTGAAAGAAGATGAGCGGCGATTCCGGGGTGTCGAGTTCGAGGTGTTCGACCCGGCCGACGACGATGTAGTGGTCGCCGGCATCGTGGACGGCGTCGATCTCGCAGTCGATCCACGCCAGGGAACCCAGTATGCGGGGCATGCCCGACGGCGTCGCGGTCCAGTCGACGTCGGCAAACTTGTCCGTACCCTTACGGGACATGCTTCGGCAGACGTTCTGTTGGCCGGAAGCGAGCACGTTGGCACAGAACCGCTGTGCAGCACGTATCTTCGGAAACGTCGACGAGGACCTGTCCGGCAGGAATGCGACGAGGGGCGGATCGAGCGAGACCGACGTGAACGAGCCGACGGCCATTCCGACCGGGGCTCCGTTGTCGCCGATCGCGGTCACTGCCACCACCCCGGTCGGGTAATGACCGAGAATCGTGCGGAACAACCCCGGATCGATCGTCCGTCCTTCGTCGACTACCGCTGACTGTTGTGCGTTCACGGAATTCCCCTTGAATGTCACTTGATCTGTATGTCACTAGATCGGTATGTCATTTGATCGTCAGGCCGGCGTCGACGGGCAGCACGACGCCCGTGACGTACCGCGATTCGTCCGATGCCAGCCACATCACCGCATTGCTGATGTCCTGCGGTTCGAGGAGTTCGACGGGCAGCAGATTGCTGATCGATTTCCCCATGTTCGACGGATCTGCGAGTGCCTCGGCCAGTGCGGTGTTTCCGACGACCATCGGAGTGCTCACGCCGGTCGGGTGAACCGAGTTCACGCGGATGCTGTGCTCGGCGAGCAGGACTGCGTACTGTCGCATCAAACCGACGACTGCGTGCTTGCTGGCCGTGTAACCGATTCCTGCCCCGGAGCTTCCACCGACGGCCTTGATTCCGGCCGTCGAGCTCGTCAGGACAATGGAACCGCCGCGGCCTTGGGCGATCATGCGTTCGCGGGCGACCTCGACGGTGTTGAACACTCCGGTGAGGTTGACTGCGATCACGTCGGCGAACACGGCGTCGCGGTCGGGTTCGTCGGACTGCTGTGGAGCGATGCCTGCATTGGCGACGACGATGTCGACACCGCCCAATTCGGCGGCACCGGCTTCGAATGCTGCCGACAGCGCGCGCTTGTCCCGGACGTCGGCGGTCGTGGCGACGATTCGGCGGTCGAGTTTCTCCACCAGTGCGGTCGTCTCGGCGAGGTCGTCCTCCGTGGCCAATGCGTACGGCACCGATTCGATCGGGTTGCAGATGTCGACGGCGATGATGTCTGCGCCTTCCTCGGCCAGTCGCAGTGCATGACTCCGCCCTTGGCCTCGTGCCGCGCCGGTGATGAATGCAATTCTTCCGCTGAGTCTGCCGCTCATGAAGGGTCCCTTTCGTGGACGCACGGGGGCGAGGGAGTGATGTCCACATCTCCTTCGACGCGCGAAGCATCGATGTGACGTGCGTCGCTCCTACCGTCACACCCTGCCCCTGGCATTCCGATCTGTCAACTATGGCGTTGATTTTGTCCACGGCTGCGTAGATTCTGCTTGCACTCTGCCGATGGTTGACATCTGCGAAGGCGGGCACGATGATCGGTGGAAGCGATCTACACTGACGTTGATCGCGGGGTGCGCCGGAAGATGTGTGCGCGCCCTCGAGGTTCGATCCTGTGGAGGAGTGCGCATGTCCGACATCGAGACCAGGCTGCGGAAGTTGGAGGATCGGGCCGAGCTTCACGATCTCGCGGTACGGTACTTCCTGGCGTCCGACTTCGACGACCTAGACGTCATCGCCGACTCGTTCTCCGTCGACGGTACGTTCTCTGCCGGAGGTTTTCCGGGCGCTTCGGGTGGTGCGGGCATTGCGGAGATGATCCGGCAGGCTCGCGAGTCCTTCGGGACGACGATTCACACTCCGAACTACGTTCTGGTGGATTTCGTCGACGACGACCATGCAACGGGTGTGGTGGGTGCTCATCTTGAGATTGCGACCGGGGGTACGACGGTGTTCGGCGCTGTTCGGTACGAGGACGAGTACGTACGGGTAGACGGCCGCTGGAAGTTCGCATCACGAAACATGCGCACCGTGCATCTGGGGCCATGGGGTGAGGTCGCCTCGTCGCTGACCTCTCCGTGCCCGGTCCGCTGGCCCGGCGCCGAGCCTGCCGCCTCGGACTATGCGGTGAAGGCGTGAAGGCCTGAACGGTTCTCGGCTGCAGAGACCTGTGGCCGACGCCGATGTCGAAAATCAACATCAACGTTGATAACGGCTGTCGGGGGTGACGCACCACCGAACGCCGATCTGCTACATCGAATGACAAAGAGGAGATCGAACATGACTGTTGCACAAGAGGTTTCCACTCGAGATCTGGCCGAACTGGTAGAGACGGCCAAGATCGAGCGAGTGATCTACGACTATGCCTACTACCTGGACATGAATCTGCCCGACGAACTCGCCGCGCTGTTCACAGAGGACTGCTACGTCGCCTACGGCCCCGGTTTCGGGGCCGAAGGGCGCCGGGCCTACCGCGAGACGCTCGACGGCATCGGGACGTTTTTCACCGCGACCAGTCATCACGTGTCCAATGTCGCCGTGACATTCGCGGACGACATGACCTCGGCGAGCGTCCGCTCCGTACTGTACGCATGGCATCGCTACACCAGGGAGGGCAAGGCCGACGGCTACTTCTTCGGGCAGTACCACGACGAGTTCGTCCGCGACGACCAGCACGGATGGCGATTCTCGCGCCGGGAACTGCGGTCCTCCGGCGTTGTCGACTTCCATGTGAAGAAGCAGATCCCGATCGGCCGAGCATGACCACCGTGGCGGAATCGACGAACCAGGTTCGGTACGAGAACCTGCGCATCGAGCACAAAGGGTCGATCAGCTGGATCGTGCTCGATCGTCCCGGCAAGGCGAACGCTCTGTCCAACGAGCTCTTGGACGAGTTCAGCGATGCGTTGAACCGGCTGGCGACGACGGGCGGCAAAGTCATCGGAATTCGGGGGGCGGGAAAGGGCTTCTCGGCCGGTTACGACATCGGCCAGGTCGGCAAGGTGGTCGCCGATCCCGATCCGGTTGCAGATCGTGACCGATTGGCTCGCAACGTGAACCGATTCCTGGCGATCTGGGATCACCCGAAGCCCGTCATCGCAGCGGTACACGGATACTGCATCGCGGGTGCAACGCAGATGTGTGTGTTCGCGGACATCACCCTCGTCGCACGAGACGCGAAGATCGGCGAGCCCGCCATTCCGCTCGGCGGCGGATACGTCGCTCCGCTGTGGGCTCCGCTCGTCGGTCCGAAACGCGCGAAGGAACTGGCCTTCGTTCCCGGCAACGCGATCGACGGAACCACGGCTGTCGAATGGGGATGGGCCAACCACGCGGTGGCGGAGGAGGATCTGATCGAGGCCGCCGAAACGCTGTCAGGCCGGATAGCGCGCACGCCGGCTGACATCCTCCGGATCAAGAAGCTCTCCATCAACCGGTCGATGGAGTCGATGGGCGTTCGAACCGCGGCCCAGGGCGGCGCCGAGATGGATGCCCTGCTCCACCTGTCGCCCGCCGTCGCCGAAGTGCGCGCCTTCGTCGCCGAGGTCGGGCTCGGGGCAGCAGTAGCGGCATATCGCGAGCCCGTGGCCGCGACCGAAGAATCGAGAAGGGACATACCGTGAGTAGCGGAATTCAGTTCGAACTGGACGGCCACGTCGCCGGCGTGACGCTCGATCGACCCACAGCACTGAACTCGATAGACCCCGAGATGGATCAGGCGCTGTTCGAGGCATGGACCGAGATCAACTCGAATCCGGACATCTGGGTGGCCGTACTCGGTGCCACCGGGGAGAAGGCATTCTGTGCCGGAGCCAATGTCAGCGGCGGCACCGAGGGCGCCGGGCGCCGGATGGCGCTGGGCGGCGGCCTCACGGGGGTCGGCGGGCCGTTGCTCACGCTCCGCAAGCCCCTGGTGGCGGCGGTTCAGGGATATGCGATCGGTGGCGGTTTCGAACTCGCCATGTGTGCGGACATCATCGTGGCCGCGGACACCGCGCAGTTCGGGATTCCCGAGACCAAAGTCGGGATCATCGGCGAAGCGGGCATCATGCACCGAGCCATTCGGCAGCTACCGCACCACATCGCGATGTCGTTGATCCTGACCGGCGACCGAATCGACGCACAGCAGGCCGAGCGGTACGGGCTCGTCAACGAGGTCGTACCGTTCGAGAAGTTGGCGGAGACGGCTCGTGCCTGGGCCGATCGAATTGCTTCGGCGTCTCCACTTGCCGTTCAGGCCGCGAAAGATGCCGTGCTGTCGCGCGTCGGATGGCCGTTGGATGTCGCGCTGGCGACGAGGTACGAGCCGATCGAGGCCTACGCGAACAGTGCCGACCGGGTCGAGGGCCGTGCTGCATTCGCGGAAAAGCGCGCCGCGCAGTGGACAGGTCGTTGAGGCCGTTTTCAGGTCTTCCGGGCGCCGGGTCGTGTCACATCGTGACGACCCGGCGCCGAGGTCACTGTCGCGCCGGACGGTCCTGGGTGCGTGCGCCCTCGAAGAACAAGGTGAAAAATGCTTCGGTGGCCTGACGAGCATCGACGTTCCGCATTCCAGGCTTCAGCCATCGATGCGTCCAGTTCACCATCCCGAACAACGCCTTGGCCATCAGCGGCACCGGTACGTCGGAGCGGAGTGCTCCGTTGTCGACACCTTCCTGGAGTACGGACAGCACGATCGATTCGAATCGTTTGGTCTTTCTCGCCATCTCCTTGCCCCAGGAAGTGGAATCGAGTTGGAGCTGCGCCATGTCTTCCTGGATATACAGATAGACGAACGGGTAGTTCTCCTCGTACGACGTCATCTGCTGCTCGACGAGTCGGCGAAGCTTTTCGGGCGCGTCCTCGTCGCTTGCGGTAATCTCCTCCGCGACGGCGATATTGTTGTCGAGGACATCCACCAGAATGTCGTGGAACAGGGCCTGGAACAGCTCCTGCTTGCTGGCGAAGTAGTAGTAGATAGACGCGCGATCGGTGCCGAATCGCTCGGCGATGTCGTTCAGGGTGGCAGCCTCGAAGCCCTTCTCCTTGAACACTTCGGCCGCGGTCCGAAGCAATTCCTGGCGCTTGGCCTGGTAATTGGGGCTGCTGTCCTTCTGAGCGCTGCGGCGGCGGCGACTCATTCCGCTGTTTGCTGCTGTCGACGTAGGCACGTGGAGATGATACCGCCGAGATGGACGTCCCCGTCAACGTCGCTGTGAATCAATGTCAACGTTGACGAAGTACACCCTAGCGAGGATCGAGGCACGATGACCGACAACCGAGACTGCAGTGCTCCCGAGGACGGAACCGGACTCGGCGATCTTCGCGACTTCGCCGAGCGGCTCCTCGGTGGCGTGCACGAAGGTCCACCGCTCGACGAGGTGACCCGGGTACTGATCCAGATCGCCGTTCGAGCGGCCGTCACCGCGATGGATGTCGACGGTACCGGGCGCTTCATCGACGAGGCACTTGATCTCGGGATAGACGCCGCACAGATTCAGGAGGCGCTGACGCTGGTCTCCGGATTAGGTGTTCACACGCTGTTCGAGTCGTCCCGGCAGCTGGCGGACGCGGTTCGGCGACGTGCCGGCGGCGAGATTGTGCCTCTGGACGAGGCTCGACGTGCACTCTGGGATCGATACGTCGGGACCGATCCGTACTGGCAGCGTATGGAGACCGAGCTGCCGGGGTTCCTCGACGCGCTGTTGAGGATGTCACCCGAGGCCTTCGAGGCGTTCTTCGGCTATTGCGCGGTTCCGTGGACAACCCGCGCGCTCCGCGGCGTCACGAAGGAATTAATCTCTCTCGCTGTCGATTCCACGCCCACCCACCGATATCTTCCCGGCTTCGCGCTGCACCTGAAGAACGCGCTCGATCTCGGCGCGGGGTCCGGCGCGATCCGCGAGGTCATCGAACTGTCGGCTGCAGCCCCATCTCACCGCGGCGTCCGCTGAGGCCACTCCTCATCCTGCACCCCGCAAAGGGGCCCGGTACGTATGTCGTACCGGGCCTTACTTTGTCTGTTCGAGAAGCGTTGCAGAACGGGTCGATCGGAACGCGAGATCCGACCGCCACTTCTGTACCGAGCACTTCGGGGAACCGCTTGGCGATTCCCCGAAGTGCTCGGCCGACATGTTGTGTCTCAGTCGACGATCAGACCGCCACCGTGTCGTGCGTACCCTCCACCTCGACGTTGGGTACGACCTCGGTGGCGAACAGCCGCAGCGACTCCACCCACGGCTCCGGATCGTCCAGCGCGTCGTGAGTGTTGACCGCGAGTTGGCCGTAGCGGAAGCCGGCAAGGTCGAACGTCTTCTCGATCTTCTCGATCACGGTCTCCGGGCTGCCACACAGCCAGACGTTGTCAGCGAGATAGTCGAGGTCGACGTCTGCGATGTCGATCTTCTGATCCGCGTCATCGATGAATCCCTGCAGGATCCGATACTTCTGGTAGACCGGCATCAGATACTTCAGCCACGCGTGGCCCAGAGCGCCGTTCTTGGCCTTCTCCTTGGCTTCTTCGTCGGTCTTCGCCACGAACACATCGCGGGCGATCTTGAAACGAGACCCTTGTGGCGTCGCCCCGACGGAGCGGCACGCCTCCGAGTACGTCTCCCACTGGGACTTCAACAGCTCCGAACCACCGTAGAACGAAATCGGAGTCCATCCGCGCTCGCCGGCCAAGCGGTGCGACGGCGAGTTCTTGCTCAGACCCGTCACCGCAATCTCCAGGCCGTCGGCTCCGCCGTGTGGTGAATGATCGGCGGTGAGGTGGTACTCCTCGCCTTCCTTGACCTCGAAAGCACCGTGGGAGGCCACGCCTCCGGGATCGATTCCGCTGTCCAGGCGCGCAGCCTTGTAGTACTTTCCCTCGAAGTCGAAAGGCTCCTGGCGCCAGACCTTGTCCATCACCTCGAGCCCTTCCATGAGGCGAGGGTGGGCCTCGGAAAGGTCGCCGGGCTGACCGCGGAGGACTGCTTCGTTCTCCCACGAGCCGGCGCCGACTCCGAGGAAGTAGCGATCCTCGAGCAGCTGCGACGTGTAACCCACCTGGATGGCCAGAGTGGAGGGGTTGTGCAGGGGCACGATGTGCGCCATGGGAGCAAAGCGCATACGTTCGGTGATCTGTGCGGCCGCGACGATCAAGAGCTCCGGATTGGGGATGTTTTCCCAAGCCTGCATCCCGTGCTCGCCCACCATGAAGTCGCGGTAGCCGAACTTGTCAGCGGCGGCAGCGAGCATCAATGAGTACTCGAACGTCTCCTTGTCCTTGCGTCCCGGGCGCATGTACGGGGTGTGGAAGATACCGCATTCCATAATGTGTCCAACTTTCTTGTTGTCGCGAACAGCGATGATCGGTGTTGCATGCGAAGGCGTTGTACGCCGAAGGTGGTCATGAGAATTCGGCAGGCGGGCCGGGAGCACCGGCCGGTCGGGCCTTGTCGATGTCAGCTGGAGGGCCTCAGAATGAGTGAGCGGGTACGAACGACATCGGCCGAGAGAGCCGCAACCAGCTCTTCTTTCGAAGCGAATGTGGTCTGGCCACGCATCCAGTGGTCCAACTGCACGGTGAGCGTGACACCGTACAGATCGCCGCTGAAGTCGAGCAGGTGCGCCTCGACCAGGCGGATTCCGGATCGGCCGTAGAAGGTCGGTCGCCGACCGACGGAGACCGCTGCTGCGACAACCGTGCCGTCGGGAAGAGTGCAGTGGCCGGCCCACACCCCGTCTGCGATCGTGTTGGAATCCGCCAATTCGAGGTTGGCGGTTCTGAAGCCGAGTTCCCGGCCCCGCTGATCACCGCGTACGACTTGACCCACTACCCGGCTGGGTTGCCGTATGCACGAATCGGTGGGGATTCGAATCTCGGACGTGGGGGGCACCGTCACGGTGCTGCTGATGCTCAGTCCGAAATGCCACATCATGGTGCGTGCAGCGGCCGGGAAGTTGTGGAGAGCGCCGGAGCGATAACCGCACTCGCGCACGATCTCGACCAGATCGGCATCGAGGGCGGTGTTCGGAATTCCGCTCACGCGCGGGCGTGCGACGACCACTGTTCCGCCGCCGTTGTCCGATACGGCGGAAAGCGCCTCTCCGACATGGTCGATGGCGGACAGATGCGGGGCAGGATCCACGTCCTGCACGAAGGAGATCAACGGCACAGCGTCCGTGGACGATTCGATCGTGTACGCAATGTATTCGTGTCCCGATGCATCACTTCGATAGCCGACGCAGTTGACGTCGCCGTGCTTCGACCCTCGGACGAACGCGAACTCGGTCGCCATGTGTAGTTCCGTGATACGCCGGTAGATGACGACGTCATCGATCGACACCACGCCGAGTTGGTGGGCGTGGGCGAAGCTCTCCGCCTCGTCCGTACCCGCTATCGTCGTGGGATCCTGCTCGGAGACCAGGGCTGTGAAGGTGCCCGCGCGGCTCAGTCCGGCGATCGTCGCGAGATCGAAGGATGCTTCGGCCGGGCGGCGGTGATCGAGTACTCCGCCACGGGCGGTGCGCGCGGCGAGAACATGGCCTGGTCGCGTGAACGCCTCGGCTGAGGTCGTCGGCTCGGCGAGGCAGCGAAGGGTATGCGCTCTGTCGGATGCGGAGATCCCGGTCCCCGGGCGGTCGGCGTCGACGCTCACCGTGTAGTCGGTTCCGGTGTGGTCTCTGTCGGCACCGGTCATGGTGGTGAGTTGGAGGCGATCGCAGTCTGCACCGGGAAGTGCGGCACACACGAGACCGGAGCCGAATCGAACGAGAAACGCAACGGATTCGACGGTCGCCTTTTCCGCAGCGATGACGAGGTGTGCGTCGCTGTCGGGAGCGGCGCCGGTCAGTACGACGGGCCGACCTGCACTCAGATCGGACAGTGCCCGTTGTACTCGGGTGGTCGGACAATCCATTGTGTTGACCTCGATTCGTACCGGCGTCGGCAAGTGCGCTGTGACGAGCGTCGCAAAGTTCACGCACCTTGTCAACATCAACGTAGATATAGATCGGAGGCCCGGTACGGGTCTAGAACACGACGACGAGTCGTCCGTCGGTTCCGCCCCGTTCGAGTCGCTGCAGACCGGTCGGTATCGCCTCGAACGTGATTCGCTCGACCCGGGGGCGTACCGATCCTTCTGCCACGAGTTGGAGGATCGCGCTTGCCTCGTTCTTGGTGCCGTTGGACGAGCCGACGATGGTGACCTCCTTCATCGTGATGTTCGGGATCGAGACGGAGCCGGTTTCCGCACCCAGTCCGACCTCCACGATGCGCCCGCCCTGCCGGACGGCACCGATTGCCGAGTCGAGGGTTCCCGAGGCCCCGGCGAAGTCGATGATGAGATCCAGGCCCGCGGATTCGAAGTCGCGGATGTCCTGCGCGCACGCCTCGGCGCCGAGGTCGTACGCAAGGGGCCACCTGGCCTCGTGGAGTTCGGCGACGAAGACGGTCGCTCCTGCGGCCTTTGCGATCTGAAGTCCGAAGTAGCCGAGCCCGCCGAAGCCGATGATGCCGACGTTCATACCTGACTCGATACGTCCCGCGGTGTGCACGGCTCGGTACGCGGTTCGACCCGAACACGTTGCCGGCGCGGCATCCTCGAAGGACAGCCCGTCGGGAAGTCTGACCGGCAGGTGCGCCGGCACTTTCACTTTCTCGGCATAGCCGCCGTTCATCGCCGTCCCGGGGCCGTCGGTGGTCGCAGGAATGCCGACGCGGTCGCCCGCCGCGAAATCGCGTACGCGTGCTCCCACTGCTGAGACGGTTCCGACGATTTCGTGACCGAGGACGATCGGAACTTCGCCCAGTAGTTCGGTGATGGTCCCGTCCATGAACCCGATATCGGAGTGGCACAGCCCGACTGCTCCGGTATCGATGACGATGTCGTCGGGCCCCGGAACGGGCTCGTCGGTTTCGACCTGTCGCAGTGGGGCGCCGACCCCGGTGAATTGCCATGCTCGCATCGATTCGAGCCTCTCGCTGAAGGTGTGGGTAGGAGTGTCGAACGAACCGGATTCGCGGAGTGCTCTGACGTCAGCGTCGTCCGGGGCTACAACTCGATCAACACTACAGTTGATTCAGGGAAGGTGGGAACCTTTGGTGAGCTCGAATTCGTCGGAAGGGGTTCGGCAGGCGTTCGACGCTCCGTGGCTTCAGCGTTCGATCAACGCGGCGGTGACCTGCCTGCGTCGCGTGACTCCCAGTTTGCGAAGGAGATTCGAGACGTGGCCGTCGACGGTCCGAACCGACAGCACCATGTGCGTCGCGATCTCCCGGTTGGTGAGGCCCTCCGCGACGTACTGCGCAATGTCCCGTTCGCGAGGGGACAACTCGGGGTTGGAGTGGGGAGTCGCGCCGGTGTCGTCCGGCCGTTTCTCGTTCAATGCATAGGCGATGAGTTGGGACATCGACATTGTCGCGCCCCGGTGCCGAGCACGTTCGTATGCGGCGTCTCCGAGAGACGTTCGTGCTCGTGTTTCGTACACCGCTCGGCGCTGAACCCAATGGCGCGAACCATAGAGTTGCATCCCGAACGAGTCCCACATGCTCGACGCTGCTCCGAGTAGTACTGCCGCTCGTTCACCGGCGCCGGATGCCGCCTCGGCCCACGCGAGCAGATCTATGACGAGGGTTGCGCCGACGGTGTCGTCGAAGGCGCGCTTGAGGCCCAGGCTGGCGGTCGCGTATTCGGTCGCCTGCTGGTAGCGGCCGGACACCAGCGCAACGAGTCCCAATCCGTACACGGCGTAGGACAGCATCCATTTCTCACCTGCGGCCGAAGCCTGTGCTCGGACGAAATCGAAGTGCTCGGCTGCCCGCGCGGTTTCACCGTTCGAGCTGCGCAGCATTCCCATCTCGATGTGCGCGGTCCACATGAGATCGGTGCTGCCCGGAATCCGTTCGTACAGACGCAGTGCCTCGGTCAGGTGCCGTTCACCTGCCTCGAAGTCACCACCGAGATAGGTATTGAGTCCCTGCGTCTGCAGGGCAAACGCCAACGTTGCCTCGTCACCCAGGGCTCGTGCGCGACGGGCGGCGCCGTCGAGGGTTCGCCCGGCTTCGCCCCGATCTCCCTGCATCGTCTGAAGGACTCCGAGGGTTGCGGACAGTTGAGCTGCGCGGGTTTCGGGAACCGTATCCAAGTTCAGGAAGCTCGTAACCCACATTCTGTGCTCACGAACCGAGAACGCCGACGACCACAGGAACCAGGTTGCAACGAAACCAGATGCGACCGAGGTCGTTTCCTCAGCCCGATCGGTGAGCGCCGTCTGCAGTGCCAGCCGAAGATTGGCCCGGTTCTCGCGCAGCCGGCCGCCGGCGAGTTCCTGGCCGTGGCCCGTCCAGGCTTTCCGCGCAGAAGTCACCAGGTCGGCACACCAACGCAGATGAACGCCCCGCAGGCGCAGTGCCTCGTCCGCGGACAGTTTCCCGGCACCGAAGTGCCGGATCGTCTCCAACATCCGGAACCGGACCCGTTCGTTCTCGACGTCGCGTCGAAGGACGGATCTGCTCACCAAACCGGCGAGGAGATCCAGCACCGCATCGGTGTCGACAGGGCCTCCCGCGCAGACTCGTTCGGCCATCGCAAGGTCGAAACCCTCCGCGAACACGGACAACCGCGCCCAGAGAACCTGTTCCTGCGCGGTGCACAGGTCGTAGCTCCACTCGACCGTCGCGTGCAGGCTTCGGTGCCTGTCGGGGCCACCACGGTTGCCCACGGTCAGCAAGGACAGTCGATCGTCGAGCCGTGCTGCGAGGTCGCTCACGGACAGCGCATTCAACCGCGCGCACGCGAGTTCGATCGCCAAGGGCATGCCGTCGAGTTGGGTGCAGACGTGCCGGACCGCGTCTCGACTGGCATCGGTGATGGAGAATCCCGCGATTGCGGCACCCGCTCGATTCTCGAACAGCTCCATGGCGGCGCCGGCCCGCTCCGGGTCGTGTTCGTCGGTCATGGACAGGGGGTCGAGAACATGCACGCGTTCGTCGGGAATGGCGAGGATCTCGCGGCTGGTGATCAGAATCTTCACATGCGTGGTGTTTCGCAAGATCGCCGCGATCGATTGTGCACACGCATCGATCAGGTGTTCACAGTTGTCGAGAACGATCAACAAGTGTTTGTGACGAAGGGATTCGACGAGCGATTCCTGTGCGCTACGTTCCGGCATGTCCGGATCGTCGAACCCCAACGCATCCAGGATCGCTTGGGGAAGCAGGGTGTCGTTGCGCAGGGAAGCCAACTCGATGAAGCGCACTCCGTCGGCGAATGCACGGCGAAAGTCCATCGCGGCTTCGGCGGCGAGTCGCGTCTTGCCGATGCCGCCGGGCCCCGCGATGGTCACCAGTCGGTTGTCGCCGAGTGACAGCCGGAGTTGGCGAAGGTCATCGTTTCGGCCGACGAAGCTGGTGGAAAACCGTGGAATGTCCGAGGTGAGAGTCGTCCGAGTGGCCTGATCGCGTGTGCGCTGTCGGGTGGCTCGATCGCCCCGGACTCGGCGTACCACCTGTGCGAGCGTGTTCCGCGATCCGTTCCACTGGAGTGATCTGTGGAGTTGAGCGACCGTGATCTCGGGATTTTCGTCGAGGAGGGCTGTGATCGCAGGGACCAGCGCATCGGCGGACGATCCGGTTCGTGGACGGTGATCGCCAGGGGGTTCGTCGAAACTCAGAGCACGGCGCACGGTGTTACGAGAGATCTGCAACCGAGTTGCGATTCCGGAGATCGTCACACCCGCTCGTCGAAGGTCGACGATCTGCTGCCATTCGTTCGAGTTCACGGGCCTCGCTTCGATCTCGCTCGGATTGTGATTGACATCACCGGCTGATAGTGCCCCGCACCGACTCCGTGGTCAAGATGTGACATCAACTGTATTGACGGGGTCCTGGGGTGACGGGCCGCAGTCACATGCCCTCTGAACTGGGGAGATCGAAGGCCGATCCGCCGAGCATGTGACCGGGTGATTTCACGGTTCCGTTGCCACGGGCAAACGATGAAGAGTGACTCAGGTCATAGTCAAGTGGATCACCGCACAGACGGAGCAGTAATGAGTACGCCGGAAGAGAACATCGATTTGGCCAACAACTTCGCCAAGATCTTCTCCACGGGTGACGTGGCGCAGATCCTGGCGACACTTCATCCCGAGGCGACCTATTGGGTCTCGGGAGGTATCGACGGCATGTCGGGCACCTACGACAGGGAAGGGCTCGGCGCATTGCTCGGCGGGGTGACATCCGTGTACGAGAACGGTGCGCTCGAGGTGATACCGACAGCCGCGATTGCGCAGGGTGACAAGGTCGCCGTGGAGGCCACCTCGTACGCGAAGTTGAAGAACGGCAAGGTCTATCGGAACCAGTACCACTTCTTGTTCGAGTTCCGCGACGGAACGATCTTCTCCGTCAAGGAGTACATGGATACGAAGCATGCATACGACATCTTCTACGCCTGACGCCGAGTTCGTCGCGCAGCATCCACATCAACCGTAGTGAGAAAGGCAGATCATCATGGCAATGGAAACCGGACTCATCGTCCATCCCTACATGCGCCCGGAGCGTACCGCGCGCCAGACCTTCGACTGGTGCGTTCAGCAGGCGATCACCGCGGACGAGATCGGCTTCGACTCGATCATGCTGTCCGAGCATGCTTCTCAGCGCTGGGAGAACATTCCCAATCCCGAGTTGATCATCGCCGCAGCGGCCACCAGGACCGAGCGGATCAAGTTCGCTCCGATGGCTCACCTGCTTCCCCATCAGCATCCGGCCAAGCTTGCGATCATGGTCGGTTGGCTGTCGCAGATCCTGGAAGGCCGGTACTTCCTCGGTATCGGGGCAGGCGCGTACCCTCAGTCGTCGTATATCCATGGGATCAAGAACGGCGAGGACACGAAGTTCACGAACGAAATGGTCCGTGAATCTCTCGAGATCATGGAGAAGATCTGGAAGCGTGAGCCGTTCTTCCACGAGGGACGTTTCTGGAACGCCGGTTACCCGGAAGAACTCCACGCTGACGACGGCGATGATCAGCACATGCTTGCCGACTTCAGCCCGTGGGGCGGAGCGCCGGAGATTGCAGTCACCGGATTCAGTGCCAACTCACCCTCGATGAGGTTCGCGGGTGAGCGCGGGTTCCGGCCGGTTTCGATCTTCTCCGGCCTCGAGGCACTGAAGACGCACTGGGAGACCTACTCCGAGGCGGCGATGGCGAACGGGCACGCCGCCGATCGATCTCGATACCACGTCTCTCAAACTGTGTTCGTGGCCGACACCGACAAGGAGGCCAAGCGTCTCGTCATGGAAGGACCCATCGGATACTGCTTCGAGCGCTACCTCATTCCCATCTGGTGGCGATTCGGCATGATGGACGGTTTCATCAAGGACGCCGGCGCAGACAGGGCCGACGTCGATCTCGAATGGGTGGTCGACAACGTCTTCTGTGTGGGTTCGCCGGATACCGTGGTGGACAAGATCAACCGCCTGTTCGAGGAAACAGGTGGGTGGGGAACGCTCCAGGTCGAATCGCACGACTACTTCGATGACCCGGCACCGTGGTTCCAGTCGCTCGAGATGATCGCCAAGGAAGTCGCCCCGCGTATTTCGCTGCCGGCGTCGGTGACGGTCTGACCGCAGTTCGGCCTCACACGATCAGTGCTGACTCGAAACGGAAAGGAAGACATGGTAAAGCGTTTGGAGGGCAAAGTTGCCCTCATCACGGGTGCGTCCCGCGGTATGGGGGAGTCGCATGCGAAGACCTTTGTCGAGCACGGCGCCAAGGTGGTGCTCGCCGACGTCTCCGACGCCGCCGGCGAACGGCTTGCCGAGGACCTGGGTTCGAATGCGGTATTCGTTCACCACGATGTCACGCGACTCGACTCGTGGACGAACGCTGTCGCCCGAGGCGTGGACGCGTTCGGTGACATCAACGTCCTGGTGAACAATGCCGGCGTGCTCGGGCCGCTCGCGACAACCGCGGAGTTGACCGAGGAGGACTACCGAACGGTATGCGGCATCAATCAGGACGGGGTGTTCTTCGGGATGAAGGCCATTCTGCCGTCCATGGAAAGGGCGGGTATCGGTTCGATCGTCAACATCTCGTCGATCGCCGGCATGGCTGCGAACTACGGCTTCCCGAGCCTGGCATATGTCGCCAGCAAGTTCGCGGTGCGCGGTATGACGAAGGCGACCGCAGTCGAGTACGGCCGCAGAAACATTCGTGTCAACTCGGTGCACCCGGGGTTCATTCAGACCCCGATGATGGTAGAGGCGACCAACGAAGAGGGCGGCGACGCGTTGGCACAGATCCCGCTGGGAAGGATTGCCGATCCCGTCGAGGTATCCAAACTGGTCTTGTTCCTCGCGTCGGATGAATCGTCGTACATCACCGGAGCGGAGCATCTGGTGGACGCGGGCATGCTCGCCCAGTAGGGGTTCCGTTCTCGAGTGGGGCGCATCGACAGGTGCGCCCCACTTCTGTCGATGTGTATTTCCACTCTCCGACTGTCCGGGGTGCGCAAAGGGGCCGACCGCGACATTGATCGGCCCCCACTGCCGGTGATCAGGAAGCGGGAGACATGCTGTCTGCCTTCTCCAGAAGGATCTGGTGCAACCCTCGTTTGTTGATCTTGGTGGCCGACATCGGCCATGCGCCCGGCTCGATGAAGTACACCTCCCTGGGGATCTTGTAACGTCCGATCTTGCCCTGGCAGAAGGCAAGTAACTCGTCGGAGGAGAGGGAATGGCCTTCGCGGATCTCCACGAAGGCAACAGGCACCTCGTCCAGACGCGCGTCGGGCCGGCCGATCACGGCGGAATTGAGTACGGCGGGATGTTCGCACAGGAACGATTCGATTTCGATGGCCGCTACGTTCTCGCCTCCGACCTTGAGCATGTCTTTCAGGCGCCCGTGGAACACCAGGCAACCTGATTCGGTACGGCTGTACAGATCGCCGGTGTGAAGCCATCGATCGTCGTCGATCGTCTCGGCGGTCTTCTGTGGGTCCTTGTAGTAGCCGTCTGTGACGCAGTAGCCGCGAACGAGAATTTCGCCCGGTACGCCGATCGGTTGTTCTTCGTGGGTGAACGGATCGATGATTCGTACTTCGATGCCCGGTGCGGGTTTTCCCTGCGCGCTCGAGCGGTCCTCGAATGTCTCGGACTCGTCGCTGAGGGCGTAGATTCCCGACGTCTCGGTCATGCCGCAGGCGGCGACGAGTTCGGCCTGAGGGAAGAGGTTCTGTGCCTCCGTAATGAGGACCCGTGGGCCGATCAGGAAGAGGTATCGAACGGAGTCGAGGGCGGCTGCATCGAATGTCGGATGGCTCGTCAACATCTGCATGGGGCCGGGGAACCATGGCCATATCGTCGTGGGGCGTTCGCGGACCATCAGATCGATCGCGCGCCCGGGTTCGAAATACGTGTCCGTGAGGTAGGTTCCACCTGCCCCCATCGCTCCGAGAAGTGGTGCGAGGGCGGCGATGTGAAACAGGGGGCCACCACCCCAGCTGATGTGTGGTGTATCGGTCACCAGGCGATTGCGCGCGCGATGCACCGGTCCTCTGGTGAGTGCCTCATGTGACAGCATGCAACCCTTGGGGTTCGCGGTGGTGCCTGAGGTGTACAGGATGGCAGCGGTGTCGCGAACGCGGACCTGGAGGCGACGGCGCTCCACCTCCTCGATTCCTGTTCGATCGGCTGCGGCGGAGAACGCGATGCGCGGGACGAACCCCTCTCGGTCTTCGCCGCGGAGCAGAATCGCGGACCGTAGACGGGGGGCCTCGGGCAGGGACAGGCGTGCACTTGCCGTCGCTGCCTTCAGAGACGGGACGGCTGCGTAGACGAGCTCGGCGAAGTCGATGTAATCGTTGTCGCCCGTGACGGTCAGAATGGCCGTCAAGTCTGCGTTCTCGATGATGTAGCCGAGTTCCGAAGATTTGTGGCGGGCATTGAGAGGAACGACGACGCAGCCGGCAAGAGCGGCGCCGAAGAATCCTTCGAGGAACTCGATGCTGTTGTGAGCCAGGAGGCCGACGTGGTCGCCCGCCTCGACGCCGAGGCCTATCAGGCCCCGCGCTACGCGCATCGCGCCCTCGTGCACTTGCGAATAGGTGTGGCGGCTGTCCGGGAACACGATCAGATCGCGATCGGGATGGTCGTCGGCGCCACGACCCAGTAGATCCGCGACCGGCGTGACTTCGCACCATTGCGCGTTGTTCGACATCTTGCCCTCAATTATCCGTGGTTCGGGTGATATGGCGGCACAGAAATGGGTTCATGCTGGTATGTGCACAGAACATATGCGACCGCCGTCACACTGTCAACGTTCAAGTTGATTTACGTCAACGTTGACTAGGGGATGCGATTCCCAACTGTATGATTCCGAGGATGGTGACGACTTCGACATCCGGCAGCGGCATGAGCAAGCGCAGGCGGAGTGCTCAGAACGACGGCAGCCCCGGCTATCAGGCCAAGCGTGCCGAGCTGATGTCGGCTGCGGCAGCCGTGTTCAAGGAGAAGGGCTACGAGGCTGCAACGCTCAACGACGTCGCTGAGCGGTTCGGCACCGACAGGGCCTCGATCTACTACTACTTCGCAAGTAAGAAGGAACTCTTCCAGGCCTTGTTCCATGACATTCTCGTCGGTGTACTCGACGAGAACATTGCAGTCGGTGCCGACATCGTCGCTTCCGACCGATCGGTGCCGGACAAGCTCCGGGGATTGGTCGAGCAACAGTTGATGTCGTACGAAAACAACTACCCGTACGTCTACCTGTACATCCAGGAAGACATGGCGAAGCTCAGTCTCGACGGCACCGCATGGGCCCGGGACATGGCACGCAAGACCAAACGGTTCGAGACGCTGGTGACCGACGTTCTTCAGCAGGGCGTCGACGAGGGGGCGTTCCGCGCCGACATTCCCGTTCCTCTCATGGCAAAGGCCCTGTTCGGAATGATCAACTGGACGCACAGGTGGCTGAAACCGGGAATGCGCAAGAGCGACGCTCGCCAGACGATCGACGCCTTCTGTGCGATCTTCTTCGACGGCGCTGCCAATCGGTCGCCCGGACGGCAGTGAATTCGGGCATCTCTGGAGGGCAGCAGTCGGCGACGGTCCTGCCACCGCCGACGCGCTGCTGTCAGGACGTCCGAGCGAATTCCGCCCGCATCTGGGTGAACAGGAACAACCCCGGGCGTCCGGAGATCTGCTCGTACTCGCGTGCGACGTCGTCCATGAACTCGGGGACGGCGGCGTCGTCGAGGTGCGCGGTCCAGTCGGTGGATCCGACGGTGCACCACCGCACGAATTCTTCCCGGGAACCGAAATCCCATTCGACGTCCCGGACGACGAGGTCGGTGGTGTCGAGTCCTGCCGCCTTCGCGAGTCCGCGGAATTTCTCCGGTTCGACGTGGATGAACGGCGGCGTGAAGTCGGTGAAGAACTCCGCCCACCGCGGCCGCGCAGCGACGGTCATCATCACGTCTTCGATGCTGGTTCGCGGGCTTGCGCAGACCATCTGGACGATCACACGGCCACCGTCCACGACGCTGCGGGCGATCGCGGCCAACGCCACCTGCAGGTCGGGAACCCAGTGCAGCGCGTTGAACGACACCGCGACGTCGAATTCGCCGTCGAACGGAAGATCGCGCGCGTCCGCGCTGCGGAACTCGGCGCGGGCGCCGTCCGGCACCACCCTGGACTGGGCCTTCGCGATCATCCGCGGGGAGGCGTCCACCCCCACCACCGAACCGCCGGGGAGCAGTTCGGCGATCCGGAGCGTGACGAATCCGTCGCCGCATCCCACGTCCAGCACACGTTCGGTGCCGGCGAGGGCGAGCTCTGCGATGGACTGCTCCGCGACGGCGCGCTGCAGTGCGCCGACGTCGGCGTAGCCTTCGCCATCCCAATCGACCACGACGGCCTCCGGTTTTCTCAGGCTCCCTGGTGGTGCGGGCTCGAGTGCGCGCCGCCCCCGGATCGCGCGATGGACGCCCGGACGCGGGCCGTGGCCTGCCAGATCTGAGTGCTGTCGTGCACGCTGATACACGGTATGCCCTGTTCACGGGCGTTCTGGATCGCCTGCGCGTCCTGAGGGGAGCCGATTCCGTCGAGGACGTCCTCGGTGACGATCGCGCAGAGCGCGGGGCCGTCCAGCTTCCGGACGGGCTCCAGTCCGTGGACGATCATCCACTGCTTGACCATCGCCCAGTGCGACACCTCTTTGTATCGGGTGGGGTTTCCGATGAAGAGAACCCGACGGGAGCGGCGGGCGCGAGCGATATCGATGTGCGTGACGGTAGCCATGGCGGAGGGTTCCTGTCCGTTGCGGGATTCCGTACTGTCAATCCCCACTCGCACCGGTTTCGTTACGCGTCGGTTCAGGAAGTTCTCCGATCCCGCATACGTGAGTGCAAAAGAGTGCTCGAACACGCTTTGCCGCTCACGTACGCGGGGGCCGTCAGCTGCCGAACGGGCTGCCCGACGAGCCTCCGCCGCCCGGCCCGGACGTGTCGGTGACGGTGACGGTGGTGGGGTCCTCGGTGCCGTTGGTCAGCGGCGGGGCGGTTCCCCACTGCTCGAAAGACGGAATGCTCGAGCAGGACCACTGGACCGTGTACTCGCCGGGGTCGACGGTGGCTCGGAGTTCACCGTCGTCTCCGCCCATCACGACGGTGGGTCCCACAATGGCGGCGGGCGCGGTCCCGTCGACGGGGAGGACGTTCATCAGGCACACCACCGCCCCGGGGATGGCGTATTCGACATCCATGACCACCGCGTTCCCTTCCACGGCGATATCCACGGCGAGGTCTTCCGGCGCCGCGGACGCGGGGGGCGCGGCGAGTAGACCCACGCCGGTGACTGCGGCGGCGATTCCTGCGGTTCGTGCGATCGTGACCTTCATCGGTGCATCCTTCCGGACTTCTCGGTTGCCGGTTTTGAGTACGAGCCAGGAGCCACCCGGGAGTATCGCACCTCCAACCCGGATCCGCTGGGATGCGAAAGGTGGAACACTGCTGGTCTGGGGGTTCTCAGCGTGTCGATCCGGCACCCGGTGCATCGAAGGAGACGGCGAAGTGCTCGGACGGAAGAACTACACGCAGGAAGAGATCGATCACGCCGAGGCGTCCGTCGCGGAGCAACTCGCCGTGTACACGTCGCTGACGGGAGCGATCGCGGGCGAAGTCACAGGCAAGAAGGTCTTCGCCGCCCTGGAGGATTTCGAGCCCCTGTTCTTCGGCAACATGGTTCTCGCGCTGGACCGCTACTTCGTCCACCGGGTCCGGGCGGTGACGGGCAAGGACGCGAACCCGCTCAACGAGGTCGAGATCATTGCCGACTCGTTGATGAACAACGGCGGCGTCCTGCGCGGCATCAGCGTCCTGAAGTATGTCCCCGACCAGTCCGTCCTGAAGCTCGAGATCGGCCACCGGATCAGATTGAGCGCCGACGACTTCACACGCCTGTCGGCAGCGTTCTTCGCGGAGTTGCGGTCGCGGTTCCTGGCATGAGCGTCTGGTTCACCTCCGACCTGCACCTTCGTCACGCGCGGCTGGTGGAGATCCGGGGTTTCGACGCGGAGATCGACGCGCACGACGAATCCATCCTCGACGGTCTGGGCGCCGCCGTCGGGAGCGGGGATCAACTGTGGATACTCGGCGACGTCACCGTCGGCGGGAAGGCGGCCGAGGACTGGGCGCTCCGCGCACTGCACGAATTCTCGCGGAAACGGAACGTCGAGCTGCATCTGATCCCCGGCAATCACGACTCGTGCCATCCGATGGCGAACCGCAACAGTCACATCCGGCAGCGGGTCTTCCTGGACACGTTCGCGTCGGTGCAGCTGTTCGCAAGACGGAAGGTCGCGGGCCGGACGGTGCTGCTGTCCCATTTCCCGTACACCGGCGACCACACAGAGGAGGACCGGGGCGTGAAGTACCGCCTGCAGGACGGGGGAGACTGGTTGCTGCACGGGCACACTCACCAATCCGCGGTGTTGGACGCCGCCGTTCATCCGCGGCAGATCCACGTCGGCTGGGACAGTTGGCGCCGACCCGTCCACGTCGACGAGGTCGCGGAGATCATCGAATCCGGCGCTCCGTCTCCGTGAGCGGGGTGGCCGCGGTGCGATAGGTGCCGGGCGTCGATCCGTGAGTGGCCTTGAACAGCCGGGAGAAGTGAGCGGCGTCGGTGAAACCCCAGCGGGCACCGATGGCCGAGACGGTCAGGTCGCGGTACCGGGGGTCGGCGAGATCCCGACGGCACTGCTCGAGTCGCCTTCGCCGAATCCATCCGCTCGCCGTGTCGCCCTCGGCTTCGAACTTCTTCTGCAGGTGCCGCACCGAGATGTGGTGGGCGGCCGCGATCGACCGCACATCCAACTCGCGGTCGGCGAGCCGCTCGTCGATGAACGCGGTGACCCGGGCCTGCAGTTCGTCGCCGCGCGACAACGGGGTCGGCCTGTCGGCGAGGTGGAGTTGCTCCGCGAACGCAGCCGCGACCAGGTCGAGGACGGCGTCGCCGAGATGCAACGCGACGGTGGGGGAGGCGTCGGCGATCTACTCGCCGAGCCCGCGCACCAGCGGCGTGACGACGGCGCCGAGCCCCTGCCTGCCCGACACCCGGCGCGCGGTGAGCTGCGCGATGCCGTCGGGCGGAACGCGGAGGAGATGCCGGGGGAACATCACGACCACCATCCGGAACCGGTCGTCGAACGATAGCTGGTACGGGCGGGTCGTGTCGTAGATCGCGAAGTCGCCCGGCGTGAGCGCAGCTTCACGGCCGTCCTGGGAGAGCACGCAGCAGCCGCCCACCTGCAGTCCGAGTTTGAAGTAGTCCGGGTTGGCGGCGCGGATCGTCCGCGGCGTGCGCCGAATGACGTGCGGGGCGGCCGTGACCTCGCTGATCCGGACCGCCCCGACCGTCGCGCCGCGCACCACGCCGCTGAAGTCGTCGTGGTCCGCGGACGTCATCTCGAGGGGGACGAACGCGTCGCTCACCGACTCGCGGAACTCGTCGAACGACACGAGACGCTGCTCCCCGGGACTGCTCACGGCCTCCACCTGCTCGACACGGCTAGCTGCGTTTGACGGCTTCGCGGGCGGCGGTGCCCGACGCCATCTTCTCCAGCAACCCGATCAGGACGACCCGCTCCGACGGTGTCAGCGTCTCGGTCCACGTCTGCTCACGCTTGTTGTGCGCCGAGTACGTGCTGACGATGGCCTCGCGCCCGGCGTCCGTCAGCTCGAGATCGACGGCCCGGCGGTCGCCTGCCGACGGTCGCCGGGTCACGAGCCCGTCGCGCTCGAGCGTGTTCACCAGGGCCGACACCGCAGACCTGCTCATCCCGGACAGCGACGCCACTCGCTTGGCCTCGCACGGTCCGGCGAGCCACAACACGAACAGCACCCGGAACCCGGGCCAGCTCCACCCGCTCGGTCGGTGGACCGTCGCCTCGAGGTCGTAGACGAGGGCGCTCGTCACCCGGTGCAGCGCGAGCACCAGCCGCATGGACACCGGATCGACCTCGGGCAACTCGTCCACGGTCTTGCCCACCGCGAAGTCCATGAAGGACAGGAAATCCAAATCGCTCTGGTCGGTCGTCTCCTCGGGCATGAACCCAGGTTAGCGGCCGGTACTGCTTAATCAAAGCCTTGACCAAAAGCGCCCCGTGAGTACTTATCAACGTCCGGCGGTTGATAAGTACTCACAGGCCGCGGGCGGCAGTACCCGCGTCGACGGGCAGGACGATGCCGCTGATGTGCGCGCTGCCCTCGGCGCCGAGGAACAGCACGACGCGGGTGATCTCGGCGGCGTCCAGCCACGCCACGGGCTGGGCGTGCAGGCCGGCGAACACCGGTGCCACATCCTCCGCGGCGGGTGCCTCCAGGTCGGGACGCATCATCCGGTAGAGGGCGTCGTTGTGGATCATCGGAGTCGAGATGTTGCCCGGTGCAATCGCATTCACGGTGATGCCGTGCGGGGCGAGATCGAGCGCGGCGCTCTTGGTGAGCCCGATGACGCCCCACTTCGACGCCGCGTACGCCGCCATGTTGGTGCTGCCTGCGCGGCCCAGCATCGACGAGATGGTGACGATCCGGCCGTATCCCCGCCGGATCATGCCGGGTGCCACCGCCCCCACCGTGTTGAAGACGCCGGTGAGGTTGGAACTGATCGCCTCCGACCACTGTTCCTGCGTGAGCGACTGCACCGGGGCGGCCACGGAGACGCCCGCGTTCGCGACGGCGATATCGATCCGACCGAAGTCGGACTCCGCCTCCGCGACGAGTGCGTCCATCGCTGCCCGGTCGGCGGTGTCCGCCTTGGCGGTGAGGCACCGGCGACCGGTGGCGCGCACCAGTTCGGCGGTCTCGTCGAGGTCGGCGGCGGTGGCCAGGGGGTAGTTCACCGCCGGGTTGTCCTCGCAGCGGTCGCACAGCACGATGTCGGCCCCGCGTTCCGCCAGTGCGACCGCGTGGCTGCGTCCCTGGCCGCGGGCGCCGCCGGTGATCAGGGCGACCCGGCCTTCGAATTCGTTCATCGTCGTTCTCCTGTCCGGGCGGATCAGCGCAGCTTGATGCTGCCGCCGTCCGCCATCAGTGTCTGTCCGGTCATGTACCGCGAATCGTCGGACGCGAGGAACACGGCCACGGGCGCGATGTCGGCCTCGGGGTCACCGATCCGCTGGAGTGGAACCTTCGCCACCGACGCGGCGGCGCGGTCGGGGAATTGTTTCTGCCAGGCGAGGACGCCCTCGGTCGCGGCGAACGGGCAGATCACGTTGACCCGGATCTGATCGGCCGCCCATTCGTTGGCGGCCACCCGGCTCACCCCGCGAATCGCTTCCTTCGCGGCGGCGTACGACGTTTGGGTGGGCATCCCGTCGAGACCGGACCCCGACGCGAAGTTGATCACCGAACCGTTCGCCGCCTTCAACTGCTCGTAGCAGGCCTGCATCAGGTGCACCACCGGATAGAACCCGGTCTGGAACGAGAGGTCGAACATCTCCTGGGTGTGGTCGATCAGCAACGCCTGACGCGACGCGTGGGCGTTGTTGACCAGCACGTCCACCGATCCGAACGCTGCGACCGCGGCGTCCCGGATCTGCTCGGCGGACTCGCTCCGGGAAATGTCGGCGTTCAGGAAGCGGGAGGCCGGTCCGAGTTCCTGCTCGAGTTCCCGGCCGCGTTGTTCGTCGATGTCGACGAACAGGACGTTCGCGCCCTCGCGGACGAACACCGTCGTGACGGCCCGTCCGATGCCGCCGGCGCCGCCGGTCACGATCGCCGTCTTTCGGTGCAGCCTCAACGTGTGCTCCTTCTGTGATCGCGGCTCAGGCACCGGCGAGGTCACCGGTCGCCAGCGCGACCTTCTCCAGTTCGGCGACGCTGAACGCCGCGTAGTTCTCGTACGGTCCGCGACCGGCGAAGTACGGTGTGAGGAGGCCGTCGAGCTCCTCGGGTGAGAACGCGGAACCCGCTGCGTCGAAGCGGTTCTCGACCTTCGGCGCCTCCATGAGCGCGACCATCTTGCCGTAGACGACGAACACCTGCCCGGTGATCGCGTCGGCGGCGGGGGAGGCCAGGTAGTGGACGAGGGTGGCGACCCGTTCGGGGGACAGGGGGTCGAGGCCCGTGTCGCCCGGGTTCTCGCCGAACGCGTCGGCGGTCATGGCCGTCCTGGCGCGCGGGCAGATCGCGTTGGCCCGAACCCCGTAGCGGGACAGGCCCTGCGCCGTCGACAGTGTGAGCGCGGTGATCCCGGCCTTCGCGGCCGAGTAGTTGGGCTGTCCCGCGGACCCGAACAGGAACGCCTCCGACGACGTGTTGACGACCCGCCCGTACACCGGGCCGCCGGCGGCCTTGCTCGCCTCGCGCCAGTGCACGGCCGCGGCGCGGGATGTGGCGGCGTGCCCCTTCAGGTGGACGCGGACGACGTCGTCCCAGTCGGATTCGGAGAGGTTGAAAATCATCTTGTCGCGCAGGATTCCGGCGTTGTTGACGAGGATGTCCATCGATCCGAACGCGCGGACGGCCTCGTCGACGAGGCGCGCGCCGAGCGCCCAGTCGGAGACGTCACCGGTGACGGCGACGGCCCGGCCGCCGGCCGCGGTGATCTGCGAGGCGACCTCGTGTGCGCCGTCGCCCATGTCGTTGACGACGACCGCGGCTCCGGCGGCCGCGAGTGCGAGGGCTTCGGCCCGGCCGAGGCCTGCGCCGGCGCCGGTGACGACGGCGGTGCGTCCGGTGAGGCTGAGTGATTCCGTCATGGGAACTCCTGATTCCGCGAAGAGAAAATTAGATTTCATTCTAGTTGTATCGCATGAACTACTGATCAGTCACTAGATGGTCGCAATATCGTGCAGGAATGTTTTCTACTATTCGTGCCGCTTCGCGTCACCGGGCGCCAGCTGCGGGTAGGTCTCGGTGAGTGGGAACTGTGGTCGGCGTCACTGTGCGTCATGCCAGGTTGGGCGTGCTGATCCTCACGAATCCCCCGGAGCCACCTATGCATAACATGCCCCTGTCCCCAGGCGAGGCGGAGCGCGCACCGCTCTCACGCGGGAAGTCGTTCGCCCTCCTGGCCCTGATCATCCTTCTGGTCGAGGTCATCCCGCTCGCCTACAACTTCGTCACCCCGGCGCTGCCGGAGATCGCGAAACACTTCGGCACCGCGAACGTCGGCTGGGTGATCACGATCGTCACGCTCGTGCTCGCCGCCTCGACCCCGCTCGTCGGCAAACTCGGCGACATCTACGGCAAGAAGCGGATGATGCTCGTGTCTGCCGCGGTATTCGGCGCCGGTTCACTTCTCGGTGCGCTTGCCCCCAACTTCGAACTCTTCCTCGTGGGCCGCGGTCTGCAGGGTGCGGGCATGGCGATCCTCGTGCTCGCGTACGGACTGATCCGCGACATCCTGCCCCCGACGATCATTCCGGTGGCCGTGGGATTCGTCGCCACCGGCATGGGCGCCAGCACCATCCTCGGCCCGATCATCGGCGGCTATCTCATCGACCACTTCGGCTACACCGGCGTGTTCTGGGCGCAACTTGCCCACGTGGTGGTCGTCGGCATCGCGGTCGCGATCTTCGTGCCCGAGACCACGTTGCGCACCCGGTCGAAACTCGATGTGCTCGGTGCGGTGATCCTCGGACTCGGCGCCTTCGTGCTGCTGTTCGGCATCGGCAAGGCCGCCACGTGGGGGTACACGGCGCCTCAGACGCTTCTCTTCGTGGGTGGCGGTCTCGCCGTTCTCGCCGGTTGGCTGGTCTACGAACGCACGCCGAAGGAACCGCTCATCGATCTGCAGATGCTCCGGCACGGACCCGTCGCGAAGACGCTGGCCGCCAGCGGTTTCGTGCAGTTCGTCCTGGTGAGCCATTCGATGCTCATCCCGATGTTCGTGATGACCGATCCCGACCTCGGTCTCGGCTACGGATTCGGCGTCACCGCCCTCGCCGTCGCGATCTACACCGTTCCGACGGGTGTCGTGTCGATGATCGCGGGCCCGGTGGGCGGCTACTTCACCCGGCGCATCGGCCCGGCGCCGGTTCTGGTGTTCGGCGGCGTATCCCTCGCGCTCGGGTCGTTCCTGCTCGCCACCCTGCACGACTCGACGGTCCAGATGATGTTCGGACAGGTGGTGATCGGCCTGGGTCTCGGTTCCGCGTCGGCGACGTTGCCGAACCTCATCATGCGCACCGTGCCCGCGCAGACGCAGGGGATCGCAGGCGGGATGCTGAACCTGTCCGGTTCGCTGGGCAGCGCGATCGGCAGTCAGGTGATGATCGCGATCGTCGCGATCCCCGGTGTCGTGCTGGTGGGCCGCGCCGCGCAGTACTCGGAGAAGGGGTTCGTCTACGCCTTCTCCACGCTCGCCGTCGCCGGGCTGCTGGCCGCGGTGATGGGACTCCTCCTGACCCGCAACAAGATCGAGCGTCCGGCCGACGCGGCCGCACCCACGTCGGAGAGGGTCGCCTGACCGTCGCCCGCCGCACGAGGACGAGGCCCGCAGCACCTGCGGGCCTCGTTTCGGTGCAGCCGAAGCCGTGCTCAGTCGCGCACCCCCGCGGCCAGCAGGGTGCGGGCCTCCTCGCGACCGTCGAGAAGCCGATTGACGCGGCGGGTCACCTTCCACTCGCCGTCGATCTTGGCGAGCTCCCACCGGTTGGCGGTGATCCGGTGGACGCGGAATCCGGCGTCGTCGTGAATGATCAACTGCGACTTGCACGTGGCCACCGCGGTGTCGCCGTCGACGCGGACGTGCCCGGGCTCGAGCATGTGCGCGCAGCCGCCGCCGATCCAGCCCTGATGTGCCTGCGACTGCACCATCGCCGTGATGGCCGCATGCCCGCGCATCACCCCGGTGTCGACGTCGTACACGCCGTCCTCGGTCCACAGACGCGCGACGGCGTCGGCCGACCCGCTGTCGATGGCGGGACCGTAGGCGGTCATCAGTTCCAGGATGGCGAGCTTGTCTTCGAGCGCGGCGACGCGTTCGGCGAGTGCGCGGACGAGTTCGTCGGTGCCGGTCATGGGCGGATCCTGTCTTCGGTCGTGGTGCGGAAGGAGAGGCCGAGGGTGTCGCCCAGCTGCCGGAGGGCCTCCAGTTGCTCGCAGTAGTGGGCTGCGCTCGTGGACGCGAGGGTGGCGCTGACGACGGTGGTGCCGGCCTCGCGACGTCGTTCGAGGGAGCGGGCCACGGCGCCCCGGGAGCCGATCGGATCGAGCGGTGCGCCTGCGCTGAGGACCACCTCGAACTTCTCGGGAAGGTCGACCCGGGCGAGCAGCGCGCACAACTCGTCGAGCGACAGACCGAACGGCACCCAGCCGTCGCCGAGCGTCGTCGCGCGGCGCAGGGACCGCAGTGTGCGTCCCCCGATCCACAGCGGGACTCGCGGCTGGACGGCGTGCGGTTCGACGACGACGCCGTCGAAGTCGTAGAACGGGCCGTGGTACTCGGGCTTCTGTTGCGACAGCGACGCCCGGAGCGCCGCAAGCGCGTCGTCGGCGCGGGCGCCGCGGTCGTCGAAGTGGGCGCCGAGCAGGTCGAATTCCTCGCGCAGGCTGCCCACGCCCAGCCCCAGCACGAGCCGGCCGCCGCTGACGACGTCGAGCGTGCCGTAGCGCTTGGCGATCTCGAGGGGATGGTGATAGCCGAGCACCAGAACCTGCGTGGCCAGGCGGATGCCGGCGGTCTGTGCGGCGAGGAACCCGAGGGTCGCGAGCGGGTCCCAGTAGGTGCCGCCGCGTTCCACTGCGACGTCGGTGGGGACGGCGACGTGCTCGCTGCAGGTGAGGTGGTGGTAGCCGAGGCGGTCGGCCGTGCGGGCGATCGCGGTCAACTCCGCGATGCCGGCGCCGAGTTCCCAGTCCGCGCGGACCGCGGGGTGCGCGATGACGATGGGCGGCGCGATTCCTATGTGCATCAGTTGGTTACTCCGCTGTCGGGGTTCGGTCTGTCGTCACCGTTGTAGTGGAGGTGCCCGGGGGCCGCGCGGGGATTCCCGGTGACCGGGCGCGGCGGTTGTCCGATTCCTTCCCCGCGGCGGGCGCGGCTGGTACATTTTAAGAATTCATTTCAGTTTTTGTCGGACGTATGCGTGTGACCAGGATATTTGGAGGCGTCGATGACTGTCGTCGATTCGGATGATGCACTGTCGGTACCCGCTGCGAAGAAGGGCCTGCCCCCGTCGATGGTGGAACGGATGACGCTCATCCTCGACGCGTTCGACGGCCGGACGTCGCGCCTGACGCTCGAAGAGGTGGCGTGCCGCACCCGGCTGCCGCGGTCCACCGTGCACCGCATCCTCGACCAGCTCGTCCGTCTCGACTGGGTCGACCACGCCAGCTTCGGCTACTGCCTCGGGCGGCGGGCGATGGGACTCGGCGGCGGCGACAACGGGCACAGCCAGGTCCGGGCCGCGGCGGCCCCGCTGCTGCACGAACTGCACATGCAGACCGGAATGGTCGTGCACCTGGCCGTGCTGGACGGCGCGGAGAGCGTGTACCTGGACAAGGTGGGCGGGCGGATGGCCGCCACCCTGCCGTCGCGGGTGGGTGGGCGTGTCCCTGCCTACACGACGGCGGGCGGCAAGGCGATGCTCGCGTGGGTCGACCCGGAACAGGTCGACGGCATGTACGGGCCGCGGCTCGGCCGCAGCACGGACCGCACGATCACCGAACTGTCCACGCTGCACCAGGAGCTCAACCGGATCCGGCAACGCCGCGGTCTCGCTTTCGAGCGCGGGGAGGCGGTGCGCGGGATCGGGTGCGTCGGTGTCGCGGTCCGTAGCGCCGACGGACCGGTGGCCGGCATCTCGCTGTGCGGAGACGCGCGCACCGTCCAACTCGAGCGCGTCGCCCCGCTCGTCGTCGACGCCGCCAGGGAAGTCACGCGGACGCTGCACCCCGAACTGGGAACGCCCCGTCGCGGCCGCCGGGCTCCGGAGATCCCGGACAGCTCGTGGTCGACCGAGACCCTCGACCAGCTCCTCGCGGTGCAGTCGGGTCAGTGGCTGTAGCGCCCGTGCGTGGTTGACGAGTCCCCGGACTCGTTACGCGCGCACGGGCAGCGGGGCGGCATCGAGACCGAAACCGCCCCGGAAGAACACCATCGGCCGCTCCTCGCAGACCGATTCGAGTTCCCGGACGCGTCCGATCACGACGTCGTGATCGCCGGCGGTGTGCACCGACTGCACGTCGGCGTGCACGCGCACGAGGACCCCCGGCAGCGACGGCGTCGACCACCGCGACGGCTCCCAGACGAGCCCGTCGAACTTGGCACCCCGGCTCGAACCGAACCGGGCGCAGAGGTCCGTCTGATCTTCGTGCAGCACGTTGATCGTGAAGCGTCCCGACCGCCGGATGCGCGGCCACGCCCGGCCGCGGTGATCGGCGCAGAACAGGATCAGCGGCGGCTCCAGCGACACCGACGCGAACGACTGGCACGTGAAACCCACCGGACCCTCCGCGTCGAGCCCCGTTACCACCGTCACGCCGCTGGCGAATTGCCCGAGGGCACGGCGCATCTCGTCCGGTGACGGTGCGTCCGGGTGTGCCGCGGGCTTGCTGCCGGCCGGGTCGGTTGCCATCAGACCGCCTCCGATTGCTCTTCCGTCGCCGACCGATTCGGCGATCGACCCCGAGGCTAGGGACGCCCCCGAAGTGTCACGAGATGCCGTCTCGGTCAGTGGAAGTCCCCGGCCGAGCGGTGCCAGGGCGGGGCGGGTGTCTCGCTGACCGGGATCGCTCCTGTCCGAGCCGGGAGCACGCTGGCAACGTGATCGACCATGACGACTGACTCGAGTTACGAGGGCACCCTGAAGGAGCTGACGACCGACCTCGGCGTGCTTCGCTATCACGAGGCCGGCGACGGTCCGCCTCTCCTGCTGCTGCACGGTTCCGGCCCCGGCGTGACGGGGTGGCGCAACTTCCGCGGCAACCTCGACGTCTTCGCCGAGCACTTCCGCACCTTCATCCTGGAGTTCCCGGGATTCGGGGTCAGCGACGATTTCGGCGGCCACCCGATGCTCACCGCGGGCGACGCGGTGCTCCGCTTCCTCGACGGTCTCGGACTCGACGAGGTGGCGATGCTCGGAAACTCGATGGGCGGTATCGTCGCCACCCAGTTCGCGATCGCACACCCCGACCGGGTCGCCAAGTTGATCACCATCGGCGGCATCGGCAGGAACCTCTTCAGCCCCGGCCCCGGTGAGGGCATCAACCTCCTGATGGAGTTCACGGACGACCCCACCCGGGAACGACTGATCGCGTGGCTGCACTCGATGGTGTTCGACCCCGCCATGGTCACCGAGGAACTGATCGAGGAACGCTGGACGCAGGCCACCGACCCCGAGACCCTCGCCAGCGCCCGCAAGATGTACAGCAAGGCCGCGTTCGAGGCCGGCGCCAAGGCCGCACTCGCGTCCGACGCCACCCCGTACTGGGCTCAGCTGCACAAGGTGACGGCGCCGACGCTGCTCACCTGGGGCCGCGACGACCGGGTCAGCCCGCTGGACATGGCGATCATCCCGATGCGGTCGATCCCGCGGGCGGAACTGCACGTGTTCCCGAACTGCGGGCACTGGGCGATGATCGAGCAGAAGACGGCGTTCGAGAGCGCCGTCCTCGCCTTCCTGCTCCGCAAGGACGGCAGCGGACGATGAGCGGCACCGCAGAAACCTTCGACACCACAGTCGATTTCCTCGTCGTCGGCAGCGGTGGCGGCGGCATGGCCGCGGCGATCGCCGCGGCCCACCGCGGGATCGACACCCTCGTCATCGACAAGGGCGCGACGTTCGGCGGATCCACGGCCATCTCCGGCGGCGGCATCTGGATACCCAACGCCCCGACGCTGCGCGCGAAGGGTGTCGTCGACTCCCGCGAGTCGATCCGCCGCTACCTCGACATCATCACCGAGGGCACTGTCGCCGCCGACCGCCTCGACGCGTTCGTCGACAAGGGTCCCGAGCTGATGGAACTCCTCGACCGCAGCCCGCACATGAAGCTGTACTGGGTGAAGGGCTACTCCGACTACCACCCGGAATACGAGGGCGGGCGGCCGCTCGGGCGCACCATCGAATGCACACCGTTCGACACCCGAGCGCTGAAGGAGGACGAGCAGTTCCAGCGCCCCAACAGCATGAAGGGTCCGCTGGGCCTGTGGGTCACGTCCAAGGACTACCACGACCTCGCCATGGTCAAGCGCACGTGGAAGGGCCGCAAGGCGTCGCTGGTGGCGGCGTGGCGGGTGGCGTCCAACGTGATCCGGCGACGCCACATGGCGACCGGCGGACGCGCACTGGTGGCACGGATGCGGATGGTCCTCAAGGACGCCGGGGTGCCGCTGTGGCTGACGACGTCGATGACGGAACTGATCGTCGATGACACCGGAGCGGTCGTGGGTGTGCTCGCCGAGCGCGGCGGACAGACGGTCCGGATCGGCGCCCGCCGCGGCGTGCTGCTCGCGACCGGCGGGTTCGACCACAACCAGGACATGCGGACCAAGTACCTGCCCCGGCACGGCGTTCCGGACGTCAGCGCCGGCGCCCGGGAGAACACCGGCGACGGCATCGTCGCCGGCCAGAAGCTCGGCGCGGCAGTCGACCTGATGGACGACGCCTGGTGGATGCCGTCGGTGCTGCACCCGATGGGTGCCGTGATCCCGCTCGTGTCGGAGCGGTGCATTCCGCCGTCCGTCATCGTGAACGGACGCGGCGAACGCTTCACCAACGAGTCCTCGCCGTACGTGAACTTCGTGCACGACCAACTCGACGGCGGCCACGTCCCGGCGTGGTTCGTCATGGACAACAAGGCGAAGTCGCGGTACCCGTTCGCGCAGGTGCTGCCGGGTGTGCCGTTCCCGCAGGGATTCTACGACTCCGGTGTCGTGCACAAGGCCGACACGCTGCGCGACCTCGCCGAGAAGATCGGCGTCAAGGCCGACGCCCTCGTCGCCACCGTCGACCGGTTCAACGGCTTCGCCCGCACCGGCACCGACGAGGACTTCGGCCGCGGCGACAGCGCGTACGACCGGTACTACGGCGACCCGACGATGAAGAACCCGTGCCTCGACGAGATCACGCAGGGCCCGTTCTACGCGATCCGCTGCGAGGCAGGCGACCTGGGCACCAAGGGCGGACTCGTCACCGACGCCGACGCGCGGGTGCTCCGCGAGGACGGGACCGTCATCGACGGCCTGTACGCCACCGGCAACACGTCGGCGTCGGTGATGGGCAACGAATACGCAGGCGCGGGCGCGACCATCGGCCCCGCCATGGTGTTCGGCTACATCGCCGCGCAGCACGTCGCCCACGTGAGTGGCAAAGAGTCCCGGAACACACGACAGCACTCACGTGCGGGGGAGGTGGCGTGATGCTGAGCGACGCACAACGACTGTCCGCCGCCCACCTCCTGCGGAACGCCGAACGGAACCGCGCACCCATCGATCCGCTGACCACCGTGTTCCCGGGCATCGACGTCGTCGACGCCTACGAGATCGCGCTGCTGAACATCCGGGCACGGCTGGCCGCGGGGGAGACGGTGTACGGCCACAAGGTCGGACTGTCCTCCGAGGTCATGCAGAAGATGATGGGCGTCGACGAACCCGACTACGGACATCTGCTGTCGAGCATGGTGTACGCCGAGGGGACGCCGATCGACACCGCGCAGTTCTGCTACCCGCGCATCGAGGTGGAGATCGGATACGTCCTCGGCGAGACTCTGCCGGGGGAGGGGTGCACCGAGGCGGACGTGCTCGCGGCCACCGAATACATCGTTCCCAGTATCGAATTGATCGACTCCCGCATCACGGACTGGAAGATCGGGCTCGCCGACACGATCGCCGACAACGCGTCCTCGGCCGGAGTGATCCTCGGCGCCGGACGGGTGGAACCGGCGAATGTCGACATCGGCGGGATCTCCGCGGTGCTCTTCCAAGGTGAGAAGGAGATCGCGCGGGGCGAAGCGTCGGCGGTGCTCGGCAATCCCACGAAGGCCGTGGCCTGGCTGGCGCGGAAGGTCGCGAGCTTCGGGGTGCGGCTCGAGGCCGGGCACGTGATCCTGCCAGGCTCCTGCACCCGCGCGATCGACGCCCGCCCCGGCGACGTGTTCCGCGCCGACTTCAGTGACATCGGTTCCGTATCAGTAGAATTCAAGTAAGGCGACAATTGTGACCAAGGCTCTCGCCGCGATCGTCGGATCCGGCAACATCGGCACCGACCTGATGTACAAACTCCTCCGCTCGGAGATCATCGAGCCCCGCTGGATGATCGGCGTCGACCCCGACAGCGAGGGACTGAAGCGCGCCGCCGACCGGGGTGTGATCGCCAGCGCCGAGGGCGTCGACTGGCTGCTCGCCCAGGACGAGCGCCCCGACATCGTCTTCGAGGCCACCTCGGCCTACGTGCACCGGGCGAACGCGCCCCGCTACCGGGAACTCGGCATCCAGGCCGTCGACCTCACCCCCGCCGCGCTCGGACCCGCGGTCGTGCCCGCCGTGAACATGGGCGAGCACCGCACCGCACCGAACGTCAACCTCATCACGTGCGGCGGCCAGGCGACCATCCCGATGGTCCACGCCGTCTCCCGGATCACCGAGGTCGCGTACGCCGAGATCGTCGCCAGCGTGGCCTCGCCCTCGGCGGGACCCGGCACCCGCGCGAACATCGACGAGTTCACGATCACCACGAGTCGGGGCATCGAGACGATCGGCGGGGCGAAGAAGGGCAAGGCGATCATCATCCTGAACCCGGCCGAACCGCCGATGTTCATGAAGGACACCGTGTTCTGCTCCATTCCCGCCGACGCCGACCGCGGTGCCATCACCGCGTCCATCCACGACGTCGCGGCGTCCGTGCAGGCGTACGTCCCCGGCTACCGTCTGCGCGCCGAACCGCAATTCGACGACCCGACGCCGATCAGCGGAGGACTCGCCCGCGTCGGCATCTTCCTCGAGGTCGAAGGCGCCGGCGACTTCCTGCCGCCCTATTCCGGCAACCTCGACATCATGACCGCCGCCGCCACCAAGGTCGGCGAGAGCTTCGCGACGCAGATCCTCGGCGCAAGCGTCTGAGCGCGTCCGCCCCACATTCACTCTTCGAAGGAATACCGATGCCTTACAGTGCCGATCTCGACATCCGGGTGACGGACTCGTCGCTGCGCGACGGCTCCCACGCCAAGCGACACCAGTTCACCGTCGACCACGTCCGCTCCATCGTCGGGGCGCTCGACGCCGCCGGCGTCCCGGTCATCGAGGTCACCCACGGCGACGGACTCGGCGGTTCCTCCTTCAACTACGGCTTCAGCCACACCCCGGAACAGGAACTGATCAAGGCCGCGGTGGAGACGGCGGAACACGCGAAGATCGCGTTCCTCATGCTCCCCGGACTGGGTGTCCAGTCCGACATCCGGGAGGCCGCGGACAACGGCGCGAGCATCTGCCGCATCGCCACGCACTGCACCGAAGCCGACATCTCCGTGCAGCACTTCGGGCTCGCCCGCGAACTCGGACTGGAGACGGTCGGGTTCCTGATGATGTCGCACAGCCGGCCGCCGGAGGTTCTCGCGCAGCAGGCGCGGATCATGGCGGATGCCGGCTGCCAGTGCGTCTACGTGGTGGACTCGGCCGGAGCGCTGATCCTGAACGCCGTCAGCGACCGCGTGTCCGCCCTGGTGACCGAACTCGGCGACGACGCGCAGGTCGGTTTCCACGGCCACGAGAACCTCGGCCTCGGAGTCGCCAACTCCGTGCTCGCCGTCGAGGCCGGCGCCCTGCAGATCGACGGCTCCACCCGGCGCTTCGGCGCCGGCGCGGGCAACACCCCGGTCGAGGCGTTCGCCGCCGTCACCGAGAAACTCGGAATCCGCACCGGCATCGACACTCTGAAGATCATCGACGCCGCCGAGGACGTCGTCCGGCCGATCATGGACGGCGACTGCCTGCTCGACCGGCTGTCGCTGACCATGGGCTACGCGGGCGTGTACTCCAGCTTCCTCAAGCACGCCGACTCCCACGCCCGACGGTACGGCGTGTCCGGTGCAGAAATCCTCATCGAGGCCGGCAAGCGCAAGCTGGTCGGCGGTCAGGAGGACCAGCTGATCGAAATCGCCCTCGGTCTCGCGGACCGGCAGTCCGCGGAACCTGCAGTCGCCGAGAAGAAGTCCGCCTAGGCGTTCCGCCGGGTACCGACACCAGAAAGCCGAGATCATCATGGGCCAGGTTCTTGACAGGATCGAACAGTACGCGGACGAGATCCGCGCGGAAGGCGCCGAGGGCGACAAGCTGATGCGCCTGTCGGACACGTCCGCGAAACGGTTGCGCGACTCCGGGGTGATGCGGATGCTGCAACCCAAGGAATACGGCGGCTACGAATCGCATCCGCGCGAGTTCGCGGAGACCGCGATGGGCATCGGCGCCATCGACGGAGCCGCAGGCTGGGTCAGCGGCATCGTCGGCGTCCACCCGTGGGAGCTGGCGTTCTTCGACCGCAAGGCCCAGGACGAGGTGTGGGGCGAGGACTCCGACATGTGGATGGCGTCGCCGTACGCCCCGATGGGGGTGGCCGTGCCCGTCGACGGCGGCTACGTCCTCAACGGACGGTGGTCGTTCTCCTCGGGCACCGACCACTGCGGGTGGGTCATGATCGGCGCCGCGGTCGGCGACCGGGACGGCAACCGGGTGATGCCACCCAAGATCCTGCACGTGCTGCTGCCACGCACGGACTACGACATCGACCAGGACAGCTGGAACGTCGTCGGGCTGCGCGGCACCGGATCCAAGGACCTGATCGTCGAGGACGCATTCATCCCGCAGCACCGGACGCTGCAGGCCGACAAGGTCTTCGACGGATCCGCGCCGAAGGAGTTCGGCCGCACCCAGACGCTCTACAACTTCCCGTTCTCGTGCATCTTCCCGCTCGGCATCACGTCGTCGCTCATCGGCATCGCCGAGGGCGCGCTGGCCTGCCACCTGAACGCGCAACGCGAACGCGTCACCGTCTCCGGGACCCCGATCAAGGACGACCCCTACGTGCTGTTCGCGATCGGCGAGGCGGCCGCCGAGATCGCGGCGTCCCGCGCAGCGATCCTGGAGACGGTCGACCGGTTCTGGGACATGACCGAGAAGGGGCAGGACATCTCGTTCGAGCTCCGCTCCATCGGTCGGCGCACCCAGACGGCCGCCGCCTGGCGGGCGGTGCGCGCCGTCGACGAGATCTTCGCGCGCTCCGGCGGCGGTGCGCTCCAACTGAAGACGCCCATGCAGCGTTTCTGGCGGGACGCCCACGCCGGCCTGTCCCACGCCATCCACGTGCCGGGCTCGATCTTCCACTCGTCGGCCCTCACCCAGCTCGGCGGCGAACCCCAGGGCATCCACCGCTCGATGATCTAGGCGCTTCGCGCCCGTGAGTGGTTAAGGAGTCCAGGGACTCGTCAACCACGCACGGGCGGCGGAGCCGCCTCCAGGAAAGGACTTCACATGACCGACATCCGAGGGCTCGGCTACCTGCGGATCCAGACGAAGGACGTGCCACGCTGGCGGGAGCTGGTGGTGGACGGGCTGGGCATGGCCGAGGGGTCGGGCCCCGAGCCCGGCGGCCTGTACCTGCGCGTCGACGAGCGACGGTCGCGGCTGATCGTCCTGCCCGGCGACACGGACAAGGCGCTCGCCGTGGGGTGGGAGGTGCGCGACCAGTTCGCCCTCCAGCGGGTGCGGGAGCAGGTGGAGAAGTCGGGCGTCACCGTCGACGTCCTGTCCGAGGAGGAGTCGCGCTACCGCGACGCCGAGCAGGTGATCGCGTTCGACGATCCGTCCGGCACCCGGGTGGAGGTGTTCTTCGGGCCGGTGCTCGACCACAGTCCCGTCGTCACCCCGCACGGGGGCCGCTTCGTCACCGGTGCACAGGGGCTGGGCCACGTGGTCCTCCCGACGCCGGCGTTCGAGGAGACCTACACGTTCTACACCGAGGTGCTCGGGTTCCTGCCCCGCGGCGCGATCCGGCTCGGACCGGCCGACGCCCCGGGACCGGCCCGCCGCGTGCGGTTCATGGGCGTCAACCAGCGCCATCACAGCCTCGCGTTGTGCCCCGCGCCGCACAGCGGCGAACCCGGGATGGTGCACCTGATGACGGAGGTCGACTCCCTCGACGCCGTCGGCCAGGCACTCGACCGGCTCGGCAAGCTCGGCTTCTCCATCTCGTCAACTCTCGGCCGTCACACCAACGACCGCATGGTGTCGTTCTACGTGCGCGCCCCCGGCGGCTGGGATCTCGAATTCGGCACGGAGGGCATGCTCGTCGACGAGACGCACTACACCGCCGAGGAGATCACCGCGGACAGTTACTGGGGCCACGACTGGTCGGGTTCCGAGCCGCTGGCGGCGTTCTCATGACGGTCTCGCGCGCCCGGATCGGCGCGGTGGCCACACTCGTCTTTCTCGGCGGAAGTGCCTGTTCCAGTGCGGCATCCGAGACGGTTACCGACACGTCGCCTCGGCCGGGCCAGCTACTCTCGTCCCGCGCCGTCGACGACGGTCTGGCATTGCCGAGCGCCGGGCGGAACGAGGTGATCACCTACGCGTCGCAGGACGGCAACGGCGACCCCGTCGTGGTGTCGGGCACCGTGGCGATTCCCCGCACGCCGGCGCCCGACGGCGGGTATCCGGTGATCAGCTGGGCGCACGGCACCACGGGCGTCGCGGACGCCTGCGCCCCGTCCGCGGATTTCGCGGGCGGCCCCGCCCACAGCTATCTCTCCGGGGTGAATGCGTCCCTCGACGACTGGGTGGCGAAGGGGTACGCGGTGGTGAGCACGGACTATCAGGGTCTGGGGACGCCGGGAATCCATCCGTACATCAACGGTGACACGGAGGCGAACGCCGTCGTGGACATCGTTCGTGCCGCCCGCGACGTGGATCCGGCGGTCGGCTCGACGTGGTTCGTGATCGGGCACAGCCAGGGTGGGCAGGCGGCGCTGTTCACCGCCGCGCAGGCAGGGGAGCGCGCCCCGGAACTGCATCTCGGCGGTGCGGTGGCGATCGCCCCGGGCAGCGGACTCGACCAGACGCCGCAGTACTTCCGCTCGGGTGTGCCGGGTATCGAAGCGGCCGAGGCGTTCCTCCCGCTGATCCTCCTCGGCGCGCAGGCCGCCGATCCCGCGATCGACCCGGCGGCGCTGTTGACGGAGCAGGCGCAACCGCTGCTGACGGCGGCGCGGACCGGGTGCATCGACGACATCCGGAAGGTGCCGCCCGTGCCCGCGGGTCAGGTCTTCCGCCCCGACGCAGACCTGGGGCCGCTGACGGAGTACCTGGGCCGCCAGGAGCCGTCGAGGGTTCACGTGCAGGTCCCGACGCTGGTCGCGCAGAGTTCCGGTGACCTGGTGGTGAGCAAACCGTCGACGGATCTGATGGTGAAGACGTTGCAGGACAACGGGAACGAACTCACGTATCGGACGTACGAGGGCGCGGACCATCGCGGGACGATCGGGGCGTCGCAGCAGGACGCGCAGGATTTCGTCGCCGGGATCCTCGCCCGCTGAGGGCGCCGGGACCTCCTCGGACGGCACGACCATCAACAGTCTGTTGACAACAGACTGTTGATGGCGTGAAGTGGTCGGGTGACCACCGACGACCAGACACACGCGGCCGCGCTGGATTCGGCCCGGACGACGCTGAACGAGGCCGGTGCTGCGCGGCTCGGGCGGCGTCCCTGGGAGCATTCCGGGCAGCCACGGTCGGACACCGACCTCGTCAGATTCGCTGCGTGGGTGTGCCGGGATGCGCAGGGCACGGACCCGGCGGTTCTCGCGGCCGGGCTGCGGCTGCTGTCTTCGGCGCGGGTCGAGCTCGACCAGATCGAGGCCGGTCTGCTGTTCGCCGCCCGCAGCAGTGGCCTGACCTGGCCGCAGATCGCGGAGGCGCTCGGCCTGGGTTCGGCTCAGGCCGCCCAGCAGCGCCTGAACCGGGTCCTTGCCAGGGCCGGCGACCGCGACGCGGAGGCCTGAGCGGTGCCGATCGTCCCCCTGCCGGAGGAGTCGGAGCGATACGGTGACACCCTGCTGACGGGCGTCGCAGCCAGCCCGGGAACCGCCGTCGGCCCTGCGCGGATCATCGTCGGCCTGGACGACTTCGCGCGCTTCCGCCCGGGTGACGTCCTGGTCTGCCGTACGACGTCGCCGGCCTGGACCCCGCTGCTGGCATGCGCCTGTGCGGTGGTCACCGAGACCGGCGGGGTGCTGGCGCACGCCGCGATCGTGGCCCGCGAGTTCGGCATCCCCGCCGTCCTGGCCGCGCCGATGGCCATGACCACCCTGACCGACGGCCTGCTGGTCCGCGTGGACGGCACGCACGGGCACGTCGCTGTTCCGAACGCCGGGAGGATCTGATGCCGCACCGCACACCGACGGACATTCTGGTGTTGCACGCCGTGCGGATCCTGGGCTACGCCGGGACCGCGCGCATCGCCGCCCGTTTCGACCTGCCTGTCGAGACGACCGTCGAGCACCTGCTCGATGCCCAGGCCCGTGGGTGGGTCACCCGTACCACCTTCGCCGAGGACAGCGGCTGGTCCCTGACCGATCCCGGGAAGGCGCACGGCGAAAGACTGCTCGCCGCCGACCTCGACCGGCGCGGGAGTCGGACCGTGGTGGTGCAGGTCCACCGGGAGTTCCTGCCGCACAACGTCGCCGTCGCGGACGCGTGCACCGCCTGGCAGCTGGCCGAGCTGGGTATCGGCGAGGTCACCGCGACCCTCGACGAGACCACCACCCGCCTGGCGTCCGCGGCCCGGGCCCTGGCCGATTTCGAGGCGCGCCTGGTCGCGGGCACGGACCGATTCGCCGGCTACCAGCAGCGGTTCGCCGGCGCCGTCGAGCGGTCGAGCACGGATCCGGCCTGGATCACCGCGACCGACCGCGACTCCTGCCACCGCGTCTGGTTCGAGTTCCACGAGGACCTCATCGCGTCCCTCGGCCTGGCCCGGTAAGAGGCCTAGTCTCGAACTCATGGGCCTGCGACTGCGCGACACCGTCGGACATCAGCTACGCGAGCTTCGCTACGAGCCGACGGCGAAGCGGATCCGTGCCGAGCTGAACGGAACCACGGTGGTCGACAGTGACCGTGCGGTCCTCGTCTGGGAACCGCGGCGCGTCGTTCCCACCTACGCGGTGCCGGCGGAGGACATCGACGCGGAGTTGTCGCCGGAGCCACCGGGTTCGGTGCAGGCCGAGGGCGACGTCGGCTTCGCCCTGCCGGACGTGACGACGATGTCGGTGCTCGATCCGCGGATACCGTTCTCGGTGCACAGTACGGACGGCGAGCCCGTCGCGATTCGCACCGCCGACGCAGGCGCCGCCCAGGGGTTCATGCCCGGCGACGACGAACTGTCCGGATACGTGCTTCTCGACTTCGGCGGCTTCGACCGCTGGCTGGAGGAGGACGACGAGATCGTCGGGCATCCGCACGACCCGTTCCAGCGTATCGACGTCCGCCGCACGTCCCGCCACATCCGGGTGATGCTGGGCGACACCCTCCTCGCCGACACTCGGCGGGCGAAAATGCTGTTCGAAACACTGCTTCCGGTGCGCTACTACCCGCCGCCCGACGACGTCGTCGCGGAACTGCACCCGAGTGCGACGACGACGTACTGCGCCTACAAGGGCAAGGCCGCCTACCGGTCCGCGGTCACCGCCGGCGGAGTGCTCCACGACATCGCGTGGCGATACGACGAGCCCCTCGTCGACGCGTCGGAAGTCCGGGGACTCGTGGCGTTCTTCGACGAGCGGCTCGATCTGGTCGTCGACGGTGTGGCCCGGCCGCGGCCGGCGACGCCCTGGTCCTAGTACTCCTCGCGGGCGCCGGGATCGGCACGCCCGAGTGCGATCTCGAGTGCCCGGGCCTCGTGAGCGTGCCCGAGCAACTCGTATCCGACGACGGTGACGACCGGTGCCAGCATCACCACGATCAGGCACCACGCCATCGACACGCCCTGCGCCGCCAGCACGAGGGCGAGCGCAATCGTCGCCGCGGTCAGGACGAGGAGCAGGACGTGGAACGGGTCGGGAACCCGCAGCAGATATGTGTACAGCAGGTACACGGCCACGAGGTAGATCGCGACGGGGGCGGCGACGGAGACCACCGTCGCCGTCGCGCCGATGTGGGAGGCGTGTTCGATGTAGTACGCCGCCACGTGCAATCCGGCCCCCACGGCGGCCAGCGCGGCGAAGACCACGATGTGGCTGTACCCCCAGACGAACGAGCGGCGGCGATGCACCGCGAGCACCTCGGCCGAGGGCAGGGTGTAGTACACCCACCACAATCCGAACGTGAGTCCGATGCCCGCGACGGCGACGAGTATCGCATCGAGCGACCACCCCTGGTGTTCGACGACGGCGGACAGTGAGGCCACCGTGCCGATCACACCCTCGCCGAGCGTGATGATCACGAGCAGGCCGTGACGCTCGACGATGTGGTGTGCGTGCCAGGGTGTTCCGCCCTTGTACCGTTCGGCGATGACGGGGCTGGTCATCTCGACGAGGATGAGGACGGCGCCGAGGCCGAACGCGTATTCGACGGTGAGGGGTGCGATCAGCAACGCGACCCAGCCGATCTGTGCGAAAACGAGCGCCGTGGCGTACGTCAGCGACGCCGAGCGGTGGTCGGGGTCGTGTCTGGCGGCGCGCAACCACTGGAACACCATGGCGACCCGCGTGACGATGTACCCGGACACCATCACGGAATTGTCGAGTTCGACTCCGCGGTCGATGGACGCGAACATCTGCGGCATGCCGAGCGCCAGGACGACGACGCCGATCATCTGGATCATGGTGGTGACGCGGTAGATCCAGTCGTCGGTGTCGTAGGCCGAAGCGAACCAGGAGAAGTTGATCCACGCCCAGATGATCGCGAACATTGCGAACGAGAAACCCGCCAGCCCGGCCCCGACGTGTCCTTCGGCGAGAAGGTGGGCGAACTGATTGCCCGCGACACCGAACGCTACGACGAACGTCAGGTCGAACAGCAGCTCCAACGGCGTTGCCACACGGTGTTCCTCGTCCGGATCGCGTCCGACCATCTTCTGGACGCGGTGGGCGAGGCTCCTGCCGTTCGATGCCGATTCTTCGGGCGCGTTCACGGCTGTGCCGTTACGGCGTCGCCTGGTCCGCCTGCACCACGAGGTCGGCGACAGCGACGGGCTGGGATACCAGGACGGCGTGCGACGCGGGAATCTCCGTGATCTGCGCCCCCGCTCGGGTGGCCATGAACCGCTCGGACGCCGCCGGAATCACCAGATCGTTCTGAGCGACCATCGCCCAGCTGGGAGTCGACGCCCACGACGGCGCACCGCTGGGTTCGAGGTTCGCCACCAGGGCGGCCGACCGCTGGTGCGCGAGCATGTCGGCGGCCGTCGCGTCGGACACGTCCGGCGCGAACACGCGATGGAAGTCGGCCGGGTTGATGTAGCCGTCGAGGTTCCTGCCCGCGATCCCGGTGGGATCGTTCTCGACGACCTTCACCTGCAGCACCGGCGGCAGCAGCTGGCTGCCGGGGAAGCGGATCGGGTCGAGGTTCAGCATCACCGGCTCGCCCTGCGCCGGGGCGAATGCCGCCACGTAGACGAGCGCCTCGACGTTCGGCGAGTGCACATTGGTGATGACGGCGCCGCCGTACGAGTGACCGACGAGCACCACCGGTCCCGGGATGTCCGCGAGCACCTTCTCGATGGCGGCGGAGTCGTACGCCGGGCCGCGCAGCGGGTTGTCCGGGACGACGACTTCGTACCCGCGACCACGCAGGTCCGCGGCCACCGCGTCCCAGCTGGTCGTGTCGGCGAACGCGCCGTGGACCAGCACCACCGTCGGCAGATCCTGGGCGAGGGCGGGTCCGGCCCCGACGGTGAGCGTGCCGGCCGCGGCGATCGCGCACGCGGCGACGGCGGTTCGAAGTCGAAGAAGTCGCATCACTCGTCTCCCGGGTCAGGGCGGAACACAGTGGTCAGGGGCGAAGGGGACTGTGCGCCAGGAGCAGTCGTGCGACGAGAAGCAGTGTCGTACGACGGACGACGCCGTGGCCTGGCCCTTCGTCGCTGAGGTTACTCGCCCGCAGCGCGGTCGGCATCATTTCGGCTAGCGTGAGCGGAGGGGGACATTCCGCTCGTCCGTGCACGCTCCGCCGTCGTCAGGAGGAACCCCGTGGATCTCGCATTGCGCGGCACCGTCGCCGTGGTCACCGGAGCCAGCAAGGGCATCGGGCTCGCCATCACCCGGGCACTGGCCGCGGAAGGTGCCTTCGTGGTGGCGGGGGCGCGTTCGCCCGGCCCGGAACTGGAAGAACTCGTCCGCGGTGGAAACGTGGAGGCGGTGAGCGTCGACCTGTCGACCCCCACCGGCCCGGGCGAACTCGTTGCCGCCGCCGCTGCCCGGGGGAGTCTCGGCGTCGTCGTCAACAACGTCGGCGCCGCCCACCCGAGATTGACCGGGTTCCTCGACGTGACCGACGAAGACTGGATCACGACGATGAATCTCAACCTGATGTCGGCGGTGCGGACGATCCGGGCCGCGCTGCCCACGATGATCGCCGCGGGCCGGGGGAGCATCGTGACCACGAGTTCGGTCAACAGTTTCCTGCCCGATCCCACCGTCATCGACTACTGCGCGTCCAAGGCCGCGCTCACCAACTTCTCGAAGGCTCTGTCGAAAGAGGTGGGACCGTTGGGAATTCGGGTGAACACCGTCAGCCCCGGTCCGGTGTCGACCGCTCTGTGGCTCGGTGAAGACGGGGTGGCCGCCACGGTGGCGCGCGCGGCGGGCGGCGAAGCGGAGGCGGTGGCGGAGAATGTCGCGAAACAGGCGGTCACGGGCCGGTTCACCCGCCCGGACGAGGTGGCGGATCTCGTCGTGTTCCTCGCGAGCGATCGGGCGGGCAACGTGACGGGATCCGATTTCGTGATCGACGGTGGACTCGTCACCACCCTCTGACCGCCCGCGGACTACCGGCGGCCCAGAAGTTTCCGCATGCCCTCGGCCGCGCCGCGCACGAGTGCGTCGCGGGGGAACCCGCTGCGCTTCTGCGCCGCGTCGTAGTTGCCGCCCGCCACCCAGACCGGGCCGTCGGCCAGGTGCGCGAGCCCCTCCCGGGCAACGTCTTCCGGCTCGGCGACCTTCATCCCCGGCAGATCGAAGTTCAGGCCTGCCCGGACCATCGCCGGGGTGCGGGTGACGCCGAGAACCAGTTCGACCACGTGAACCCCGAACGGCGCCAGTTCGAGCCAGAGGCTTTCCGCGAAGATCCGGCCGAACGCCTTCGATGCGGCGTAGATGCTCTGGTCTTCCGACCCCAGATAGCCGGCCAGCGAACCGACCAGCACGATCCCGCCCCGGCCGCGGTGCTTCATCCTCGCGCCGAAGTGCTGCGACAGGTGCAGTTGACAGGTGATGTTCAGGTCGATGACGCGCTGGAAGCCGGCGAGGTCTCCGCTGACGAACTCGTGCCCGTAGCTGTTGGCTCCGGCGTTGAAGATCAGCAGCCCGACCTCGACGTCGTCGGTGGCCGTGCGGATCCGGTCGAGCGCGTCCGAGTCGAGGAGATCGAGCGCGAGGGTGCGCACCAGGACGCCGTGCGCGCGGACCTTGGCGGCGGTCTCCTCGAGTGGCCCGGGCTTGCGGGCGATCAGCACGAGGTTGATCCCCGCTCGGCCGAGTTCCTCGGCGAAGCTCGCGCCCACACCCTCGGAGCCGCCCGCGATCACGGCCCACGGCCCGTAGTGATCGATGTCGATCATGATGTGTCCCTTCGGGAATGGTGTCAGTGGACGACGACGGGAGTCGGTACGGGGTCGGGATCGCGCACCGGCACGGCACCCGCCTGCGCGGCCCGGGTGATCGACGCGGTCAGCGCCGCGCACCCTTCCCGGGGAGCGCCGGGGCGTCCCGGTCCGGAGCCGCCGATCTCACGGCACCGGGAGCGGGCCGGGTCGTCCCACTGAATGGATGTGTGCTCCCAGCTGTTCTTCTGGACCAGGACCCGCGCGCCGCACTCAGTGCACTGCAGCGGCTGCATCGGCTTCGCGCGCCTTTCGTGCGAGGTTCTCTTCCACTTCCCGCTTCCACGATTCCACGGGCCGGGTGGTGTCGAGTTCGAACTCGAACCGCTCGGTCATCTGCGGGGTCACCGCGTCGGCGTCGACGTAGAACTGCTCGTACCACCGCCGCAGCTGGTAGACCGGGCCGTCCTCCTCGCACAGCAGCGGATTCTCGATGCGCGTCTTGTTCTTCCAGATCTCGATGTCCTGCTCGAAGCCCTTCGCGATGAACGTGCCGAAATTCTTCGCCATCTCGGTGGCCGCGTCGCTGTCGAGTTCCCTGGACTTCTTGACGATGATGCCGTACTGCAGCACGAACTTGTCGGCGCTGACGGGGTAGTGGCAGTTGATCAGCACGGAGTCGACGTCGTGCGTTTCGTACTGGTACGTCAGGTCGTCGACCATGAACGACGGTCCGAAATAGGTGGCGTCCGAGCGGCTTCCGATCATCTTCGGCTGACCCGACGCGTGCGGGCGCATGTCCTCACGGGCCTGCCCACGCATGAACTGGCTGGCGACGTGGCCCTCGAAGACGTTCTTGAAGTAGGTGGGGAACGAGAAGTGCACGTAGAAGAAGTGCGCCATGTCGACGATGTTGTCGACCACCTCGCGGCAGTTCGTGTCGACGGTGGTGCGGTACCAGACCCAGTCCGTCCACTCGTCGTCGAGGGCGCCGTCGATGCGGGGAATCGTGACGTCGACGGGCGGCGGATTGCCTTCCGGATCGTTCCACACGAACAGCATCCCGTCCTGGTCGAGCGCGTGCCACGACCGGGTCCGCGCGAGCGGCGGCACCCGACGCGCGTACGGAATCTTCTTGCACCGGCCGTTGCTTCCCCACCGCCAGTCGTGGAACGGGCACGCCACCTCGTCGCCCTTGACGGTGCCCTGGCTCAGATCGCCGCCCATGTGCCGGCAGTAGCCGTCGAGCACGGCGAGATCGCCGGCACTGTCGGCGAAGACGACGAGTTTGGTGCCGAACGCCTCGACGGAGTGCGGCTTGCCGTCCCGGAATGCCTCGGACAATCCGATGCAGTGCCATCCACGGGCGAATCGGGTGGGCGCTGCGCCGGCGTCGATCTCGCGTACCTCGACTGTCTCGGACTGCTGGGTGGTCACGATGCGTCCCGTCCTCTCCTGGGCTTGTGCGGTGCCCTGCACGCTAAGTGAGCGTCGACGGCCCGCATCGCGTGGTCCCACTGGACGGGACCGCGCGGACGGCGGCGTTTCCCGTTGAGCGAGACGCATATCCACGCGCGGGTGCGATCGCCCTACCCTCCGACAGATGACGAACGAGGTCCTCAGATCGGTCCGCGCGCTGCTGCCCACGATCGCGGAGTGCGCGGACAAGGTCGACGAGTCGCGGCGGGTGTCCGAGCAGGTGATCCGTGAACTCGGCGACACCGGATTGTTCAAGATGCTGCAGCCCCGGCGGTACGGCGGCACCGAGAGCAATCCGGTGCACTTCTACGAGGTGGTGCGCGCCGTGTCGGGTGTGTGCGGCTCGACGGGCTGGCTGGCGTCCGTGCTCGGTGTGCACCCGTGGCACCTGGCCCTGTTCGACGACCGGGCGCAACGCGACGTGTGGGGCCACGATGATTCGGTGCTCGTGTCGTCCGCCTACGCACCCGTCGGGCGGCTGGTCCCGGTCGAGGGCGGATACCGGTTGACGGGGGACTGGGGCTTCTCCTCGGGCTGCGAGCACGCGTCGTGGGCGCTGCTCGGCGCGATGGTCGTCGGAACCGAGGGTCGCCCGGTCGATTTCATGACCGCGCTGGTGCCGCGGTCGGACTACCGCATCCACGACGTGTGGGACGTGGTGGGGATGCGCGGCACCGCGAGCAACGAGATCAGCGCCCGGGACGTGTTCGTTCCCGACTACCGGATCAAGCGGAACTACGAGACGGCGCAACTGCGCGGACCCGGGCAGAAGGTGAACCGGGGACCCCTGTACCGGCTGCCGTTCGCCACGCTCTTCACCACCGCCGTCGCGGCGCCCGGGGTCGGGATCGTCGCGGGATGTTACGAGCGCTATCTGACGGTCATGCGGGAACGGGTGCGGCTCAGCCTCGGTGGCGGCAGATTCGTCGACGACCAGTTCACCCAGGTCGCGGTCGCCCGGGCGGCGTCCGAGATCGATGCCGCAATCCTGCAGATGGATCGCAACGTGCGGGAACTGTGGGAGTTGGCCGAGGCCGGTGAGGAACTCCCCATGGGTCTGCGCCTGCGGGTGCGCCGCGATCAGGTCCGCGCCACCGAGCGCGCCCTCGAGGCGATCGATCTGCTGTTCAAGACCGCCGGCGGGAGTTCGCTGTTCCGCGGCAACGCGATCGAACGGTCGTGGCGCGACGCCCACGCGGGCAGCGCGCACGTGGCCAACGAGCCCGAACGCGCCCTCGCCCTGTTCGGCAGGGGTGCGTTCGGGCTCCCGGTGGAGGACAACCTCGTGTAGTCAGCTCCGCATGTGCTGAACTGCCCGGTAGGAGAACACCATTGCGGTGCCGAGCGGCACGCCGGGGCCCGGGTAGAACCGGCCGCTGAGCGATGCGCTGGTGTTGCCCGCCGCATACAGTCCGTCGATGGGGGTGCCGTCGGCGCGCAGGACGCGGGCGTCGGCGTCGGTCCGGACGCCGCCCTTGGTGCCGAGGTCGCTGAGCACGATGCGGGCCGCGTGGAACGGGCCCTGCGACACGGGGCTCAGCGCCGGGTTGGGCGGGGCGTCCGCACCCGTGCCGGGCGGGCAGAAGAAGTTGTCGTACGGATCCTCCCCCCGGTGGAACGCCTCGTCGACGCCGTGCTTGGCGAAGTCGTTGAACTGTTCGACGGTGCGGCGCAGAGCGTCCGCGGGGACGCCGATCTTCTCCGCGAGTTCCTCGATCGTGTCGGCCGACACCCAGGTTCCCGCCGCGTGGTGCTTCTCGGCGGAGATCTGCGGAATGGAGATGGCGGGCAACACGGGCCCGCCCTCCTTCGAGTCGAAGACGAGGTAGGACCCGGCGCTGCCGTGTTCGATCATCGCGCGGCCGAACTGGTCGTACGGCAGCGACTCGTTGAGGTACCGCTCTCCGGACGTGTCGACCAGAATTCCGCCGCGCACACCCACCATGAAAGCGCCCGAACCGTCCGGAAGTTCGACGCCGGGGCACCACCACGCCTCGTCGAGCAGCGCGGTGTCCGCGCCGACCTCCACCGCCGCCTGCAGGAGGTCGCCGGTGTTGGCGCCGCGCGGGCCCATGCTCCACTCGGCCCGGCCGGGCGTTCCGTTCTCGGTGCGCAGGGCCGCGCTGCCCTCGATGCCGCCCGCCGCGAGCAGTACGCCGCGGGTCGCCCGGATGCGGATCGTCTCGCCGGCCGCGTCCGTCGCCAGGGCGCCGACCACCCGGCCGTCCTCGACGATCAGCGCGCGGGCCGCGGTCTCGGTGCGCAGTTCCGCGTGCCCGGTGCCGTACAGGGCCATGAGGAGGCGGCCGATCAGGGCACGGCCCCCGTTCAGCGTTCCCTCGGGATGCGGTTCGCCTGCCCGGTCGACGTCGGCCTCCGGCCGGATGACCTCACGAAGTTCCCCGACCTCGTCGCCCGGCAGGTCGAGCGGGTTGATCGCGCGACCGTAGTCCATGCGGCCGGGTGCCTTGTAGTAGTCGGGGAATGCGCGCCACTCGAACTCGATGTGGGGATCGCGTTCGAGAAGTTCGACGACCTCGGGGGCGGTGCTGACGTACGCCTCCTGGCGGTCGATCTCCTCGTCTCCCACCACCGCGCGCAAGTACGTGCGCGCCTTGTCCGTCGAGTCGCCGATCCCGGCGCGCTCCTGCACGGCGGTGCCCGGCAGCCACACCGCGGCACCCGAGTACGCGGACGTGCCGCCGAACAGTGGGGTCTTCTCGAGGACGAGGGTGCGCAAACCCTGCGAAGCGGCCGTGTACGCGCCGGTCAGGGCGCCGCCCCCCGAACCGACCACCAGCACGTCGCACTCGGTTGTCCAGTCCTGCATCGTCGTTTCCTCCGTTGATGGTCTGTGGTGACTGACGGTCCAGTCGTGGGGTTCACGCAATCGCATCCGGGCGGCGTGCGGCACGTGCGGTCCCACTCACCGGACGAAATTCGAAGCTTTGCCGATCCAGTGCGAGAATCGACACCGGATCCGGGGCTGTTGCGGAGTGAAGGGGGATCGAGGGTGCCGAGAATCGCCGAGGTGCGGGACGCTGCCGAACCGAGTTCGGAGGAACAGCGGGCCCGCCACGTCCGCATGCTCGAGGCCGCCGTCGAACTGGCGACCGAGAAGGAACTCGCCCGCGTCCAGATGCACGAGGTGGCCAAACGCGCCGGTGTCGCGATCGGGACGCTGTACCGGTACTTTCCGTCGAAGACGCACCTGTTCGTCGCGGTGATGGTCGATCAGATCGACCGGATGGGTGCCGGTTTCAAGAAGAGTGCGCCGCCCGGGGAATCGCCGCAGGACGCCGTGTACAACGTGCTCGTCCGGGCCACCCGCGGTCTGCTGCGCCGCCCGGCGCTGTCCACGGCGATGATCCAGTCCACGAGCACTGCCAACGTGGCGTCCGTGCCGGACGCGGGGAAGGTCGACCGCGCGTTCCGGCAGATCATGCTGGACGCCGCCGGGATCGAACACCCGACGGAGGAAGACCTGACCGCGTTGCGCCTGCTGGTGCAGTTGTGGTTCGGCGTGATCCAGTCCTGCCTCAACGGCCGGGTCACCATCCCCGACGCCGAATCCGACATCCGCAAGGCGTGCGACCTGCTGCTGGTCGGTCTGTCGCACCGCTGACCGCTTGTCCGGCCGGGGTCGCCTCCCCGGCGCTCCCGAAGTGAAATTCATTCCTGACCGCCGAGTCGAGTCGGAATCCGTCCTTCGCATGACTAAGGGCATTGCTGTCTTCCAAAAAATAGAATAAATTTCAAAAATGAGCCGCGGACGTGTCCGCGAGCCAGAAGAACCCGAGCCAGAAGAACCCAAGGGAGCGGAACATGGGCAACGCCGTCATCGTCGACGCGGCACGGACACCGATCGGGCGCCGGCGCGGAGCGCTGTCCGGACTGCATCCGGCCGAACTGCTCGGCGCCGCGCAGCGAGGGGTCCTCGAACGGGCCGGTGTCGCCCCGGAGGACGTCGGGCAGATCGTCGGCGGATGCGTCACCCAGGCCGGTGAGCAGTCCAACAACGTGACCCGGCAGGCGTGGCTGCACGCCGGACTGCCGTATACGACGGCGGCCACGTCGATCGACTGCGCCTGCGGATCGTCCCAGCAGGCCGTGCACGTCGTGGCAGGTCTGATCGCGTCCGGCCAGATCTCCGCCGGAATCGGGTGCGGGGTCGAGGCGATGAGCCGGGTGTTCCTCGGCCAGGCCGCCACGCCGGAGACGGGCAACCCGTACCCCGGCGACTGGTCGATCGACATGGGCGACCAGTTCACGTCCGCCCAGCGGATCGCCGACCTGCGCGGGATCGAGCGGGGCGACGTCGACGCACTCGGCCTCGAATCGCAACGACGCGCCGCACAGGCCTGGGCGGAAGGACGATTCGACCGCGAGATCGTGCCGGTCACCGCCCCCGTCGTGGACAAGGCGGGCACACCCACCGGCGAATCCGCGGTCGTCACCCGGGACGGCGGACTGCGGGAGACGACGCCCGACGCCCTGGCCGCACTGAAGCCGGTGATCGACGGCCACATCCACACCGCGGGCAATTCGTCCCAGATCAGCGACGGCGCCGCCGCCGTTCTGCTCATGGACGAGGACCGTGCCCGCGAACTCGGACTGCGCCCGCGCGCGCGGATCGTCGCGTCCGGCATGGTCGGCTCCGACCCCTACTACCACCTCGACGGACCGATCGAGTCGACGCGGATGGTCCTCGATCGCGCCGGAATGTCGCTGGGCGACATCGATCTCGTCGAGATCAACGAGGCGTTCGCGTCCGTCGTGCTGTCGTGGGCGCAGGTGCACGGCGCCGACCTGTCGAAGGTCAACGTCAACGGCGGCGCCATCGCCCTCGGACATCCGGTGGGCTCCACCGGGGCCCGGCTGATCACCACCGCCCTGCACGAACTGGAACGCTCCGACACCGCCACCGCACTCGTCACGATGTGTGCCGGTGGCGCGCTGTCCACCGCAACCATCATCGAACGCATCTGAACCCCGAACGATCGAGGCCGACATGACAATGGGATTGACCGAAGAAGAGCGCGACCTCCGTGACTCGGTGCGAGGCTGGGCCGCCCGAACCGTGACCCCGGCCGTGCTCCGGGAGGCCGTCGAGGCGAAGACCGAGCAGCGACCGCTGTTCTGGAAGTCGTTGGCGGAACTGGGCGTACTGGGACTGCACCTGCCGGAGGATGTGGGCGGTGCGGGCTGCGGGCTGGTGGAACTAGCCGTGGTCACGGAGGAACTCGGCCGGGTCCTGCTGCCCGGGCCGTTCCTGCCGACCGTGCTGCTTGGCGCCGTCCTGCACGAGTCCGGCCGCACGGGCGAGCTCTCGGGGCTGGCCGACGGTGCGACCCTCGGCGCGGTGGCGCTGCAGCCGGGTTCGCTGCGCCTCGTCCGGGACGGCGGAGCGCTGACGCTGGACGGCGAGTCCGGGTACGTCCTCGGCGGGCAGGTGGGCGACCTGTTCCTGCTCGCGGCCGCGGACGGCGACGACACCGTGTTCGTGGTGCTCACCCGCGACCGCCTCGAGGTGACCGACCTGCCCAGCCACGACGTGGTGCGCCGCAACGCGACCGCGGCGGTGACCGGACTCGAGATCACCGAGGCCGACGTCCTGCGGATCGATGCCCAGCGCGTCTTCGATCTGGCCGCGACGTTGTTCGCCGCCGAGGCGTCGGGCGTCGCCGACTGGGCCGTGACCACCGCCGCCGACTACGCGAAGGTGCGTCGACAGTTCGGCCGTCCCATCGGCCAGTTCCAGGGCGTGAAGCACCGGGTGGCGCGGATGCTCGGCCTCGCGGAGCAGGCGCGCGTCTGCGCGTGGGACGCCGCCCGCGCGATGAATTCCGAAACTGGTACTGCGGAGGCGTCACTCGCCGCCGCGGTTGCCGGCGCCACCGCACCCGACGCGGCGTTCTCCGTCACCAAGGACTGCATCCAGGTGCTCGGGGGCATCGGCTACACCTGGGAACACGACGCCCACCTGTACCTGCGCCGGGCGCAGTCGCTGCGGATCCTGCTGGGGTCCACCGCGTTCTGGCGGCGGCGCGTCGCCCGCGCGACGCTGGGCGGTGCCCGCCGGGTGCTCGGTATCGATCTGCCGCCCGAGGCCGCGGACATCCGGGCCTGCGTCCGCGCGGAACTCGCGTCCGCCGCGTCGCTGGGCGAGACGGAACGCAGAACGTACCTCGCCGAAAAGGGGTACACCGCACCGCACCTGCCCGCACCGTGGGGCAGGGGAGCGGGTGCCGTGGAACAACTCGTGATCGCCGAGGAACTGCGCACGGCCGCGCTGAAGCCGCACGACATGATCATCGGCAACTGGGTGGTGCCCACGCTCGTCGCGCACGGCAGCGAAAACCAAGTGCAGCGCTTCGTGCCGCCGTCGCTGCGCGGCGACCTCGTCTGGTGCCAGCTGTTCTCCGAACCCGGCGCCGGATCGGACCTCGCAGGCCTGAACACCAGGGCCACCAAGGTGGACGGCGGCTGGATGCTGCAGGGGCAGAAAGTGTGGACGTCGATGGCCCGGGACGCGGACTGGGGCATCTGCCTCGCCCGCACCGACGCCTCGGTCCCCAAACACAAGGGATTGTCGTACTTCCTGATCGACATGAAGGCGAGCGAGGGCCTGGACATCCGGCCGCTGCGCGAGATCACCGGCGAGGCCCTGTTCAACGAGGTGTTCCTCGACGACGTCTTCGTCCCCGACGAACTCCTCGTCGGCGAACCGGGCGACGGCTGGAAGCTGGCCCGCACCACCCTCGCCAACGAACGCGTGTCGCTGTCGCACGACTCCTCGCTGGGGTCCGGGGGCGAGGCGCTGCTGACCCTGGCCGGTGAACTGCCCGGCGGCATCGACGACGAGCAGTTGACCGTGCTCGGCAAGGTCCTCTGCGACGCGCAGTCCGGCGGGTTGATGGCGCTGCGCACCACCGTGCGCTCGATCGCGGGCGGGCAACCGGGAGCCGAGTCGTCGATCGCGAAACTGCTCGGCGTCGAACACATCCAGCAGGTGTGGGAGGTGGCGATGGACTGGGCGGGACCGCGGGCCCTGCTCGGCGACCGGCCCCGCACGTCGGACATGCAGATGTTCCTGAACTCGCAGTGCATGTCGATCGCGGGCGGCACCACCAACGTCCAGCTCAGCATCATCGGCGAACGGCTGCTGGGGTTGCCCCGCGATCCCGAGCCCGGACAGGGAGCGGTGGCCTGATGGCGATCGACCTGAAGGCGGCGCTGGCCGCGGACCCGGCCGTGCGCGAACTGTCGTGGACCGAACGCGACGTGATGCTCTACCACCTCGGACTCGGCGCCGGCGAGAACACCCGGGACCCGGCGGAACTGCGCTGGGTGTACGAGAAGAACCTGCGGGTGCTGCCGACGTTCGCGCTCGTCGCGGGGCAGGGCATCTCGGCGGGCGACGTACCGCAGGCCGGGCTGAGCCTGCCCGGCATCGACATCGACCTGCGCAAGATCCTGCATGGCGGCCAGTCGCTCACCGTGCACGCGCCGATCCCCGCCTCGGGCGGGGCCCGGGTGTCCTCGCGGGTGGCCGACGTGTGGGACAAGGGCAAGGCCGCCGTCATCGTGCTCGAACAGACGGCCACCGACTCGGGCGGGAACCCGTTGTGGACCACGGGGATGCAGATCTGGGCCCGTGATGAGGGCGGGTTCGGCGGCTCCCCGGGACCCGAGTCGGTGGCCACGATCCCCGAACGGGAGCCCGACAAGGTGCTCGTGTCCCGCACCGGGACGGCGCAGGCGCTGCTGTACCGGCTCAGCGGCGACCTCAACCCACTGCATGCGGACCCCGAGTTCGCCGCCGCGGCCGGGTTCGAAAGGCCGATCCTGCACGGGCTCGCGTCGTACGGTGTGGTGTGCAAGGCCGTCGTCGACGGGATGCTGGACGGCGATCCCACGCGACTGCGCCACTACGCGGTGCGGTTCGCGGGCTCGCTGTACCCCGGCGACACCGTCGAGACGGCGGTCTGGCAGGAGGGCGACCGGCTCACCCTCCGCGCGACGTGCCCCGACCGGGCCGGGCAACCGGTGCTGACCCAGGCGACGATGGAGGTGACCGGATGAGCGTCGGAACGCACCCCACGTTCGAGAACAGTCCGCCGGGAACGGTGCTCACGTCGCCACCCGACGGTTCCGCCGTCGACCGGGCGACCGGGGCCGCCCGGCGTGTGGTCGACGCGTTGCTGCGCACCGACCGCGGCAACGCCAACCTCGAGCGCGTCGCGGAGGAGTTGAACAGCATCGCCGAACACCTCGAGGAACACGCCCCCGCCGTCGCGGAGCGGCTGATCGACATGTGGAACGGCGAGGGCGTCACCCGGCACGATCCCGTCACCGGACCCGAGAACGCGCTCGCGCCGCCCCTGGTCCTCGAGGGCCTGCCGGACGGATCGGTCCGGGGCACCGTCACCCTGACCATCCCGTACCAGGGGCCGCCCGGGCACGTCCACGGCGGAGTGTCGGCGCTCCTGCTCGACCACGTCCTCGGCGTCGCCAACGCATGGGGTGGAAAGGCGGGCATGACAGCGCAGTTGAGCACCCGCTACCACCGCCCGACGCCGCTGTTCGAACCGCTCACCCTGACCGGGAAGCTGATGACGGTCGACGGCCGCAAGATCACCACCGCCGGCGACATCCGGACCGCGGACGGCCAGGTGTGCGTCTCCGTCGAGGGACTGTTCGTCGACAAGACCGTGCCCCGCCCACGATGACCCCGATCAGGAGCAGACCGTGACGTCACCGCAGCGTTTCGAGAACAAGGTCGTCTTCGTCACCGGCGCCGCCCGCGGGCAGGGCCGCGCCGAGGCTGTCCGGTTCGCGTCCGAGGGCGCGGACGTCATCGCGATCGACGCCTGCACCGAATTCGCGTCCACGCCCTATCCCGGCGCCACCCGGGTCGACCTGGCCGAGACGGTCCGGCTGGTCGAGTCGACCGGTCGGAGGATCGTCGCGGCCACCGCCGACGTGCGCGACTTCGACGGCCTCTCGCGGGCACTGGCCGACGGCATCGACCGGCTGGGCCGCCTCGACGTCGTGATCGCGAACGCGGGCATCTGCTCGGGGGCGCTGTCGTGGGAGATCACCGCCGAGCAGTGGCAGGAGACGGTCGACGTCAACCTCACGGGAACATTCCACACCGCGAAGGCGGCGATTCCGTACCTGATCGAACAGGGTGAGGGCGGCGCCGTCGTCTTCACCAGTTCGGTGTCCGGGTTGAAGGGCACCCCGTTCACCGGGCACTACGTCGCCACCAAGCACGGCATCACCGGGCTGGCCAAGACGATGGCGAACGAACTCGGAGAGCACCGCATCCGAGTCAACACCGTGCACCCGGCGGGGGTCGACACCGGCATGAAGATGCGCGACCTGCACCCGCTCATCACGAAGTACGCGTCGACTCTCGGCTCGATCTACCAGAACACGCTGCCCTACACCATCACCCAGCCGGAAGACGTCGCCGCCGTCGTCGCCTGGGTGTGTTCCGACGAAGCGAAGTACATCACCGGGGCGCAGATCCCCGTCGATCTCGGCAACCTCATCCGCTGACGTTCGCCCGGCAATGCCTCGCCCGAATGCCGCGGGGGTGCAGTTCGACTGCACCCCCGCGGCATTCGGCGTGTCAGATGGTGATGTCGCGGCGAATCATCTTGCCGGTCGCGTTGCGGGGCAGCAGGTCCGTGGTGATCCGCCACCGCGTCGGGACCTTGAAATACGACAGCCGATCGGCGGCGTAGTCCCGCAGTTCCGCCTCGGTGGCCGCGGCACCCGGTCGCAGCACGACGACGGCCGCCACCTCCTGCCCCAGATCCTCGTGGGGTGTCCCGATCACGGCGCACTCGAGCACGTCGGGATGTTCGTCGAGACACTGCTCGATCTCGATGGGATACACGTTCTCCCCGCCGCGCAGGATCAGATCCGAGCGACGTCCGGTCAGCCGCAGGCGGCCGTTCTCGACGAGCCCGAAGTCGCCGGTCCGGAGCCACCGGTCCGGGGTGATCGCCGCGGCGGTGGCGGCCTCGTCCTCCCAATAGCCGAGCATCACGAACGGGCTGCGGACGCACACCTCACCCTCGACGCCGTCGGGCAGCCACTCCCCGTACGGGTCGCGGATCTCCATGCTCACCGTGATGATCGGACGGCCCAGCGTGCCCGGAAACTGCTCGAGTTCGGGGGCGGTGGCGACCGCGATCGCGGTACTGCACTCGGTGAGACCGTAACTGTCCACGAGCGCGTTGCGCGCGAACGGCACCTTCTCGCGCAGACGTTCCTGGAACGCGACCGACGACGGGGCGGAGGCCAGCGAGAACGACGTGAGCGACGACAGGTCGTACCTGCCCAGGTTCTCGTGCTCCAGCAGTCGGGACGCCATGGTGGGCACCGCGCCCCAGTTGGTGACGCGTTCCCGTTCGACGAGACGGAGCACGGCGTCGACGTCGAATCTGCCCTCGTGCATGACGACCGCCCCGCCCGTCGCCAGCCGCGGAATCACCAGGTTGTGCAGACTCGCGATGTGGAACAGGGGAGAGGTCAGAAGGTAGCGAAGCGGGCTCGGCACGTCGGGATCGACGGGCCGTCCACTGAATTCGCCGACCACGGCGTCGCTGAAGCTGTGGTAGTCGACGACGGCCAGGATGTTGCGCTGCGAGTGCAACGCCCCCTTGGGCCTGCCGCTCGTGCCGCTGGTGTACAGGATGGCGGCGGGATCGTCCTCGTCGACGTCGGTGTGCGGCATCGGCGAACCTGCGTACCGCGCGAAGATCGCGGGCAGATCCTCCTCCATCGTGAGGACGGGGACCGCGGCGCCGACCGCCGCGAGCGTCTCGGCGCGCTTCGCGTCGGCGATCACCACGGTGGGGCGACTGTGTGTCAGCCCGTACTCGACCTCCCGCGGAACCCACCACCCGTTCAATCCGACGCTGATGGCGCCGAGCGCCTGGGTGGCCCAGAACGCGATCACCCACTCGGGGGTGTTCGCGGCGAGGATCGCCACCCGGTCACCTTTCCGGACGCCGTGGTCCTCGCGCAGCGCCGTCGCCAGGGCCGCGACCACGGCGGCGTGCTCGGTGTAGGACATCCGGCGGTCGGCGGTCACCAGGTAGTCGCGGTCGCCCCACCTCAGTGACGTGGTGAGAAGTTCGCCGACCGAGCGTCCACGGTTCTTCATCACCGGCATCCGGGTGCCGAGCACCGGTTCCTCGACGAGCTCGAACCGGCCACCGGGTCCGGTGAGGCGGGACATCACCTGATCCAGGAGCAACTGTGGATCTGTTGGGGCAGTCATCGGGGCGACCTTTCGTCCTCGGGCACTGGTACCGACACAAGATGGCACGCCGTGACGGGCGCCCGGACGTGGTTACCACTCAGCGAGACTGCCACGATTCGTGACATCCCGGCGCCGTTACGTTCGACAGCGAATCGCAGCTGGAGGAACTCATATGACGATAGATCTCGACCCGCCCGCAGTGAAGGTCGATCCGCTCGCCCCGGCCCGGCTCGGGCCGATCACCCTGCGTAATCGCGTGATCAAGGCGGCGACGTACGAGGGGCTGACCCCGAAGGGTCTGGTCACCGACGAGCTCATCGAATTCCATCGGCGGCCCGCCGCCGGGGGCGTGGGCATGACGACGGTCGCGTACTGCGCCGTCGCCGCCGACGGTCGGACGTCGCCCGGCCAGATCCAATGGACCGACGAGACGATGCCGGGCCTGCGGAAGCTGACCGACGCCATCCACGCCGAGGGCGCGGCGGTGTCTGCGCAGATCGGTCACGCGGGACCGGTCGCGGCCGCGAAGTACATCGGGTACCCCGCATTGGGCCCGTCCCGTGCCTTTCGGATGACGACGCAGAACTTCTCCAAGCCGGCCACCGCGGCCGACATCACCCGGATCGTCGAGGCGCATGCCCACGCAGCCCGCCGTGCGGTGGACGCAGGGTTCGACGCCGTCGAGATCCATTTCGGCCACAACTACCTGATCAGCTCGCTTCTCAGTCCGAAGGTCAACAAGCGCACCGACGAGTATGGCGGGTCCCTCGCGAACCGCGCCCGGTTCGCGCTCGAGACCGCCCGGGCGGTGCGCGACGCGGTGGGCGACCGGATCGCGATCCTCGCGAAGCTGAACATGGACGACGGTGTGCCCGGCGGCTTCTGGGTGGACGAGGCCATCCAGGTGGCGCAGTGGCTCGAACAGGACGGTTCCCTCGACGCGCTCGAGCTCACCGCGGGCAGTTCGCTGCTGAATCCGATGTACCTGTTCAAAGGCGACGCGCCGCTGCGTGAGTTCGCCGCCGTCATGCCGCAGCCGACGAAACTGGGAATCCGGTTGGTCGGCAAGCATTTCCTGAAGGAATACCCCTACCGCGACGCCTACCTCCTCGAGAACGCCCGGCAGATCAGGGCGGCCGTGACGATGCCGCTCGTGCTGCTCGGCGGCATCACCGGCAAGGCGACCATGGACCTGGCGATGGAGGAGGGCTTCCAGTTCGTGGCGGTCGCACGGGCACTGCTGCGGGAACCCGATCTCGTCAACCGGATCACGGACGAGATCCACAACCCCGGTCTGTGCATTCACTGCAACAAGTGCATGACGGCGATCTACGGTGGCACCCACTGCGTGCTCCGAGCGCAGTGAGCGCGCAGGCCGTGTCGACAGGAGAGATGGAGTTGGAACGCACCACGATCGCCCGGATGCTGCTCGACCGCTTGGGTGACGACAGGATGGGAGTCCGCACCCGGGATCAGGATTGGACCTGGGACGAGGTCGTGCACGAGAGTGCCGCGCGCGGGGCCGTCGCGTCCTCGCTGCGCCGCGACGGCCCGTTCCACGTGGGCGTCCTGCTGGAGAACACCCCCGAGTTCCTGTTCTGGCTGGGCGGCGCGGCCCTTGCAGGCGCCACCGTCGTCGGCATCAACCCGACCCGCCGCGGGGCGGAACTCGAGGCCGAGATCCGGTACGTCGACTGTCAGCTGATCGTGACGGACACCGCGGGGAAGGCGCAGCTCGCGGGTCTCGACCTCGGGCTGTCCGAGGACCGGTTCCTGCTGGTCGACGAACCGGCCTACACCGACCTCGTCGCGGCCCACACGGTGGAGCACCCGGTCGAGGACCCCACGCTCGATCCGTCGACGCTGTTCCTGCTGCTCTTCACGTCCGGCACCACCGGCACGTCGAAGGCGGTGCGGTGCAGCCAGGGCCGCCTCGCCCGGCTGGCGTACGCGAACATCGCCAAGTACGGGCACGTGCGCGAGGACGTCGACTACTGCTGCATGCCGCTGTTCCACGGCAACGCGTTGATGGCGCTGTGGGCGCCCGCCCTCGCCATCGGCGCCACTGTCTGCCTGCCGCGTAAGTTCTCCGCGTCCGGTTTCCTGCCCGACGTCCGTTTCTTCGGTGCCACGTTCTTCACCTACGTCGGCAAGGCACTGGCATACCTGATGGCCACCCCGGAACAACCCGACGACTGGGACAACACGCTGGTCCGCGGTTTCGGGACCGAGGCGTCCCCGGAGGACAAGACCGAATTCGTCCGCCGGTTCGGCGCCGAACTGTACGAGGGATACGGCTCCAGCGAGGGCGCCGGTTCGGTGACGCTCGACCCGCACGCCCCCGAGGGCGCGCTCGGCAGGCCCGCGAACGAGAACATCGTCATCGTCGACCCCGACACGCTCGCGGAGAAGGCCCGGGCGCGGATCGACGAGCACGGCCGGGTGCTCAACCCGGACGAGGCGATCGGCGAGATGATCGACAAGGCGGGCGCGGCACGGTTCGAGGGTTACTACAAGAACGAGGACGCGATCGCCGACCGGATCAGGCACGGGTGGTACTGGACGGGCGACCTCGGGTACGTCGACGAGGCCGGCTTCATCTACTTCGCAGGCCGGAAGGGCGACTGGATCCGGGTGGACGGGGAGAACACGTCGGCACTGATGGTGGAGCGGATTCTGCGCCGCCACCCGCAAGTGATCGCCACCGGCGTGTACGCCGTGCCCGACCCGAGGTCGGGTGATCAGGTGATGGCCGCGGTGGAGGTGTCGGACCCGGCCGATTTCGATCCGGTCGAGTTCGCCGCGTTCCTCGACGGCCAGGACGACCTGGGCACGAAGGCGGCCCCGCGATTCGTCCGGGTGTCGACGGACCTGCCGGTGACGGGATCGAACAAGGTGCTCAAACGGACCCTGCAGGAGCAGTGCTGGCGGTGCGACGATCCGGTCTTCCGGTGGGTGGGACGCGGTGTTCCCGAATACCACGAGATGACCGACAGTGAGAAGGCCGCGCTGGAGCAGGAGTTCCACACGCACGGCCGGCAACGATTCCTGCACGTGTGACGGTGAGGGTGACATGAAACTGGGTGTGGTGATTCCCGTCGAGCTGGGACGGGCCGGTGAGCCCGAGTGGATACTCGAATTCGCCAGGGCCGCCGAATCGCTCGGATTCGACGAGATCTCCGCCGTCGAACACTCGGTCGTCATCGCGGACACGGAGAGCGAATACCCGTACTCGCCCACCGGAAAGTCGCATCTGCCCGACGACTGCAGCCTCCCGGACCCCCTGGAACTGCTGTCGTTCGTCGCCGGCGCCACGACGACCCTGGGTCTCGCGACGGGAGTGCTGGTACTGCCCAACCATCACCCGGTGGTGCTGGCGAAACGCCTCGCCACCCTGGACCGGCTGTCCGCTGGACGTCTCCGCGTCTGCCTCGGTCTCGGCTGGATGCGGGAGGAGATCGAGGCGTGCGGCGGCGACTTCGACCGACGCGGCGCGGTGGCCGACGAGGCGATCGCGGTGATGCGGGCCCTGTGGTCGGGCACCGCCGCGGTCGACTTCGAGGGCGAATACTTCTCCTTCCGGGGCGCGCAGAGTTGGCCCAAACCGCAGCGGGATTCGGGAGTGCCGCTCTTCATCGGTGGTCACAGCCCGGCCGCCGCACGCCGCGCCGGGCGGCTCGGCGACGGGTTCCAGCCGCTCGGCCTGGCCGGTGCCGACCTGGACCGGGCGATCGCCCGGATGCGGGCCGCCGCGGCAGGCGCGGGCCGCGACCCCGCCGACGTCGAACTCGTGCTGGGTGCCACGCTGCCCCGGCTGGACGAGGCGAAACTCGACCGGTCCCGGGACCTGGGCGCGAACCGGCTCGTCCTGTCGGCGTCCCGGCACGCGCAGTCCCTGGACCAGGTCGTCGACGAGATGGCCGCCTGCTCGGCCCGGCTGGGACTCAGTCCGGCACGGTGACCGGCACGTCCTCGCTGAAGTCGACGATCAGTTCGCGCCGGGCGAACCGCCAGCCGGAGTCGCCGAGCACGTAACGGTCGTGGTAGCGCAGTGCGATCCGGTTGTCACGGAATCCGTTTCGGCCGGAATAGACGTGATGGGCGGTGCAGTACGTCTCACCCGACGCCGTCGACCCGTCCACGTCGAGCACCTGCTGGTGGACGACGTGCCGCGTGGAATGCAGATGCGTGACGGCGTCCACCACGGCGGACGCGAGTGCGTCACTGCCGCGCAGTTCCGTCGCCGCGCCGGTGCCCGTCAACGCGGGCGGGAGGACGAACGTCGCGTCCGGGTCGAACAGCGCCGCGAGCGTCGCCGTCTCGCGCCGGTCGACGGCCCGCGCATAGCGGGCGGTGAGTTCGGTGAGAGCGAATTCGGTGGCCATTCCACCATTCCATCGGACGCCCGGCATCGGCGACAGCCGCCTCCCGGTGACCGAGACACCGGCACCGGGGCGGGGGAGGGCTGGTTAGCGTCCAGAACGCACGTGGCGACAGCCACGCACAGGCATGAGGAGATCGCCGATGGATCTGAGGGAATCGCCCGCGCAGCGGGAACTCCGGCGGGAATTGCGCACCTACTTCGCGGCATTGCTGCCGGCGGAGAAGCGGCGCGTCGCAGGTGAGGAGGGTGTCGGCGGAGAACACTTCCGCGACATCGTGCGCCTGCTGGGCAAGGACGGCTGGCTCGGTGTCGGCTGGCCGGTGGAGTACGGCGGGCAGGGACGGTCGATCGAAGACCAGTTCGTGTTCTTCGACGAGGTGCAGCGGGCCGGGTTGCCGTTCCCGTTCGTCACCGTCAACACCGTCGGGCCCACGCTGATGAAGTACGGCACCGAGGAGCAGAAGGCGCGGTTCCTGCCCGGCATCCTCGCCGGCGACATCGTGTTCGCCATCGGCTACACCGAACCCGAGGCAGGCACCGACCTCGCCGCGCTGCAGACCCGGGCGGTGCGCGACGGGGACTCGTGGATCGTGGACGGCAACAAGATCTTCACCAGCGGCGCCAACACCGCCGACTACGTGTGGCTGGCGTGCCGCACCGATGCGGACGCCCCGAAACACAAGGGAATCTCGATCCTCATCGTGCCCACCGACGACCCCGGGTTCAGCTGGTCGCCCATCCACACCGTGGGAGGGCTGACGGTCACGTCGACGTACTACAGCGGGATCCGGGTCGGCGATCAGGACGTCGTGGGCGACGTCCACGGCGGGTGGCAGCTGATCACCGCGCAACTCAACCACGAACGGATCGGGCTCGCGGCGCTCGGCGGCCGCACACTCGGCTTGTGGCACCAGGTTCTCGACTGGGCTCGGGAGAAAGGCGCACTCGACATCCCCTGGGTACAGATGGACTTCGCGCGCACGCACGCGAAGCTCGAGGCGATGCGACTGCTGAACTGGAAGATGACCGCCGCCGTCGCTCGGGATCAGTTGTCGGGCGCCGACGCCGGCGCTACCAAGACGTACGGCACCGAAACCCACGTCGACGTATACCGCACGCTGCTCGGGATCCTCGGCGCCGCGGGACGGCTGCGGCCGGGTTCGCCGGGCGCGATTCTCGCGGGCCAGATCGAGCAGATCTCCCGGCAGAGCGTGGTGAACACGTTCGGCGGCGGCGTCAACGAGGTGCTCCGCGACATGGTCGGCACCCTCGGCCTCGGGCTCGTCCGCGAGACGAGGGTGAAATGAGCGAACTCCTCACCCGGCTCCGCGCCTTCGAGGGTCGGACGATCGTCCCGGCCACCTGGGGTCCCGACCCCGTGAACACCCCCATGATCCGGCATTGGGCCGAGGCGATGGGGGACACGAACCCCGTCTACCTCGACGACGATTCCGCACGCGCCACCGGCCGCCCCGGCGCGGTCGCGCCGGCCCAGATGCTGCAGGTGTGGACGATGCGCACGTACTCCGACAAGATGTCCGGCTCCGACCCGTCACCCGTCTGGACGGAACTGGTCGACACGCTCGACGAGGCGGGATTCACGTCCGTCGTCGCCACGGACTCCGACCAGGAATTCTTCGCCGAACTGCGCCCCGGCGACCGGGTCAGCACGACCGAGGTGGTCGAGTCCGTGTCCGCAGAGAAGCAGACCGGGCTCGGCGCCGGGCATTTCGTCACCACCCTCAAGACGTACCGCAACGGCGACGGCGAGATCGTCGGCACCCAGCGGTGGCGGACACTCCGCTTCCGGCCCGCCGAACGCCCGGCCCCCCGCGCCCTGCGCCCGCGGCCGGCCCTGAACGAGGACAACGCCTTCTGGTTCGCGGCCGCCCGTGAGCACCGCCTCGTCATCCAGCGGTGCGCGAGTTGCGGGGTGCTGCGGCACCCGACCGGACCGATGTGCGGCCAGTGCCGCTCCACCGACTGGGACACCGTCGACGCGTCGGGACGGGGCACCGTCTACACGTTCGTCGTCAACCACCACCCGAAGATCGACGCCTTCGACTACCCCCTCATCGTCGCGGTGATCGAACTCGCGGAGGGCACCCGGCTGATCGCCAACATGACGGGCGTCGAACCGGGGGACGTGCACATCGGAATGCCGGTGGAACTGGACTGGATCGACGCCGACCCGGAACTCACGCTCCCCGCGTTCCGGCCCGCCACCTGGGAGGAGAACTGATGGACTTCACATTCGGCGAGGAGCAGGAAGCGGTGCGCGGACTGGCCGCGGACGTGTTCGCCGCCAAGTCGCGACCCGAACGGCTCGAGGAAATCGAGTCGACCGCCGACCGCATCGACCGGGAACTGTGGCGCGAACTCGCCACCACCGGTCTGCTCGGCATCGCCCTGCCCGAGAACCTCGGGGGCGGCGGCGCGGGACTCGCGGAACTGTACGTGCTGCTCGAGGAGCAGGGCCGGACCGTGGCGCCGGTTCCGTTGTGGCCGCACGTCCTCGGCGCGCTGGCGATCGCCGAGTTCGGGACGCCGGACCAACGGGACGTGCTGGTCCCCGGGGCGGCGGACGGCAGCCTGATCCTCACCGTCGCACTCGAGGAGTTCGGACCGCATGCCCCGGGCGAACCGTCGACGACGGCCCGCGAGGTGAACGGCCGGTGGCAGCTGCACGGGTCCAAGGCGGCGGTGCCGGTGGTTCACCTCGCCGAACACATCGTCGTGTCCGCGACTACCCCGACCGGTCCGGCGCTGTTCCTGGTGGATCCGGGGACCGCGGGAGTGACCGCGCAGCAGGCGGAGTCGACCACCCACGAGATCTGCGCGAACCTCACGTTCGACGGGGCGCCGGCAGAGCCGCTCGGCCCCGCGGACGGCACCGCGGTGCGGTGGCTGCTCGACCGGGCGGAACTCGCGGGCGCTGCCCTGCAGCTGGGCGTGGGCGAAGGTGCGGTCCGTCAGGCCGTCACCTATCTGAACGGGCGCACCCAGTTCGGCCGCCCGCTCGCGACATTCCAGGCCGTGACCCACCAGCTCGCGGACTGCTACATCGACCTCGAAGCCATGCGTGTGACGCTCTGGCAGGCCGTCTGGCTTCTCGGGAGCGGGGAGGATCCGGGAACCGCCGTGCCGGTGGCGAAATGGTGGGCCACCGACGGCGGCCAGCGGGTCGTCCACCGCACGCAGCACGTGCACGGCGGGATCGGCGTCGACACCGGCTACCCGGTGCACCGGCACCTGCTGTGGGGCAAACAGCTCGCCGCCACACTCGGCGCCGCCTCCTCCGACCTGGCACGTCTGGGTGCGCAACTGGCGGCCGGCGTCGAGGTGGTCGCATGACCGCGACCGTCGGCGCCCCGGCCTACGACACCGTGCAGATCGGCGACCGGCTGCCGGAGCTGGTGATTCCGCTGACCCGCACCCTGATCGTCGCCACCGCGCTCGCCACCCGCGACTTCCAGGACGTCCACCACGACCCGGCCCTCGCCGTGGAGCGGGGGTCGAAGGACGTGTTCATGAACATCCTCACCACCAACGGGCTGGTGGGGCGGTTCGTCACCGACTGGGCGGGCCAACACGCGTCGCTGCGCCGTATCGCGATTCGGCTCGGCGCCCCCAACTACCCCGGCGACGCGATGACCCTGACCGGTGAGGTGGTCGCGAAGGACGACGGCCGCGCGACCGTGAAGATCCGCGGCACGAACAGCCTCGGCGACCACGCCACCGGCACCGTCGTCGTCGCCCTGCCTGCTCGAGGAGACCTGCCTGCACGAGGAGACCTGTGACCAGCCCCCTGTCGGGCGCCGCCGCCATCGTCGGCATCGGCGCCACCGAATTCTCCAAGCATTCCGGACGCAGCGAACTGCAACTGGCGTGCGAGGCGATCGTCGCCGCGCTCGCCGACGCGGGCATCGACCCGTCCGAGGTGGACGGACTGTCCACGTACACCGCCGAAACCAACGGGGAGGTACTCGTCGCCCGCAATACGGGCATCGGTGAGCTGAAGTTCTTCTCCCGCATCGGCTACGGCGGCGGCGCCGCGTGCGCCACCGTCCAGCAGGCGGCCATGGCCGTGGCGATGGGCATCGCGGACGTCGTCGTCTGCTACCGCGCGTTCAACGAACGGTCCGGTGTGCGTTACGGACTCGGGCAGCACGACCGCCCGATGGACAGCACCGCGGACCGGGCCGCCTACGCCTGGCTGACCCCGCAGGGACTGTCGACGCCCGCCCAGTGGGTGGCGATGTTCGCCCGCCGGTACATGCATCGGTACGACGCCACGAGCGAGGACTTCGGCCGGGTCGCGGTCGTCGCCCGCAAGCACGCCGCCGTCAACCCCGCCGCCTGGTTCCACGGGAGGCCCATCACCCTCGACGACCATCAGCAGTCGCGGTGGATCGCCGAACCGCTGCACCTACTGGACTGCTGCCAGGAAACCGACGGCGGCCAGGCGCTCGTCGTCGTCTCCGCCGAACGCGCCAAGGACCTCCGCAACACGCCGGCGATGATCAAGGCCGCCGCGCAGGGCTCCGGCAAGGACCAGCACATGATGGCGAGCTACTACCGGCCCGACATCACCGGAATACCCGAAATGGGCCTCGTCGGCAGGCAACTCTACGGGCAGAGCGGTCTCGCGCCGGACGACATCGCGGCGGCGATCCTCTACGACCACTTCACCCCGCTCGTCCTGCCGCAACTCGAGGAACTCGGATTCTGCGACCCCGGCGACGCGAAGGACTTCATCCGGGACGGCAACCTCGAGATCGGCGGACGCCTCCCGTCCAACACGCACGGCGGGCAGATCGGCGAGGCCTATCTGCACGGCGTCAACGGCATCGCGGAGGCGGTCCGCCTGATCCGCGGAACGTCGACCACACAACCGGACGGCATCGGCAACGTGCTGGTGACCGCGGGCACCGCCGTGCCCACCAGCGGCCTGATCCTGGGCAGAGAGGACTGATCATGACGACAACCGAGCGCACGACGGCAGGAGCGTGGCGGGGTGAGGACCTCGGCACCCGGATCGTGAGGTACGACGAGCGCGATGCCATCCTGTACGCACTGTCGGTGGGTGCGACGGCCACCGAACTGGACCTCGTCTTCGAGGAGCGTCTGCGGGTGTTGCCCACCTTCGCTCTCACCCTCGCCCAGTGGGCGCCGGACGAACTCGGATCGCGGGGCGCCTTCGACACCAAGACGGCGCTGCACGGGTCGCAGGAATTGACGGTGCTCGCCCCCCTTCCGCGCCGCGGCGAGATCGCGTTGTCGGCGTCCGTCGGCGAGGTGTGGGACAAGGGTTCGGCGGCGGTGTTCGAGGTGCGCGTCGAATCGGAGTTCTTCGTCGCCACCTGGTCGCTGTTCGCGCCGGGCGCAGGCGGGTTCGGCGGCGATCGCGGTCCCGCGAAACCGTCTCGGCCCGAGGGCGAACCGGTCGTGCAGCGTGTCCTGCACACCGCCGGGAACCAGGCGGCGCTGTACCGGCTGACCGGCGACCGGCACCACATCCACATCGATCCGGCGGCGGCGGAGCGGATCGGGCAGCCCCGGCCGATCATGCACGGCCTGTGCACCCTCGCCGCGAGCGCGCTGGAACTCGCGCGGGCGCTGGACGTGCACCCCGCCGACCTCGCCCGGCTCGAGGGACGGTTCGCCGCACCGGTGTACCCGGGCGACGCGCCGTCGTTGCGGGCGTGGGGTGATCCGGGTGACGCGTCGTTCGAACTGGTCCGAGACGACGCGCCGGTGATCGCAGGCGCCCGCGCCGCGTTCGGCTGACCGCACGGTCGCCGTCCGTCACCGAATGCCTTACCGGTGCAGGTGAACTGAACCGGTGCGGCATTCGGTGTCGAGGTCAGGAGTGGGTCGCGAGGTACCGCGCCGGGTATTCGCCGCCGCCGTGGACGGCGAGATCGGCGCCGTTGACGTACGACGCCTGCGGGCTCGCCAGGAACAGGCAGGCGTCCGCGATGTCGGACGGCACCGCCATCCGCCCCATCGGAAGGGTCCGGGTGACGGCGGCGCCACCGTCCTCGCCGTAGACGGACGCCGCGCTCTCGGTGCGGATGAGGCCCGTGGTGATGTGGTTGATGCGGACCTTCGGAGCCCATTCGAGCGCAAGCGCTTTCGTCAGCACGAGCAGGCCCGCCTTCGCGGCGCTGTAGGCGGCGGTGCCCGGTTGCGGATCGTGGGCCGAGACGCTGCCGATGTTGACGATCGCGCCGCCGTCGGACTGCTGCTGCATCACCGCATTCGCGGCCTGGGCGACGGTGAAGGGTGCCAGCAGATTCAACGCGACGATCTTCTCGACGAAGCGCGGCGAGACGGTGGCCGCGTCGGCGTCGGGCGACCCGCCCGCGTTGTTGACGAGGACGTCGAGGCGGCCGAATCGGGCGACGGCGTCGTCGATCAGTCCGGCGGCGTCGGCGTGGTCGCGAACGTCGGTGGCGCGGAACGCGGCGGTGCGATCGCCGTGTGCGGGCAGGATGTCCGGCGCGGAGCGGCCGCACACGAGCACGTTCGCACCCGCGGCGAGAAACGACTCGGCGACGACGAAGCCGATGCCCTTGGTGCCGCCCGTCACGACGACGGAGCGGCCACTGAAATCGAGAGGGTGGGGATGTGTCACGGGGAAGACCTTCGGAGTGAGGAGCGCGGGGGAGACCCGGCGCTCGGCGGGGATCAGTGAATATGCACGACCAAGCAATTGCTTGGTCTCGATAGTAGGGGAACGGGAGCGGACATGAACACACTCGACGGCAAGGTCGCACTGATCACGGGTGCGGGCCAGGGGATCGGGCAGGGAATCGCCCTCGCCCTCGCACGGGAAGGGGCTGCGATCGCGGTCGCCGGACGCACGGAATCGAAACTGCACGACACGTGCGAGCGACTGGCCGCGATCGGCGCCCGCAGCGCACCGGTGGTGTGCGACGTCAGCAGGCGCGAGGACATCACGTCCGCCGTCGAGCGGACCGTGGATCTGTTCGGCGGCGTCGACATCCTGGTCAACAACGCCAACGACTGCTCACCGGGACCGATCCTGTCGGTGATCGACGAGGAGTACGAGCGGTCGTTCGCGACCGGACCCCTCGCGACGCTGCGGATGATGCAGTCGTGCCACCCGCACATGGTCTCGCGCGGCGGCGGCGTGATCGTCAACCTCGTCACGTCGGCGGCCGTCCGCTGGGACGCCAGCAACTACGGAGCCTACGGTTCGATCAAGGAGGGCATGCGTTCGCTGACCAGGTCGGCGGCGTGCGAGTGGGGCCGGGACGGCATCCGCGTGCTGTCCGTCGCCCCGCACGCCAAGAGTCCGGCGCTCGCGCGGTGGATGGACCGGAATCCGGACGAGGCGGCGGAGTTCGTGGCGGGCATCCCACTCGGACGCGTCGGCGATGCGGAGACCGACATCGGGCGCGCCGTCGTGTTCCTCGTCGGCGAGGACGCCGGCTATCTCACCGGGGCGACCATCCCCCTAGACGGCGGGCAGTCCCGTTGGGGCTGACGGCGGGCAGTCCCGTTGGGGCTGACGGCGAAGATCTGGGTCCCGCCCAGCGGGAAGGGCTGAGGCCACCACTGTCGAACTGCACTAGTTTCGGCAGGATCGAATTACCGTAGCGAGAGGGCACCGTCGCGATGACGACCGTTGAAACACCACGCAGTTCGCGATCAGTAGTGGTCACCGTGGCCGCCGTCGTGGAGGAGACGTCCGACGCCCGGTCGCTGGTGTTCGACGTGCCCGACGAGCGCAGGCACGAATTCGCCTACAAGCCGGGTCAGTTCCTGACTCTGCGCATCCCGAGCGACCGGACGGGATCCGTCGCGCGGTGCTACTCGCTGGCCAGTTCGCCGTTCACCGACGACCTGCCGAAGGTGACGATCAAGCGCACCGCAGGCGGCTACGGTTCGCACTGGTTGTGCGACAACGTCGGCGTCGGTGACCGCATCGAGGTGCTGCCGCCTGCCGGAGTGTTCACCCCGGCGAGCCTGGACGAAGACCTGATCCTGTTCGCCGCGGGCAGCGGAATCACCCCGGTGATGTCGATCCTCAAATCGGCGCTGAGCGAAGGGAACGGGAAAGTCGTTCTCGTGTACGCGAACCGGGACGAGAAATCGGTGATCTTCGCCGACGAGTTGCGCGACCTCGCCGCCCGCCACGAACACCGGCTGACCGTCGTGCACTGGCTCGAGAGCGTGCAGGGCCTGCCGACACCACGCCAGCTGGCCAATCTGTCTGACCGGTTCCGGGACCACCGCGCCTACCTGTGCGGGCCGCGCCCCTTCATGGACGCGATCCACGAGTCGCTCGCGCTCGCCGGCGTCCCACGGGATCGGGTGCACGCCGAAGTGTTCACCTCGCTGTCCGGTGATCCGTTCGCGGACGTCGTCGTCGAGGACCTGTCGGACACGGAACAGGGAACGGCGTCGACGGTCGAGGTGCAACTCGACGGCGAAGCGCACAACCTCACCTGGCCGCGCCGGGCGACGCTCGTCGACGTCATGCTGTCCACGGGACTCGACGTCCCCTACTCATGCCGTGAGGGTGAATGCGGTTCCTGCGCATGCACGGTCGTCGAGGGTGAAGTGGACATGGACAACGCGTCGATCCTCGACCCCGAGGACATCGCGAGCGGCTACATCCTCGCGTGCCAGGCCCGTCCCGTCAGCGAGCACGTGCGGGTCGAGTTCTGACCGGGTAGCTATTTCTCGGTCTGCGCCGCCGCCGCGCGGGCGTTCAGGTCGGCGAGGCGGATCGGGTACCGCGGCGGGCGATCGACGATCACATCGCGGGTGACGCCGAGGTCGCGGCCGACGTGCAGCAGTTCGCCCGGCTGCAGCGGCGTCCACCCGGGGTCCTCGTCCATCTGTTCGCTGGCGACGACCACCGCGGGACGCTCGGCGAGATGTTCCGACCTGGCCCGGATCCGGCCGGGGGTACTCGCGTGCTGGAGGTGGCGTCCGCCGCTCGGACCGCCCGCGCGCCGCTCGAGGAAGAGCAGGTCGTGGGTGTCCGGGTAGCGCAGCGCCCACAATTCGCCGGGGGTGGTGAGCAGGATGTTGAGCGCGTAGATCGGCACGTTGTCGGCCAGCCACCGCGCGGCCGACGTGATCCCTGCCGTGACGTCGCCGCCGTTCCTGCCGATGTGACTGGTCACGAGCGCGAAGACGCGTTCCGAATCGGTGTCGCCGTGAACGAGTGCGAGATCGGAGCCCAGTTCCGCCTCGAGCTTCGGCAGGTCCTCGACCACGCCGTTGTGGGCGAACACGCGACCGTCCTGGGCGAACGGATGAGTGTTCTGCGGAAGCAGTTCGCCCGTGGTCGCGAAACGGATGTGCGCGACGAACGTGGCCGAGTACCGGTGCTTCGCCTCCTGCGCGAACTCCGCGTCCTCGTACGCCGCGAGCGGTTGCTTCTCCACCACCGGCGTCCCGTCCTCCGCGAACGTGCCGAGGCCGGTGCCGTCCGGCTCGCGGTGACTCTGCTGCGCCAGGCTGTCCGGGGCGTCCAGCAGCCAGAACGACGCGCGGACGCGGTGCGGGGCGGCGGACAGCCCGAACAATCGGCACATGACTTCCCTCTCGGGTGGGGCGGCTCAGCGGTAGTCCGGGTTGGCGAAGTCGGGGCGGCAACCGGCGTCCCACTCCGAGCGTTGATTGCCGTACACGGGGAACCCGCCTGCCTTCTTCAGCATCGCGGCGACGTGCATGAGGTTGTACGTCATGAACGTGGTGTTGCGGTTGGTGAAATCGTTCTCCGGGCCGCCCGACCCCTCATCGAGATACGACGGTCCGGGCCCGGCTTCACCGATCCATCCGGCGTCGGCCTGCGGCGGGATCACGTATCCGAGATGCTGGAGGCTGTAGAGGATGTTCATCGCGCAATGCTTGACCCCGTCCTCGTTGCCCGTGATCAGACACCCACCGGCCCGCCCGTAGTACGCGTACTGGCCGTGGTCGTTGAGCAGCGACGAACACCCGTACAGCCGCTCGATCACCTGCTTGGTGACGGAACCGTTGTCGCCGAGCCAGATCGGGCCCGCCAGTACCAGGATGTCGGCGTCCAGCACGCGCCGGAACAGTTGTGGCCATTCGTCGCTCGGCCACCCGTGCTCGGTCATGTCCGGGTAGACGCCGGTCGCGATGTCGTGGTCCACCGCCCGGAACTGGTCGACCGAGACGCCTTCCTTCTCCATCAGGCCGACACTGCGGTCGATCAACCCCTGGGTGTTGCTCACATCGGGTGACCGCTTGAGGGTGCAGTTGACGAACAAGGCACGCAGACCACTGAACCGTGGCCCGTCCTGCGGCGATGGATCGGTCATCAGTCCACGATATGCCGCGGCGGTTCCTCTTCGTGGCGGAAGTGGCGACAGGTCTAGGGCATGTCTCTCAACTCCCTTGTCGGCGCACCTGGCGCCCGATCGCCGCCCTGCTGCGTTGTCGTCGGCGCCGATACAACAACGGTATCGGCTTCTCCTCCGCCTTGCCGGACGACGATCGTTTCGCCAGGTGCATCCGAGAGGAATTGAGAGACACGCCCTAGGTAGCTAAAGATGGCGTAGCCGGATTATTGAGTCAAGTTTGTGGTGTTCGGGTCACGTTCGACGGCTTGGTGTTTCAGGCTGCGAGTTGCGCTGCGCCGGTGAGGGTATCGACGGCGGTGCGGTACGCGGTCGCAACCGCTCGGAGGCGGCCGGGAGTTGTTGTCGGGGTGGCGAGTTCGGCCAGGCCCGTGCGCAGGACCCGATCGTGGACGCAGGTGAGGAACTTCGCGGTGTCGAGTCCGAGGTCGGTGACCTGGTAGCGGTGGG